>NZ_JBCPDH010000010.1:49756-67473 GCF_040915545.1 Collinsella aerofaciens | reverse complement strand
AATCCGACAAGAGGGCGACCATTGTGCAATCGCAAGAAGATGACGGGGCGGAATGTCAATCCTGGTCTAACAGAGCCTTAAAAAATCATCCCGCGAGGCTTGTGGCTCACGCGGGATGATGACGTCTTACTTTCTCTTGTCCTGCTCCAGCAAATCGGACGGTGAGCGATCGGGCTTGCCGCCGCGGAAAATCTCGCGGCCATGCAGACGATGCTCCAGGTCACGTTCGGCCTTTTCCTCGTCAATCTTGGTCTGGCTCACCACCGGGTCCTCAATCAACGACGACACCGAGTTCACCTGCTTCTGAATGCGCTCGGCGATGGTGTCATCCATACTCACGATGCGCATCTTCCAGTCGATACTCGTGGCGTTGGATGAGCTCTTGGTCCACACGAACGTCAAAATGGCGCTCTGGTGGCCGCGCGCGGGGAACATGCCAAAGAAGGAATCGTGCTGAATGTTGCTATCCTCGTCGATATAGGCGTGAACGTTATACACCACGCGGTCAATCTTATCGTTGAGCAGCGCGTTGGTCGCGAGCGCCGCGGCCTGAATCTGCCCGTTGGACAGCAGCTCGAGCTCGTTGGCAGACGATGTGTCCAACACCGTCACCTCGACCGTGCCCGTACGCTCATCGGCTTCATCGACGGTAAAGTCGAGCGGGAACTGCGTAAAGCCGTTGCCCCACTCGAGTCCACCCTTGAGTGCTGTAGAAACGGTATCGACCGAAACGCTCTCGGACAGGTTGGCGGTGTTCAGACGACGCATCACGCCGTAGCCAATCTGCATGCCCACGATCAGCACCAAAATACCGATGACCACGGCCATCGCGGTCTTCGTAATGGTATGGCTCACCTGCGAGCCCGAAGGATCGTCCTCGGACAGCGGGTCGATATGTTTTGCCTGGCTCGCGCGGTCCTCGCTGCGCAGCTGCGCTAGCGCCGCTTTGTCACCGCGCTTGGCCGCAGCCTCCTTCTCACGCATGCGCTCGGTTCGCTTTTTGGCAAGCGTGGGATCCAAGACACCGGATGCATCGATTTCGGAGAATAACTCCGTCACTTCTTCCGGAGTCAAAGGGTTCTTGTCAGCCATAAACTTCCTGTCATATCAATCAGTCGAGCTCGTGCGCACGCGCACCTTCGAACTGCATTCGATAGTAACGGGCATAGGTGCCGCCACGGGCGAGAAGCTCCTCGTGCGTGCCACGCTCCACAACGCGACCATGCTCAACGGTCGCAATCTCATCGGCATGCTTAATGGTCGAAAGACGATGGGCGATGATAATCGTGGTACGGCCGCGTGCCAGCTCTTCGAGCGACTCCTGCACCGCCTCCTCGCTCTCGTTATCCAAAGCACTCGTCGCCTCATCCAAAATAAGGATCTTGGGATTCTTGAGAAACACGCGCGCGATGGCAACGCGCTGCTTCTGTCCGCCCGAAAGACGGCTGCCGCGCTCGCCTACCACGGTGTCGTAGCCCTGCGGAAGCGATTCGATAAAGGTATCGATATTGGCGCGGCGGGCCGCCTCGGCGATCTCTTCTGCCGTAGCACCCGGCTTGCCGTAGGCGATGTTCTCGCCGATTGTTCCGTCAAACAGGTAGACATCCTGCTGCACCAGGCCGATGGCACGACGCAGGCTCTGCTGCGTCACATCGCGCACATCCTGGCCGTCGATGCTAATGGAGCCGGCAGCCACGTCATAAAAGCGCGGCAGCAGCGAACAGGTCGTGGACTTGCCGCCGCCCGAAGGGCCAACCAAAGCGATGGTCTGCCCGGGCTTGATGGACAGATCCATATGGTCGATAACGGGACGCTCGTCGGCATCGCCCTCGCCCAGCTCGACATCCTCGTAGTTAAAGCACACGTCGTGATACTCCACGGCGCCGGCGGTCACCTGCAGATCCGTGGCGCCCGGCTTGTCCTGGATATCCGGCGCGGTCGAGAGCACCTCGTCCATACGCTTAAAGCCGGCAATAGCCTTCTGATACGTTTCGGCCGAATTGACGAGTGTCTCGAGCGGCGTGCAGAACAGCGAAATGTAGAGAGCGAAGGTTGCCATATCGACCGCCTGCAGCTGACCCTGGGCAACGAGCCAACCACCCAGCAGCACCACGATCACATAGAGCACACCCGAGAGCAGGCCATACGTCGCGGTATAGACGCCCATGGCGTGATACATGTTCTCCTTGGACGAAAGGTAGCGATTGTTGGAGGCGCGGAACTTGAAGCGTTCGGTCTCCTCGTTGGCAAAGCTCTTGACTACGCGCATGCCCGCCAGCGAATCCTGCAGCTGCGCATTAATGCCGCTGATTTTTTTGCGGTTGTCGCTAAAGACCTCGCGCATGCGCATGTTCTGCCAAAACATGATGACCGCAAACGCCGCCGTCACCACGGCCATGGCAAGCGCCAGCACCGGGGCGATGGTAAAGAGGATCACAAACGAGCCGATAATCTCGATGCCGCAGATGATGATCCACTCGGGCACGTGGTGCGCCGCCTCGCAGATATCGAACAGGTCGTTGACCACGCGGCTCATCATGTCGCCCGAGCTGTTGCGGTCGAAGTACGCAAAGCTAAAGCGCTCATACTGGTCGAACAGGTCCTCGCGCATCTTGGACTCCATGCGCGCGCCCATCACGTGACCCCAATAGCTCACAAAGTAGCGGCAGGCGCAGCGGACGGCATACATCAGCACCAAGCCCACCGCGATCATGCCGAGCGCCTGCATAATGGCAGCCTGACCCTGAGTAAACAGTCCACCGGTCAAATTGCGCAGGATAATGGGGAACGCCAGGTCAATGGCGGCAAGCACCAGAGCACAAACAGTATCAGCAACAAAAAGCCCCATCTGGGGCTCGTAATACGAAAGAAACCTCTTAAACATGCAGTCCTCGAAGAAAAATAAATAGCGTGATAAATCCGGTTGAGCCGGTCGGGCTGAAAACAAAGCGTCCCAACAAACATAACGCCGATGTTCTAGCAACGTCAGCGAAAACGTCCCTAAGCGAGCAAGGTGCCTTGAAAGAGGAGCGACGCGTACTTCGGTACGCGAGCGACGATTGAAAGGCGGATTGCCGCTTAGGGGCGTTTGCAGCGTCGACTCGTTACGCGGTTTGGTAAAACCGCGTAAGCTAGAGCTCCGTGCCCCCAAGGCGGTGCGCGATGCTATCGCAGGCCAAGGCGCCCACGACGGTCTTGGCGTCTTCGATCTTGCCGTCGAGCACGGCGTCGATCAGCTCGTGCAGCGGCACCAGGTCCACGTTGACAAACTCGTCATCATCGGGGTTGGGCGCATCAAACTCGAGCTTGGTGGCCAAGTAGATGTGGATGATCTCATCGCAAAAACCGCAGGACGTGACAATCGACGTCAAAAAGCGAATACGACCAGCCCTAAAGCCCGTCTCCTCGTGCAGTTCGCGCTTGGCGCAATCGAGCGGGTCCTCGCCTGGATCGAGCTTGCCGGCGGGAATCTCGACCGTCACGCGGTCGATGGCGGTGCGGTACTGACGCACCAGTACGATCTTGCCGCTCTCGGTCAGTGCCACAACGGCCGCCGCACCCGGATGGCGAACGATATCGCGGGCGCTGCGGTGACCGTTGGGCAGCTCAACCTCAAGACGGTGGACGTCGAGGATCTTGCCCTTCCAGGCGCACTCCTCCGAAAGAATCTTCTCGTGCAGCTCGGCATCGTGCGGGTCGTCGTCGCCCAGCACCAGCGCCGGCTCGTCAGCGACCTCGCCACCAGGCTCGCCCTCGGCGTGCCCATACATGCGGCTGTCCTCTTCGACGATCTGCGCGTCCACGAGCTCTTCGTTCTTCTCGTCCATCCGTCTCATTCCTCTCGGATTTTAGGCATCCCAGGCGTCGCGGCCGCGCAGCGCG
Source organism: Collinsella aerofaciens (assembly GCF_040915545.1). Taxonomy (GTDB): domain Bacteria; phylum Actinomycetota; class Coriobacteriia; order Coriobacteriales; family Coriobacteriaceae; genus Collinsella; species Collinsella aerofaciens_BE. Next base: position 63,591 of record NZ_JBCPDH010000010.1, on the reverse strand, counting down.
CGCAGGCCGATATCGTGACGCAGGGTCTTGCCCTCAAAATCAATCTTCTCGCAGGCCTCGTAGGCAAGGTTGCGAGCGTTCTCGAACGTGTCGCCCAGAGCGGTCACGGCAAGCACGCGGCCACCATTGGTCACGAGCTGGCCGTCCACCACGGCAGTGCCCGCGTGGTACACGGTCACGTTCTCCATGGCCTCGGCATCGGCGATACCGGTAATGACCTTGCCTTTCTCGTAGCTGCCGGGATAACCCGCACTCGTCAGGACAACGGCCACGGCCCACTCGTCACGCCAGTCGAGTTCAATCTGGTCGAGCTCGCAGTTGGCACAAGCCAACATGACCTCGACCAGGTCGTTCTTAAGGCGCGGCAGAACGACCTGCGTCTCGGGGTCGCCAAAGCGGGCATTGAACTCCAGCACCTTGGGGCCGGCAGGCGTGAGCATAAAGCCGCCGTACAGGCAGCCGCGGTAGTCGATACCCTCGGCAGCGAGCTCGGCCACGGTCTGCTCCATGACCTTCACCATGGTGGCGTGCTCCTCATCGGTCACGATGGGCACCGGGCTGTAGACGCCCATGCCACCGGTATTGGGGCCCTTGTCGCCCTCGAGCGCACGCTTGTGGTCCTGCGAGGTGGCCATGGGGCGCACGGTCTTGCCGTCGGTAAAGGCCAGCAGCGAGCACTCGGGACCAACGAGCATCTCCTCGATGACCACGGTATTGCCGGCATCGCCAAAGGTGCCGCCAAAGCACTCGCGCACGGCCTCCTCGGCCTGCTCAAGTTCGGTCGCCACGATAACGCCCTTGCCCGCGGCAAGGCCGTCGGCCTTCACGACCAGCGGGGCGCCCTGTTCGCGCACGTAGGCGAGAGCCGAAGCCTCGTCGGTAAACGAACCATAGGCTGCCGTCGGAATGCCCGCACGCTCCATGAGCTGCTTGGAGAACAGCTTGGAGCCCTCCATCTGGGCGCCCTCGGCACCCGGGCCAAAGCAGGGAATACCCGCCGCGCGCACGGCGTCGGCCACGCCCGCCACGAGCGGAGCCTCGGGGCCAATTACCACGAGTCCGCATCCGTGGCTCTGCGCAAACGCCGCCACGGCCGCAGGATCGCAGTCGTCGAGAACAACGTTCTCGCCGCAGCTCGCGGTGCCGCCGTTACCCGGCGCGATGTAAAGCTTGCCGGCGCGCGGTGATGCTGCGAGCTTAGCTGCCAAAGCATGCTCACGGCCGCCGCTGCCCAACAACAGGATGTCGATGGTTTGAGTGTCCGCCTTCAAGGGTGCCTCCTCTATGGATGAACGGCCCGCTCCGCGCGAGCCCTTTGCAAGCAAATATACCCCTCGGCCGCCCGTCCGGGCCGCAAAGGGGTATATCGCAATAACCAAATAGTCCCGATTACTTCCAGAATCGGTTGATGATCTGCTCGCGACCAGCGCCAACGCCAATGAACGTCACGCGGGTGTGTGCCAGATCCTCGATAAACGCCACGTAGTCCTGAGCCTCCTGCGGCAGCTCCTCAAAGCTGCGGCAGCCGGTGATATCGCACTTCCAGCCAGGAAGCTCCTCGTAGATGGGCTTGGCGTGCTCAAAGCGAACCTGATGCTCGGGCACGCTGGTATAGCGCTCACCATCGACGTCGTAGGCCACGCACACCTTGATGGTGTCGAAAGCCGAAAGCACGTCGAGCTTGGTCATGGCGATATCGGTGAGGCCGTTGACGCGCGAGGCGTAGTTGGCGATGGGGCCGTCGAACCAGCCGCAGCGACGACGGCGACCGGTGGTCACGCCGTACTCGTAGCCCTCCTCGGTCAGCGTGTGACCGGCCTCGGACTCATAGGAAAGCTCGGTGGGCATGGGGCCCGAACCGACGCGGGTGATATAGGCCTTCATGACGCCCAGTACGCGGTCGACGTTCTTCATACCGACGCCGGAGCCGGTGATGGCGCCGCCGGCGGTGCAGTTGGAAGACGTCACGTACGGATAGGTACCGTGGTCGATGTCGAGCAGCGTCGCCTGGGCGCCCTCAAACAGCAGGTCCTTGCCCTCGTCAATCATGTTGTTGAGCAGCAGACTCGTCTCGGTGATGTAGGGACGCAGGCGCTCGGCCATCGGCAGGTACTCGTCGCAAATCTGGTCCACGGTGTAGGTGGGCAGATTGTAGATGAGCTCGAGCTCGGGGTTCACGCGGGCGAGAGCGGTCTCCAGCTTGTCGCGGAACAGCGTCTCGTCCAGCATGTCCTGCATGCGCAGACCAATGCGGGCCATCTTGTCCTGATAGCACGGACCGATACCGCGCTTGGTGGTACCGATGTTCTTCTTGCCGAGCTTCTGCTCAAAGGCGCCATCCAGATCGATGTGGTACGGCATGATGACATGCGCGTTGCCGCTAATCTTGAGGTTCTTGGTGGTGATGCCGTCGGCCTCGAACATGTCGATCTCCTCAAGGACAACCTTGGGGTTGACGACGCAGCCGTTACCGATCACCGACACGTGGTCGGAATACATGATGCCGGAAGGCACCTGGTGCAGGCCGTACTTCTTGCCGTTGACGACGATGGTGTGACCGGCGTTGTTGCCGCCCGAGTAGCGCACGACGGCATCGAAGTCGCCGGCGACCAGGTCGCAAATCTTACCCTTGCCCTCATCGCCCCACTGGGCACCGACCAAAACGGTTGACGGCATGTTTACTCCTTACATTCATGGACTGTCTACGCGCCACGCCGGCACGCAGAAGCACAAAACATTCCCAGTATACCCGTGCAACGGGTGCCTGTCCTACTCCTCGGCATGTGCCCCATCAAGCTCATAGAACTTGGTGGATGCCGGCAGGAACATCAGGTCGACGTCGCCGATCGGGCCCGAACGGTTCTTGGCCACGACGATACGCGTAACGCCCTCGTCGGGTCGATCGTCGCGTGAGGCTTCGGCCTCGTCGGCGGAGCGGTCCAAGAACATAACGATATCGGCGTCCTGCTCGATAGAGCCCGATTCACGAAGGTCGGAAAGCTGCGGGCGCTTGCCGGTACGGGATTCGACCTGACGCGAGAGCTGCGACAGCGCGATGAGCGGGATCTTGAGCTCCTTGGCCATGATCTTCAGACCACGCGACATCTCCGAAACCTCGACGGTACGGCTCTCGGAGCGGCGTCCCGGCGGAGGACTCACCAGCTGCAGGTAGTCCAGGATGATGATTGCCTTCTCCTTGTTATGGAGCATACGGCGGCTCTTGGCGCGAATCTCGGTCACTGTGGTGCCGGGCGTATCGTCAATCAGAATATCCAGCTTGGACAAGGTCTGCGTGGCCTCGTTGATATTGGCCCACTGCTCGGGGCTAATGCGACCCATGCGGAAGTCACTGATTGAGATCATGGCATAGGCGCAAATCAGACGCTGGGCAATTTCCTTACCCGACATCTCCAGCGAGAAGAAGCCGACGGTATAACCAGCAGCGGCAGCGTTAAGTGCCAGGTTCAGGGCGAACGACGTCTTACCCACAGCAGGGCGGGCGCCGATGATGATGAGCTGACCCTCGCGAAAACCCATGAGCATGCGGTCGAGTGACGGGAAGCCGGTGGGCACGCCCGCCGCCTGACCACCGGCCTGGCACACTTCCTCGGCCTCGTTATAGGCCTCGACCATAAACTCGGTCAGTGTCTTGTAGCTCGACTTGACCTCGCGTGCCGTAACCTTGAGCAGTTTGCTCTCGGCCAGCTCCACGACCTCTTTGGTGTCGGTGGGGGCGTTATAGGCCAGCGCGTTAATCTCGTTGGTGGCGCCGATCAGCTCGCGCAGCATCGAGTCGCGACGGACGATGGCGGCATGGTGCTGCCAGTTCACGAGCGACAGGGTCTGACCCATCAACTCCAAAATGTACGCTTCGCCACCCACGGCATCGAGCTTGTTGATGCTTCGCAGGTAATCAATCAGCGAGATGGAGTCGATGGGAATGCGGCTGTTGTACATATCGACCATCGCGGTATAGATGGTCTTATGAATGGGCCGGTAGAAGTCATCGGGCTGCAGCTCGACCTGGGCCTCTTCGACCACCTCGGGCGATAGCAGCATAGCGGCCAGTACATTGGCCTCTGCATCTTGGTTTTGGGGGAGACCCAACTTTGAGCCGCGGTCCTCAACCGTCAGCCCGGTCTCCCTATCGTCATATGCCATGAGCATCCTCATTCATATCGCTTGCGAGCATCCATAGTATCAGCCACGGTCCCAAAACACGCCGCACGCGGCCAATCATCACCGAACCAAACGGATGAACGGTCCTGTACACAGGACTTCGACGCGACGTTCACTATGACACTCACTCAGCGCAAAAAACAAAAGGGCGCCCTGGTTTCCCAGAGCGCCCTTCTTAGAACAAGATTGTTGCGTTGCAGCAAATGCTACTCGGCAGCAACCTCAGTCTCGACCTCGGCGGTCTCGGCCTCGGCGACCTCAGCGGTCTCCTCAGCCTCAGCCTCGGCAGCGAGCTCCTCGGCGGTAACGCCAACGAGAACGACAACCTCGGCCTTGATCTCGCGGTACAGCGAGATAGCAACGGTGTGGGCACCGGCAACCTTGATGGGCTTACCGAGCTCGACGCGCTTGCGGTCGATGTCCATACCGAGCTGAGCCTTGATGGCGTCAGCGATCATAGCGGCGGTAACGGAGCCAAAGAGGATGCCCTCGTCGCCGACCTTGACGTCAACGGTGACCGTCTTGCCCTCGAAGGCAGCCTTGGTCTCGTTGGCGGTAGCCAGACGGACGGCCTCGCGCTTGGCGATGTTGTTGCGACGCTCGTCAAGCTGCTTGAGGTTGCCCTTGGTGGCGGCAACAGCGAGCTTCTTGGGGAACAGGAAGTTCTCAGCGTAACCCTGAGCGACCTCTACGACGTCACCCTCGCCGCCCTTGCCCTTGATCTCATCGAGAAGAATAACCTTCATGATGCGTCTCCCTTCTTAGCCGCGGTCGCGGTTGCCACGAGAGGAAACCACGGGGACGGTGTACGGCAGGAGAGCCATCTCGCGGGCGCGCTTGATGGCGTTGGCGATGTCATGCTGATGCTGCGTGCAAGCGCCAGTGACGCGACGGGGCTTGATCTTGCCACGGTCGGTCATGTACTTACGGAGAAGCTGAGTGTCCTTATAGTCGATGAACTCAGTGTTCTCCTTGCAGAACTGGCAGTACTTACGACGCGGCTGACGTGCAGAAAAATCATTAGCCATGTCAAAATACCTTTCGTTTGGCAACTTCGGCGAACCGAAGCCGCCTCTCACTCAAAAATAGGTGAACAGCCCTTAAAACGGGATGTCCTCATCGTAGACGTCGACCGCGGGCGGCGTAGCCACCGGTGCGGCAGGACGTGCTGCGGGCGCGGGGGCTGCGGGGGCGTAACCGCCCTGATCGTAGCCACCCTGGCCACCACGGGAGCTCATAAACTCGATCTCATCGACGATGACCTCAAGCTTGCTCCGGCGCTGGCCGTCGCGCTCCCAAGAGCTGTAGCGCAGCTTGCCCTCGATCGCGACCTTGTTTCCCTTTGCCAGGAAACGGCTCACGGCCTCGGCACGCGTGCCGAACATGGTGCAGTCGACAAAGTTGGGATAGTCCTCCCACTCGCCAGTCTGCGGGTTGCGGCGACGATCGTTCACGGCGACGCCAAAGGACAGAACCTGGGTTCCGCCGGCGGTGGCGCGCAGCTCGGGATCACGCGTGAGGTTACCGGTGATGTTCACTCGATTGATGCTCATAACTCACTACTTCCTCTTGGGGCACAAGCCCAGTCCAAAACGACAGTCTTACTCCTGGTCGTCGCGACGGACGATCATGTGGCGGACCACAGCGTCGGTGATGCGCAGGACGCGATCAAGCTCGGCGATCTGGGTAGGATCTGCGTGGAAGTTGATGAGGGTGTAGTCACCATCGGTGAGGTCGTTGATCTCGTAGGCGAGCTTGCGCTTGCCCCACTCGTCAACGGAGTCGACCTTGCCAGCGCCCTCAGCGATCGTGGTATCGATACGCTTCATAACAGCGAGACGAGTCTCGGGGTCGAGCGACGGGTCAACAAAGAACAGCAGTTCATAAGCCTTCATATTGTCACCTCCTCTGGGCAAATGTGGCTTCAGGTCGTGAAGGTGCGCCTGAAGCAGGAAAAGACTTGGTAATAATATCTTTCAACCTCCCAGGCTGCAAGAATATGCAGCTACAACCTCATGACCTCCACATATGTCCATACTCACACGGCACTTCATGCGTCTTCCAACCAAATGCTGACCAAATGCTTGACGAATCCGTGGACAAGATACGGCGCTGCGGGGACAAACCAAATCAAACCGCAGGTCAGCAATTGCAAGGCTGTGGTCGTGAAATGCATACCAGTGGTTCACAACACCGTTCAAAGATTTTTAAAATTGCTGCCACGTCGTTTATAAATACCCATTTTGAACAATTTGCCGCATGCAGCCATGCTGGTCCGAGCCCGTTTTTGGCCTCCTGAATCCCGTCACGAAGCCAAACGTTTCAAAAAATGCCAACTTTTCTGTTTGCACTTTGCGATTCCTCGTGTATACTGATTTTCGCATTTAACGGAGAGTTGTCCGAGTGGCCGAAGGAGCACGATTGGAAATCGTGTAGGCGTCAAAAGCGTCTCCAGGGTTCAAATCCCTGACTCTCCGCCAGTTAATTCCAAAGCAGGCCTTTGAGCCTGCTTTGTTTTTACCCCACGCGGAGGGGTGGCAGAGTGGTTGAATGCGGCGGTCTCGAAAACCGTTTGGCCTGTATAAGGTCACGAGGGTTCGAATCCCTCCTCCTCCGCCATTTTGCTTGAGAAAGCTCCCAACAATGGGAGCTTTTTTGTTATCGGATCCCCTCTCGGCCGCACATCCCAACCAAACATGTACATCACCCTCCAAAAACGACATTTTTCGACATCTTTGGAGGCTGATGTACATGTTTGCATATCGCACTCGGCGCACGATCGGCCGTTTTGCCGGCATTCGGTATATTTCCTCACTTCAACGGACATAAGGACTGCATATCGGCATAAAGCGAGAGGTCCCTAATGGATACTCCTGTTCTCATTACGCATAAAACCGCATGGCTCGTCCATCATGCGCCACAAGACCTGGTTCAAGCGGTCGCGCAACACGACTACCAGATAGGCGCAAGAGGCCTCTCCACCCAGCAACGCACCGCGCGCATCCGACAGGCTCTTACCGACTGCGGTATTCCCACTAGCATGCTTGAGACCATCGATATCTCCGTTGTATTTGCCTTCGAGCGAATCCGCGCCAACGGTGTAAATTGCCACGTTCTTGGCCAAAATCTACCCTACGACCATATTGACGAGCTGTCCCCTGGTATTTTTATCACCGACGAAGCCCTTACCTTCGTATTCGCTGCCGAGTGGATGGACAGAATCGAATACCTCGAATACGGCTACGAAGTTTGAGGTGACTATCGCATGGGGCTCAATCCCGATGACCCTTACACCGATCAACCAGCTACCGCTTCCAAGAACGAAATTGTCGATCTGCTCGATCGGCACCCCGGCAAACCCGGTGCCACACGCGCCCGACTCGCGCTCAGGCATATCTACGACCACTCAGCCTCACCCATGGAGACCGCATCCGCTATCGCCCTTTCACTCCCGACGAGCGAAGGCGGCGTTGACATCCGAGGTGTCGAACTCAACAAGCCGCTCGAAATCCCTAAACGACTTTGGCATTGCGCCAAAGCTCGAACGCTCAAAATCGACGCTCTTGTTACCTATAAGCGCAGAGAGCTCGGCATCGAATATAAGGGCGGCTTTCACGACGAGGCCGAACGCAAGGGAGCAGATGCGGAGCGAGAGGCCGTACTCGCCCAAATGGGCTATCGCATCGTCACGCTCACCTCAACGCAATTTGCCAGCCAACTCGCTTTCCACCGTGCCATGAACAATATCCGCGAAGCACTCGGCATGCCTCGTTGCGTAGATGCCGAGTATCAGCGAAAGCAAAACGAACTGCGCAAGGCACTTATCCGCAACTGGAGGAGCGCGCAGGACGAAGACGCGCCCTCCAAGTAGCGTCATCCCGGCGCACCACACCAAAACATGTACGTCACCCTCCAAAAACGACATTTTTTGACATCTTTGGAGTGTGATGTGCACGTTTTGAACCTATGACCGCACCTAGTCCCGACCGTTTGCCGAGCGGTAGGGTCGCAATCGGCGCCGAACATGTACTATGTACGGGCATTGTCCAAACCCGTAACTCAAAGGAACCCATCTTGCCCGTCGTCGCCGCTATAACCGTTACCCCACATGCCTCGGATGCCATGGTCGCTATTCCCTTTTGGCTCGAGATGTTCGCCGTTGTCGCTGCATCGATCTCGGGCGTGCTGGTCGCGCGCGAGCACAAGCTTGACCTGGTGGGCGCGGTCGCACTCGCCGTGGTCTGCGGTCTGGGCGGCGGTCTTTTGCGCGATATGACACTCCAGGTCGGCAACGTCTACATCCTCAACCAGCCGATGGCACTCCCGCTTTCCATTGCCACGGCGGCCATCATCTACATCTTCCCGGCAATCGTCGATAAACCCGAGAAACTCATCCCATTGCTCGATATCATCTCGGTCGGCATCTACGCCGCCACTGGGGCGGACAAAGCACTGGTTTATGGCTTTGCGCCGGCCGTATGCATCATGATGGGCTTTTTCACCGCGGTGGGTGGCGGCATGCTGCGCGACGGCTTTATGGGTGTGGTGCCGGGCATTTTCCAGCGCACCAATTTCTACGCCATCGCCGCCATCGCCGGCTCGGCAAGCTATGTGTGTCTCGTTATGAGCGGCATCATGAGCAATGTCGCCGCACTGGTCGTATGTGTCGCGGTGACCATGGGTCTGCGCTGGCTCTCGCTGCGCTTTGACATCAAAAGCCCCACCGAAGAAGACATCGCGCGCTTCTTGCATCGCAAAAAATAGCTAGCGCGGACTCGTCCCCGAAATGCAACTGAGAGGTTCTTTTAGAGCGCCCGCGCGATGGGTACCCTGTTAGATACATGTCGAGTATCTAACGAAGGATTCACTATGCCTTGCAACCTAAAACCGTCGTCCCGATGCCGTAAAACGCGTGGCCGCATCGCCCTCCTATTCGCACTGATTTCACTTGCGCTGACCGCGCTTCCCACGACGTCGTTCGCCGGTACAGACACCGCGGGCAACGTGCTCGCAACCGAGGTTGACTCAAATCCGTCCGGCGTCGAGGGCGACCTGTACTGGGCCGGCCAAAGCCTTAACCTAGACGACGCTTCCATCGGCCGCGATATTATCGCGGCGGGCGAGAGCCTGTCGATTCGCGACTGCACTGTAGGCGGCGCCATTCGCCTGGCGGCGCGCACCATCGATATCTCAAAAACCGCAATTGATGGAAGCGTAACGGTAGCTGGCCAGCACGTTGTGCTCAACACTGGTAGCACCGCTAACTGTTTTTACGCGATGGGCGAGACGGTTGCCCTACGAGGCTCCACCAAGTCGGCAGCACTTGCAGGCGATACGGTGACCATCGATGGCACCGTCGAGGGCGATGTCGAGGTTTGGGCCGATAAGCTCGTCTTGGGCAAGAATGCCCGCATTACCGGCACCGTGAACGCGCATGTCTCTGAGGACCCCGAGCGCGCCGCCGGAGCCGAGGTCGGCGCGCTCAAGATCGACCGCACCGAGAACGAAGATACTTCCACCCTTAACGATATCGTCGGCGGCATCGTGGCCGCAGCCCTGTCGACCTGCTTTGTCGCCCTGCTGCTCGAGCTCGCCTTTCCGCGTGCGACTGCCAGTGCCGCCGGCATGCTCCACCAGCGCCCCACGCCACTGTGGGTGAGCGGTCTTTTGGGCACGATCGCTGTCGTCCCCGCCGTCCTGCTGCTGATTATCTCTATCGCTGGCCTGTCGCTTGCCGGAACCCTCTTGTGCGGCGTTATCGGCATCGCGTTGGTGTCGAGTGCCTTTGCGGGATGCGCAATCGCCCGCATGGTCGGACACAACCAGAACCGCTACGCCATGGCAGCCGTCGGCGGTGTGGCCGCAGGCGCCCTCACGGGACTTCCCCTCATCGGCGACTTCATCAGCGGCGTGGCCTTTGTCTTTATGCTCGGCTACGTTATCCAAATCATCTGGCGCAACGCCCGCCTCAAGCCCCAACAAGCCTCCAACACGCCAGGACTCCCCACCGCCTAGCCGCCAACCACCACAAAGGGGACGGGCACCTTTGTAGTGGTGCAGACCAACTCAACCCCTGTGTACCAAAAAGGGCGCCGACCATTGCGGTCGACGCCCTTTCTTATTGGCGGTTATAAGCCCCAGCGATTATTTGTTGACCTGGCCGGCGCGGACGGCAGCCTTCTTGCGGTCGGTGGCGTTGAGCAGACGCTTGCGCAGGCGGATGTTCTTGGGAGTGATCTCCACCAGCTCGTCGTCGGCGATGTACTCCAGCGCCTCCTCCAGCGAGAAGGTGCGAGGCGGCACCAGCTGGACGGAGATGTCGGAGGTCGAGGAACGCTGGTTGCCCAGGTTCTTGGTACGGGCGATGTTGACGACCATGTCGCCGGCCTTGCTGCGCTCGCCCACGATCATGCCCTCGTAGCACTCGGTACCCGGCTCGACAAACAGCTGGCCGCGCTCCTGCAGCGTACCCAGGGCGTAGGCAACGGCCTTCTCGGTGGTCATGGAGATCATGGCGCCGTTCTGGCGGTTGCCGATCTCGCCGGCGTAGGGGCCGTACTCCAGGAAGGTGTGGTAGAACACGCCCTCGCCGTGGGTGACGTTCATAATGCGGTTCTTAAGACCCATGATGCCGCGGGTCGGGATCTTAAACTCAAGGTGCGTCACGATGCCCGAGGTGTCCATGCTCGTCATGATGCCGCCGGAGGTGCCGAAGACCTCAACGACCTTGCCCGAGTACTCGTCCGGGCACTCGACGACGGCCTGCTCGACAGGCTCCAGCTTGTTACCGTTCTCGTCCTTCTTAAACAGAACGCGGGGACGGCCGACCTGGAACTCAAAGCCCTCGCGGCGCATGGACTCCATCAGGACGGACAGGTGCAGAATGCCGCGGCCAGAGACCTCGACGCCGCTCTTGTCCTCGAGCTCCTCGATCTTCATGGTCACGTTGTTCTCGGCCTCGTTGAACAGGCGTTCCTTAAGCTGACGGGCACCCACGATGTCGCCGTCACGGCCGACGAGCGGGGAGGTCGAAGCCTCAAAGACGATGGACAGGGTCGGCGGGTCGATCTCGATGGGCTCGAGCTCGACGGGGTTCTCGATATCGGTGTAGACATCGCCGATATCGGTGCGGTCAATACCCACGACGGCGGCGATATCGCCGGCGCCGACTTCCTGGCACTCGGTGCGGCCCAGGTAGTCGAAGGTAAAGAGCTGCTTGACGGTAGCGGTGGCGCTGGAGCCGTCGTTCTTCACGACCAGAATCTGATCGCCCTGGTGAATGGCGCCGGAGTACACGCGACCGATACCGATGCGGCCAACGAAGTTGGAGTGGTCGATGGTCACGCACTGCATGGCCAGCGGGGCATTCTCGTCAACCTCGGGCGCGGGCATGTCGTCGATGATCATATCGAGCAGCGGATACATGTCCATGTTGCCGTCCTCGGGATCGAGGCGGGCAAAGCCATTCATGGCGCTGGCGTAGACCACGTGCTCCATGGCGAACTCAAGCTGGTCGTCGGTGGCGCCCAGGTCGGCCATAAGGTCCAGGCAGTCGTTGTAGGCCTTCTCGGGGTTGGCGCCCGGACGGTCGATCTTGTTGATGACGATCATGATCTTGAGGCCGGTGTCGATAGCGTGACGCAGCACGAAGCGGGTCTGGGGCATGGGGCCCTCAAAGGCATCGACCAGCAGCAGGGCGCCGTCGGCCATACGCAGCACGCGCTCGACCTCGCCACCAAAGTCGGCGTGGCCCGGGGTGTCGATGACGTTGATCTTGACGTCCTTGTATTCGATAGAGATGTTCTTGGCGAGAATCGTGATGCCGCGCTCGCGCTCCTGGTCGTTAGAGTCCAGGACGCGGTCCTCGACCTGCTGGTTGGCACGGAAGGCGTCCGTGGCACGCAGGAGCTTATCAACCATCGTCGTCTTGCCGTGGTCGACGTGGGCGATGATGGCGATGTTCCTCAGATTGTCTACGCGCATGTAGTTCCCCTATCTTCTATCCATATACAAACGGCACGCGTATGCGACCCACCCAGCAATGCAACGCTCGGCGGGAATATTGAGCCTTTTACCGAAAACTCGTTTATTTTAGCGATTTTAGATGAGAGGGGTTTCCTCACCTGCAGGTTCAGGGTCGCTCCACATAAAACCATCGCCGGCGCCCATGCCCTCATACAGCACATATGCCGAAAAGCCGCTCTCGAGCGTCGTCTCAAAGAAGCTCACGAGCAGAGCGTCGTGATAGCCACCGTCAATCTCAACACAGCCGGTGTAGCCGATGGCATAGCGGGCGATGCGGCCCAGGCCCTCGTCCTTAAGGCCCATCTTGTGCTCGGAGATAAAGTTGGTGGCAGCCTCCAGGCATGCCTCCTCGCCATCCTCGTCGAGCGCGGCCAGATAGCGGTTGGAAGCAGCGTCCTCGATCGCCACAACTACGCCCGGATTCTCGCCGGCGGCAAGGTCGTCCAAGAACGCACCAATCAGGTCACACACCATGGCGTCGAGCTCGGCGGAGACGTTACCGGCGTCCTGCATATCCTGTGCCATCTCTAGACCTTCCCATCGAATCCGGCGTCGTTACAGTTCTTGTGCCTCGGCAGCGATCTTGGCGGCAGCGTCGCGGGCGCGCGTCATATCCATCGCGCGCTTGTCGAGCACCTTGATCTGGTTGGTCAGCATTACCGCATCGACCACACCCCAGATTACCAAGCCTGTTGAAATCGAAAACCCAAGCGCACCAACTGTACCACGAAGACGAGAACAGATTACCGCGACAAGGGCGGAGATGATAACCATCTTGATATAGGAGCCGCGGCGCTCGCGAAGCGTGCGGGCCTGCGTCACATAGGCGATGCGAGCCGCCTCGGATGCCTCCGAGCGCATCTGGGCTTCACGCGCGATGGCGGCCGCTTCAGCCGATACGCGGCTACCCATCAGCGACCTCTCCGCTCGCGTGCCAGACATTTAGAAATCATCAGGGGAGAGCGTATGGACGAACTCGTCGAACTTCTCGAACTCCTGCTCGTCGTCAACTTCCTCGGCATGGGCAGAAACGGTACCCAGGCGATTCATGATGTCGTCCTCCACAAACATGGGGGCATTACTGCGCACGGCAAGGGCAATGGCGTCACTGGGGCGGGCGTCAATCTTGCGCTCGTCACCATCGACCAGCACGACAATCGTCGCATAGAACACCGGCGGCTCGGCACGAACGATCTCGATGCGCTCGAGCTTGGCGCCCAGGGCATCGACGGTGTCAAGCAGCAGGTCATGCGTAATCGGGCGCTCGGCGCGACCGCTATCGATGCCACGGCTAATGGCCGCGGCCTCAAACGAGCCGGTCTGAATGGAAAGCGAACGCAGGGGTGCCGTCGAATCCGACTTGCCGCAGCGCTCGCGAAGCACGATAAGCGATGGCACGGGACCGGCGGCCATGACGATGGTCTCTATGTCGACACGAACCATGGAACACCTCCGGTACGTAGCGGTTAACACACGGCAGGGCCGCCGCATTGAATAGCTATACTACCCGATCTTTCGCCCAGCACACAAAATCAAAGTAGTTAATTTGGGACGGGGCTATTTTGACTACTTTTGTTTGATAAGAAAAAAGCCCCGAGGCAACGCCCCAGGGCTCTTAACGTTTTGATGGT
>NZ_JBCPDH010000010.1:0-49658 GCF_040915545.1 Collinsella aerofaciens | reverse complement strand
GTGGACCTGACAAGATTCGAACTTGTGACCTCCCGGTTATCAGCCGGACGCTCTAACCAACTGAGCTACAGGTCCATCATGGTGGAGGTTAGGGGGATCGAACCCCTGACCTCAGGCTTGCAAAGCCCGCGCTCTCCCAGCTGAGCTAAACCCCCACGGAGAAAGTAATAAACACCCCAGCGGCGACTCGGCTCTCGCTGGGGTGTTTATTGCGAAAGAAAGTGGTGGACCTGACAAGATTCGAACTTGTGACCTCCCGGTTATCAGCCGGACGCTCTAACCAACTGAGCTACAGGTCCATCGCGCAAGGGATATATTAGACGAGTCGTTACGCGCGCGTCAACAACTTTTTTGAAAAACTTTGGAGGGTGCCCGCCGAGTGGGCGAGATGGGTTAGGTTTGCTGCTCGGACAGTCCTGCGCAAGACGAAGGCCACATTAAGTGGCCTTCTTTGCGTGCGGAACTCGCGACAAACCTAACCCATCTCGCCCACTCGGCGGGCACGGGGTCCAAGGTTTTCAAAAAAGCGGTCGGCGCGCAGGTGCGCCGACCGCCGATATATGGGGTCTGATATTTCCTACCAGCTAGTTCCTCTTACTCGTCGAGGAGATCTTCTGGCATGTCGTTGCCGTCGCCTAGGTCGACTGGAGCCTCTTCGGCGTCGGCTGCGGCCTCGGCACCTTCGCCCTCGGGCTTCTCTTTGGCGGCCGTCATGCGGGCTACGGCGCAGATGCGGTCGTTATCGTCGACGGTCATCATCTTGACGCCCTGGGTGGCGCGACCGGTTTGGCTGATCTCGTCGGTCTTGACGCGAATAACCGTCGCGCCCTCCGTCACGATGAACAGCTCATGCTGCGGGCCCACCGTCTTCATGGCTGCGAGGTTACCCTTGCGCTCGGTCATCTGGATGGTGTAGACACCCTGACCGCCGCGGTTCTGCTCCGGGTAATCCGAGACCGGCGTGCGTTTGCCGTAACCGCGCTCGGTAATGACAAACAGGTCGCCGTTACCGTTGGTAATCTCCATACCAAGAACGCTCACGCCTTCCTTCATGCCAATGCCGCGGACACCGCTGGTATCGCGGCCGGTGGCGCGCACCTGGTCCTCGGGGAACATAATCGCCTTGCCCGCGGTGGTTGCCATGATGATCTTGTCACCCTCGCGCACGCGACGTACAGCGAGCAGCGCGTCGTCGTCCCTCAGGTTGATGGCGATCAGGCCGTCGCGGCGGCTACGGTCGTAGGCGCTCATCACGGTCTTCTTGACCATGCCACTCTTGGTGGCAAACATCAGGTACTCGTCGGCGGGGAACTCGCGGCAGCTGATGACGCTCGCGATCTTCTCGCCCTCCTCGAAAGGCAGCAGGTTGACGATCGCGGTGCCGCGCGCCTGGCGCGTGCCAACCGGCAGCTCGTGCACCTTCAGGCGATAGACTTTACCCTTGCTCGAGAAGAACAGCACGTACTCGTGCGTGGATGCGATAAACATCTCGTCGATAACGTCGTCCTCTTTAAGGTTGACGCCCGACACGCCCTTGCCGCCGCGCTTTTGGGCGCGATAGGCGGCCACCGGGATGCGCTTGACGTAGCCGGTGTGGGTGATGGTCACGACCATGTCCTCGTCGGCAATCAGATCTTCGACGTCCAGGTCCTTCTCGACATGGCTGATCTCAGTGCGGCGCTTGTCACCGAACTTCTTGGAAATCTCGCGCATCTCTTCCTTGATGACGCCCAGGATTTTCTCCTCGTGCGCCAACAGGTCCTCGTAGTAGGCGATGGCGCGGCGCAGGCCGTCCAACTCCTCCTGAATCTTGTCGCGCTCCAGGCCGGTCAGGCGGCGCAGCTTCATCTCGAGGATGGCCGTAGTCTGCTCGGGCGTAAAGCCAAAGCGCTCGATCAGGCGACTGCTGGCCTCAGAGTCGGTCTGCGAGGAGCGGATGATGCTGATGACCTCGTCGATATGGTCGAGAGCCATCAGGTAGCCCTCGAGGATATGGGCACGCGCCTGGGCCTTCTTGAGGTCAAAGCGGGTGCGGCGGGTGACGACGTCGACCTGGTGGTCGATGTAGTGCTGCAGCATCTCGCGCAGGCTCAGGCATTTTGGAACGCCGTTGACAAGCGCAAGGTTGTTGGCGCCAAAGGTCGTCTGCAGCGAGGTGTACTTATACAGGTTGTTGAGCACGACCTGCGGGATGACGCCCTTCTTGAGCTCGATGACCAGGCGGATACCCTTCTGGTTGGACTCATCGCGCATATCCGAGATACCCTCGATGCGCTTGTCGTTGACGAGCTGGGCGATCTTCTCCTGCAGGGTGCCCTTGTTGACCATGTAGGGAATCTCGGTAAAGACCAGGCGGCTACGGCCGGTCTTGGTGGACTCCACATGAGCCTTGGCGCGCACGGTGATGGAGCCGCGGCCGGTCTCGTAGCTCTGCCTAATGCCGGCGCTACCCATGATGATGGCACCAGTGGGGAAGTCCGGACCGGGCATGATCTGCATGAGCTCGTCGACGGTGGCGTCGGGGTTGTCGATCAGGTAGCAGGTGGCCTCGATCGCCTCGGTGAGGTTATGCGGGGCGATGTTGGTGGCCATGCCGACGGCGATACCCTGGCTGCCGTTGACCAGCAGGTTGGGGAAGCGCGCAGGCAGCGCCTGGGGCTCGGCGAGCGACTCGTCGTAGTTGGGCTGCCAGTCGACGGTGTCCTTCTGCAGGTCACGCAGGAGCTCCATGGCGGGCTTTGCCAGGCGGCTCTCGGTGTAACGCATGGCGGCGGCGCCGTCGCCGTCGATATTGCCGAAGTTGCCGTGCCCGTCAATGAGCGGCGTGCGCATGGAGAACCACTGTGCCAGGCGGACCATGGCCTCATAGACCGCGGAGTCGCCGTGCGGATGGTACTTACCGATAACTTCGCCGACCGTCCAGGCCGACTTCTTGTGCGGACGGTTGGGGTAGATGCCGCTCTCGTTCATTGCGTACAGGATGCGACGGTGCACCGGCTTTAAGCCGTCGCGCACGTCCGGCAGGGCGCGCGCCGTGATGACCGACATCGAGTATTCGATGAACGACTGCTTCATCTCACGGCCGAACTCCGAAATCTGGAGCTGGCCACCGTTGATATCCTCTCCGGCCGAGGCACCACGGTCGACTTCGCCAAAGCTCTCCTCGAGCTCGGCGTCGTCTTCTTCCTCATCATCATCGGCATCGGGGTTATAGGCGTCCGGGTCGCCGTCCTCGCCCTGCTCAGCACGGGCAAGCAGGCGCTTCAGATCGTCGGGCATGCCGGCATCGCCGGCCTCGTCCATTCCCTCGTTATTGTTGATATCGTCTGCCACGTTACCTCCTCTTAAGCGTCAAGGAATCGTGCATCATGTGCGTGCTTCTCGATGTACTCGCGGCGATAGCCGACCTCGGAACCCATGAGCTCGCGCACGGCGCGGTCCGCCACCACGGCGTCCTCGATCGTCACGCGCTGTAGGATGCGGGTCTTGGGGTCCATCGTCGTCGAGGCAAGCTGCTTGGGATCCATCTCGCCCAGGCCCTTGTAGCGCTGAACGGTGTAGCCCTTGCGTTTCTTGGTGATCTTGCCATCCTTGGCCTTGCCGTCCTCGTCGTTGTCGTCGGGGTTCAGTCCCAGGCTCTGGATGGTGTCGCGCAGGATCTCGTCTTCGGGCTGGCGGCCGTTGGGATACACGTAGTGAATCTTGTTGCGCACCTTGATGCCAAAGATGGGCGGGCACGCGACGTAAACGTAGCCGGCATCAATCAACGGGCGCATGTACTTGTAGAAGAACGTCAGCAGCAGGATGCGGATATGTGCACCGTCGACGTCTGCATCGGTCATGATGATGATCTTGTGGTAGCGGGCCTTGGTGATGTCGAAGTCGCCGCCGTCACCGGCGCTCGTCGTGACGCCGCAGCCGATCGCGGTGATGAGTGACTGGATGGTGTCGCTCGAGAACGCACGATGATCGCCCACGCGCTCGACGTTCAAAATCTTGCCGCGCAGGGGTAGGATCGCCTGGATGTCTCGGCGACGGCCGTCCTTGGCCGAACCGCCTGCCGAGTCGCCCTCTACGATAAAGAGCTCGGTCAACTCGGCGTCACGCACCGAACAGTCGGCGAGCTTGCCGGGCAGCGACGCCGTCTCGAGCAGGCTCTTGCGGCGGGTCGCCTCGCGCGCCTTGCGGGCGGCGTTGCGCGCCTTGCAGGCCTGCTGGGCCTTCTTGACGATCTCACGAGCTGGCTTGGGATGCTCCTCGAGGTAATCGGCAAGCCCGTCGGTCACGATCTTGAGCGTCAGCGCGCGCATATAGGAGCTGCCGAGCTTGGCCTTGGTCTGGCCCTCAAACTGCGGATCGGGCAGCTTGACCGAAATGACAGCAGAAAGGCCCTCACGCACATCGTCGCCAGTCAGGTTGGCGTCCTTTTCCTTGAGCAGATTCTGCTTGCGAGCGTAATCGTTGATCACGCGGGTAAGCGCGGTGCGGAAGCCTTCGAGGTGCATGCCGCCCTCGGGGGTGTAGATGTCGTTGGCAAACGACATGACGTTCTCACCGTAGCCGCTATTCCACTGCAAGGACACCTCGACCTCGCCCATCTTGGTCACGGGCGCATCTGGATCCGATTTGCCCTCAATATAGATGGGCTCCTTAAAGGCCTCGGGGACATCCTTGCCCTCGTTGAGGAACTTGACGAAGTCGATGATGCCGCCGGCATAGCAGAACTCCTCCACGTGGGGAGTCGCCTCGCGCTCGTCGGTCAGCACGATCTTGAGGTTCTTGTTGAGGAATGCCGTCTCCTGCAGACGGTTGTGCAGCGTGTCGAAATCGTAGATGCAGGTCTCGAAGATCTCGTCGTCGGGCCAGAAGCTGACAGTGGTGCCCGTCGCCTCCGAAGTGCCCACGACCCCCATCTTCTTGACGGTCTTGCCGCGCGAAAACTCCATCTCGTAGATGTTGCCGTCGCGGCACACCTGTACGACCACACGCTTGGACAGAGCGTTGACGACGGAGATGCCCACGCCGTGCAGACCGCCCGAGACCTTGTAGGCCGAGTTATCGAACTTACCGCCGGCGTGCAGGATCGTCATGACGACCTCGAGCGTCGGGATCTTTTTGATGGGATGCTCGTCGACGGGGATACCGCGCCCGTTATCGACGACCGTGATGGAGTTGTCGGCGTGGACCGTCACCTGGATCTCGGTGCAGAAACCGGCCATGGCCTCGTCGACGGAGTTGTCAACGATCTCCCACACCAGGTGATGAAGACCGCTGGCGCTCGTCGAGCCAATGTACATGCCCGGGCGCTTACGAACGGCCTCGAGACCTTCGAGAATCTTAATCTCGCCGCCATCGTAATCGTTTTCGTTTGCCACACGTCCCCCTTCAGTTAAGAAAATGTGTACAGCCTTACTAGTTTATCGTAAAAAAATACCCTCGGGAACGAGGGTATTTGGCTCTACAAGGCCACCAGATGCGATTTAAGGCTCTTTTTTGCTCTGCACGCCCTTGGCCCACTCGGCACTGGCTCTCATGGCGTTCTCGAGGGCCTCGCGCAGTTTTTGGTCCTCGATGGGCGCCACTTGGTGCTCGATCTCGGCACGCTCGGCATCGCTGAGGTCGGCATGCGGAGCCGGCGGACGCTCGGCCACGGCCGGACGCAGGCGCTCTTTGGCAGCGGGCGGCGTGTGGCCGGGAGCGGTCGTCTTGAACACCAGGCCGTCGACGTGCGCGCCGGCGCGCTCCATGCGCGCGCGGATAATCTCGCGCAAAAGTGTCATCTCCTGCGTCCATGAGGGCGAATCGAGGTACACCAGCAGTTCGTTGGACTCGGGCAGGTAGCGCAGGCCCGTCACATGGCGTCCCTCGCGCGTGCCCGAGCACACTGCATTCCAGGCGTGATAGACCGCACGGGATTCCTCTGCAGCCTCCATTTGCGCGCGGCGCTCAGGTGTCGCGGCCGCCAGGATGCGCTGACGCTCGGCATCCAAAAAGCCGCCGAAGGCGACCATTCCGTTCTCGCGCTCGTAATTAGCACGTCTCACCCATGCTCACCACCTTGGCTCGATCAAGCAGGTCATCGGTAAAATACCCCAGATTGGTGGTGGTTATGACTGTCTGGATATCATCACCGATCAGCTGCAGAAAAGCGCCTCGTCGCCCGGCGTCGAGCTCGCTCATCACGTCGTCCAAAAGCAGCAGCGGCGCGGTGCCCAGGATATCGCGTGCCACGGCCACTTCTGCCACCTTCCAGGCAAGCACCAGCGTTCGCTGTTGGCCCTGGCTGGCAAATGAACGGGCCGATCGGCCCGCGACGGAAAACTCAATCTCGTCGCGATGCGGACCCACGAGCGTCACGCCGCGACGGATCTCCTCGTCGGCGCGCCCATCGAGCGCCGAAAGCATGTGCTCATACGCCCAGTCCCTGAGCTCGTCGCGATCCTCGGTGCGAGGCAGGTCGCCAAGCGTGGACACATAGGACACGCCGGCGGGCTCGCCGGATGCCACGCGGCCATAGGCGTCGCGCACATGGCCCGACAGCCGGTCGAGCAGAGCCAGACGATGCACGAGCAGGGCCGAACCGGCGCGGGCGATAGATTCGTTCCAGGCGCCGAGCATCTCGCGGCAGCACCAGGTCTCCTTGAGCAGGGCATTGCGCTGGGTCACGCAGCGCCCGTAGGCACTAGCCAGATCGGCATAGCGCGCACTCAGCTGAACGCCAAAGTCATCAAGTGCGGTGCGGCGCACGCTGGCACCCCGCTTGACCATGTCCAGGTGGTCCGGGCAAAACAGAACGCTCGGCAGTACCCCGCGCACACCGGACGCAGCGCAGCGCTTGCCGTTGCGACTAAACGAACGCTTGCCATCTTCCACGCTCAGTCCCATGTCCAGCACACGTCCATCACCTTCGAGCCTCAGCTCGACCTTGCATGGGCCCACGCCGTCGTGCACGAGCTCGGCAGCGGTCGGATGCCTAAACGAGGCGCCACTCGTCAGCAGCTGCAGCGCCTCTATGAGATTGGTCTTTCCCGCCGCGTTGGGACCTGCGAGCACTGTCACACCGTCGCTCAGGGCAAGGCGGTAACTGTCGAAGCTGCGATAGCGCGCAACGGAAAGATCGCGTGCGAACATGATCATGGACAGTGCTAGATGCGTACCGGCATGACCAGGTACAGGTAGTTGATCTTGTCGTAGGACTTGAAGATGCCAGCCTGCGAATAGCTCTTGAGCTCCAGCGTGATCTCCTTCTCCTTGGACAGGGCATTGAGGCAGCCAAAGATGTAGTGGTAGTTGAAGGCGATGGTGCCCGACTCGCCCTCGGCCTCGACATCGATCGTCTCCTGTGCCAGGTCCTGGTCGTTGGAAATGGAGGACAGACCCATCTGGCCGTTCTCGACGTCAATCTCAAACTTGACGGCGGGGTTGGCGCTCGCGATAACGGCCACACGTTTAAGGGCGGCGTTAAAGGCGGCTACGTCGATCTTGACGCTCGTCACGCACGAATCGGGGATGAGCTGCTTGTAATTGGGATATACGCCCTCGATGCGGCGCGACACGTAGGTGGTGTTGCCGGCCTCAAAGACAACCTGGGTGTCGGTGGCGCCGATCATGATGGTAGCCTGGCTGGCCATGATGCTCAGCGCGTCGTTGAAGGCGTCAGCAGGCACGTTGAGCTCAAAGGAACCTTCGAGGGTCGAGGTCTCGACCTGCGTATCGCACACGGCCAGTCGGAAGGAATCGGTCGCGACCAGGCGCACGGTGTTGTTCTCGACCTTCATGTGCACGCCACCCAGGATGGGGCGGGCCTTGTCGGTCGAGGTGACGCGCCATACGCGGCTCACCATTTCGGACAGGATATCGGTCGGCAGCTCGACGGCGCTCTCGATGGCGTATGCCGGGAACTCTGGAAAGTCGTTGGCATCGAGCGTGTTGAGGCGGAAAGAGCTCTTCTCGCAGCCAATCAAAACCTGACGCTCGGACAGCTCAAAG
This sequence comes from Collinsella aerofaciens, assembly GCF_040915545.1. Lineage (GTDB taxonomy): Bacteria > Actinomycetota > Coriobacteriia > Coriobacteriales > Coriobacteriaceae > Collinsella > Collinsella aerofaciens_BE. The sequence goes on along the minus strand of NZ_JBCPDH010000010.1, from coordinate 41,669 downwards.
GTGACCGGGGCATCGGGAAGAGTCTTGGTGATGTTGGAGAGCATCTTGCAGGGAATCACCATCTCGCCCTCCTCTTCGACATGAGCCGCAATGCGGTGACGAATCGAGATGGTGTAGTTGGAGGTCTGGAATTCCAAGATGCCGTCTTGTGCCTTGACGAGCACGCCCGACAGAATGGGAAGGGTGGATGCCGAAGCGACGCCTTTCATAACGACGCCGATGGCTTGCGTAAGCGAGCTCTGGCTGACGGTGAACTTCATCTTTTAATACCTTTCTATAGATATAAATATCTTAATAATAGTAATAGTACTGACGAAACTGTTGATTACTCCTAAAAGTGCAGGTCAGCCCTAAAAAGAGAATCGACAGGAACCTGTGTGCAACCGGGCATGTTTTCCACGTTCAAAACCTGCGCAAAACTTTTCATCACCGCAGCTCGAGTTTTTGACACCTTATAACCGCCGTTTCGACAAGTTTTCAACAGGTGTGTCCATTTACCTACGAGCGCAGTGTAATTTTATCGCGCAGCGACTTGAGGTCTTCGGTAACAGTCCGGTCTTCCTGAATCATCTTCTGAACCTTTTTATAGCTCGTGCTGACGGTCGAGTGGTTGCGGTTGCCAAACTCGGCGCCCACGGCCGTCGTCGTCATCTCGCACATCTCGATCGCCAGGTAGATAGCGATATGGCGCGCCTTGGCGATATTGGCGTTGCGGCGAGGCCCGATGAGTTCCTCGTGCGTCACACCGTATTGCTCCTCGATGACGGACTGGACCGTCTGCACATTGATCTTCTTGGCCGATGTATCGAAGTACTGGTTGGCGATGGCGTCGATGTCGTCAAAGGTGAGCTCCCCGCCCTCGCGCTCGCGATCGCCCGCTTCGCCGGCACAACGCTCGCAAAAGCTCTCGAGCTCGCGAATGTTGGTGCCCGAGACCTCGGCCATGTGTTTAAAGTGCGCGTCGGTCAGATGTCCGCCGTCGCCCCCGTAGGCCGCCAGCAGCGAGTCGTTGCCTGCCTCGGGCGCGGCGGCGATCGTGTTCTCGTAATAACGCTGCAAAATCTTGTACTTCATCTCGTAGCTGGGCTCCGCCACCAGGCACAGCAGACCGGCATTAAAGCGACTGGTCAGGCGCTCGTCCATATTAAGGTCCTTGGGAGCGCGGTCGGCGGCGATCACGACCTTCTTGTTGTTGCGGATAAATTCGTCCATCAACTGGAAGAAGTAATCCACGCTCGCGCGCTTGCCAATGATGTTCTGGATGTCATCGATGATAAGCACGTCGACGCCGTGGTATGCCTGCATAATGGGGGCGTTGCTCTTCTTTTGGCGGTCGAATTCCGTCATCAAGTCGTCCAGGTATGCCTGCGAGTTGGCGTACTTCACCTTGATCTCGGGCGATTTCTCTGCCAGCTCATTTTTGATGGCGAGCAGCAGGTGCGTCTTGCCCAGGCCCGATTTGCCGTAGATGAACAGCGACGTGCAGGTACCAGGCGTGTCTGCAAGCATGGCGAATTTGAGCGCCGAGCGGTAGGCAAGGCTGTTCTCCGGTCCGAAGACGAAGTTTTCAAACGTGAATTTCGAATTCGCTGCGAGGGGTGCCCCGTCCGCGTTTTTCTCGACTGCCGCCGGGGTCGCCGCCGAAGGCGCTGCCGGCGCTGCGGGCGAACTCGCGCTTTTCGCCGGTGGCCTGCCATTCATTTGGGTCATCATGCGGCGGAAATCGTCGGCAGACAACGTGTTTTTGATTGCAATGCCCGATTCCTCGCCGGGTGTCGTCTCGTGTGCGACGGGCATATGCGTGGCGGTCGGGATGGGCGAGGGGGCTGGCTCTACCGCCGGTGCGACCGAAGCGGTCGGCTGCGGTGCCATGGTTTCACGGGAAACATCGTCGTGTCGAGGCTCGGGCGCCGGCGTTGCCGCTGCGGTGGCGGTCGCTACCGGGTGAGTGACCGGGGCCGTATTTGCCGGGGTGCCTTGCGGTGCCACGATATTGAGCGCAATCGGCGCAAAGGCGATATCTTCCAGATAGGCCTCGATGGTCGGCTGATGCTTTTTGAGCTGGGCGATGGCAAAGCGTGAAGGGGCCTCAATCGTCAGAGTGTCCTCGGTTAAACTCACGGCGCGCGATTGTCCCAGCATATTGATGAGGCGTGCATCTTGGCCGTCGCGCTGACAAAAGGCGATGGCATCCCCAAGGATGATGCTTGCTTCCTCGTCCACTGTTTCTCCCGTTCCTTAACTTTGGGCTCGCACGCGAGCGCTGCCTATCTCGGTCAGATGATATTTCTGGCCATGTTTGATTACCAAGCCGGCCTGTGCCAAATCGTTGAGCGTTCGCGACCACGTGGGCGCTGAGTTTCCAAACGCTCGTGCCAGGTCGGTTGCGCCGCACTCCTGGTTTTGAGCCAGATAGCCCAGCGCCGCTTCGCCGCGTTCGCTCACAAATACGTTTTGCTGCGGCTGTGCAAATTGATTCGCCGCATTAGGATACATCATTTGAGCTGCTGGTTGTTGAGAACTCTGCATGGGCAGCGGCTGCTGTTGAAAACTTTGAGGCCACTGTTGGTAAGGCTGCGGAGGCATCTGCTGGGCCCATGGGTTGTACTGCGCCTGGGGCATCTGTTGGTACGGCTGCTGGTATCCCAACGGGTATTGCTGCGGGTATGCCTGTGCATATCCCGTTTGCGGCGCGTATTGAGCCGGATACCCTTGCGGGTTCGGTTGATAGGATATCTGCTGTGCAGCCGATGCGCCCGCCATCTGCTGCAAGGCTCCCACATCCTGGCCCATCGCTGGCATTGCATCGGGTATGTTCTGGGGAATCGCGCCCGAGGGTGCCTGGGGCTCTTGCACGGGGGGCATGCCAGGCTGCAGCATGGGAGGCATTTGCTGTTGCACCTGTTGCATCGCTGCGGGTTGCTGCGTGAAGGCGCCCGGCATAGGGTATGCCTGCTGCTCCGTTTCGGGTCGCACGGCTGCCCCGCGCCCGCCAGCACGCTCGATTTCCTGCACACGCTTGGGGTTCAGACTTACCGTCACGACGGTGCCGTTGCCCATGTTGTCCTCGATGGAGACGGCGCCGCCGGCGTTTTCCAAGTACTCCTGTACCATGGGAAACCCGGCGCCGGTGCCGCGGATATACCGTTTCATCTTGCTGTTTGCGCTGGTTACGCCAAAGTCGAAGGCACGCTCTTTGTCGTCGATGCCCGGACCCTGATCGGCGAAGCGGATGGTATCGCCACCGTCGAGAATCGAGATGATGGGCTCTGCAAAATGCGCGTGGATAAAGTTTTCGACAATCTCGCGGATAACCATCAGCGAGATGCGTCCTCCCTGCTCTTTCATGCACTGATAGACGGTGTTGGTTGTCTCTTCCAGGTAGGTACGGACGTCTTGCGGTTCGATGACGATGACACGTGGTGTCGATAGCATGTCGTCGTAGACCGCGATGCGCGCTGCATACATGGCCTTCGGTGCTTGTGCGGTGACCTGCTCACCCTCGTTGCGTTTTTCGCGCACGCCGGTGATGTGCTCGTTGTCGGGTGCCGGATCACCGGAATCGACCATGGTGTAGAAGTCGTCAGACATGCCGCTCGCAATCTTTCAAAAGGTTTTGAACAAATAGTAGCTCACCGCGCAATGTTTCTCATCTTTCGACAAGTTTTCAAAACCTGTTGAAAACTTTGGAAAACGGGCGAAAAGTTCTCAACATTTCCAACATGACCTGTTGAAAACTCGATGAAATATCGTGAAAAGTTGCCTGCTGCCTCAAATGCCGGTTCTGCTTATGGGGGAACCGTGTACTCTTTGCAACCTTTTACCTTTGATTTCTTGACATTTGAACATTGATTTCCCTACAATCTTCAAGCTCACGTGTCTATATCTGCGTCCGCGCCCCCGCGGACACTCGAAATGCAGCAGGAGGAACTTAAGATGAAGCGTACGTATCAGCCTAATAAGCGTAAGCGTGCCAAGACCCATGGCTTCCGTGCCCGTATGGCCACTAAGGGTGGTCGTGCCGTGCTCGCCCGTCGTCGCGCCAAGGGCCGCAAGCGTCTCACTGTCTAGCAGCGATACACACATCTCGCATGAAGACTATTAAGTCTCGGCAAGATTTCGAGCATGTGTTCAGTCAGGGGCGTCGTTTCAATCACCCTCTGATTCGAATGACCATATGTGAATCGGTTGGCGAAGGCGACTCCGGAAGGGTCGCCTTCGTTGGTGCTAAACGACTCGGTTGTGCTGTCGTGCGCAACCGATCTAAGCGTGTGATGCGCGAGGCCGCCCGCAGCTGTGGATTTCCCGTTGCGGGTTATGACATCATCTTGTTCGCGACTCCCAAGACGAGGGTTTCCTCGCCGCAGGAGATGGACAAGGCATTGCGTTCGCTTATGAAACGCGCCGGCGTTGCCGGGGAGGAGCGATGAGCAATTACGTTTTGCGACGTGTTGCCATCGCTCCTATTCGCATATATCAACAGGTTGTTTCGCCCTTATTACCTGACGCCTGCATTTATTACCCAACGTGCTCGCAATACGCCGTTCAGGCGATTGAGAAGTACGGTGTTTTGAGAGGCTGCTGGCTTGCCGTGAGGCGCATCGCTCGCTGCAATCCCCTGCACGTCGGCGGTTATGACCCTGTGCCTTAGCGGGCACTCGCTATCGGAGGAAAACTTACATGTGGGATTGGATCGTTAACATCCTTTTCGAGCTGCTCAAGCTCATCCAGACCTTTGCGGTCGACTGGGGCCTGTCCATCATCATCCTGGTGGTCATCATCCGTCTGCTGCTGACGCCGCTCATGCTCAAGTCGACCAAGTCGACGGCTCGCATGCAGGTGCTGCAGCCCAAGATGCTCGAGATCCAGGAGCGCTACGCCGACGACCCCCAGCGTCAGGCCGAGGAGATGCAGAAGTTCTACAGCGAGAACAAGTTCAATCCGCTGGCCGGCTGCCTGCCGCTTCTGATTCAGATGCCCATCCTTATCGCCCTGTTCACGCTTCTGCGCAACCTGCCGCAGTACTTTAACGAGGGCGCGTTCTCGTTCTTTAACATTCTGCCCGATCTGACCACCACGCCGAGCGCCTCTTTTGCCGATGGCTTTATGGTTGCGCTGCCTGCGCTGATCTGCCTGATCCTGTTTGCTGTCTTGACCCTGATTCCGCAGCTGTATATGTCCCGCAATCAGACTGGTCAGCAGGCCCAGAGCATGCGCATGATGGCTGTCGTCATGACCGTCATGATGCTTTGGATGGGCTGGAGCCTGCCCGTCGGCGTTCTGCTTTACTACGATGTGTCTTCTGCCTGGCAGGTTATCCAGCAGATCTTCGTGACGCAGAAGGTTATCGACAAGGCCATGGCCGATGAGGAGGAGCGCCTTAAGAACGCTCCGCTGCAGGTCGAGGTTACCCGTCGCGAGAAGAAGCCGCGTCCGCACAAGAAGAAGTAGTCGGGATATCAATCTTATTTAGGTACCTAACTTTTGGAGTACGTTATGTCTGAAGAGATCATCGAGGATATGCTTGAGGAGGTTGCCCCGCAGATTGCGGGCGATTATCCCGAGATTGCACAGCGCTACAAGGCCGGTGAAGAGCTGACCGATGAGGAGCTCGACACCATTGCCGATGTTGCGATTTCCATTCTGCGTTCCATCCTTTCGCACTTCGATGCCGCCAACTCTCCTATTGATGAGTACGAGGGCGACGAGGGCGAGCTGATTTTGGATGTTACGGCTCCTGATCTTGCTGTTCTCATTGGCCGTCATGGTCGTACCCTCGATGCTCTTCAGGTCATGTTCTCTTTGCTGGTGAGCCGCAAGCTTGGCTTTAGGTATCCGGTTGTGGTTGACGTTGAGGGCTACAGGAGCCGTCGTCAGGACAAGGTTGCCTCTATGGCTCAGTCTGCTGCCGAGCGTGCCATCCGTACTCATAAGAGTGTTTCGCTTCCGCCCATGAATGCCTATGAGCGCCGACTGGTTCATATTGCGCTTCGTGGCAATGATGCCGTCGATACTCATTCTGAGGGTTCTGACCCTGATCGCCATGTGGTGATTGTTGCTCGATAATCTAGTCGAGTTTATGCTAAGGGGACGTGGTTTCCACGTCCCCTTTTTTTTGTCAAAAGTTCTCGATACACTGATTTTTGTCAGAAAGGAGCTTTCGTTGTTAGTACTTACTGATCAGCAGGCTGATGAGATGCTCAGCCGTCTAACTTCCTATTGCAAAGAGTATTCTTTGAGCGTAACTGATACTGAGCTAAGGAAATGTATTCAGCATTTGGATTTGGTTCTAGAAACAAATAAGACAACCAATCTCACCCGTATTCTTAACGTCGAAGATGCTGCGGTACTTCATATCCTCGACTCACTTGTTTTGCTCCCTTATATCAATAAGGCTCCTGAGGGATCTATGCTCGATATGGGAACGGGTGCGGGCTTCCCTGGTATTCCATTAACGATAGCCACGCATCGTAAAGCTACTTATATTGACTCTGTTGGCAAGAAGGTTGATGCTGTCAATTCTTTTGTTCATGCTCTTGGATTGAAAAATGGTCATGCAGTTCATGATCGCCTTGAAGAATATGCTCGAAGCCATAAGAAGCAGTTCTCTGTCGTAACTGCCCGCGCACTGGCACCTCTACCGATTCTTGTTGAGTATGCGGCTCCGTACCTCAAGGATGGAGGGCTATTTGTTATTACGAAGGGCAATCCATCGGATGAGGAGCTTGCTTCCGGCATGTCAGCAGCTAAGATCTGTGGCTTCACTTTGCTTCTGAATGACGCAATCGATTTGCCTGAGGGCTTGGGCCACAGGGAGTTCATTGTTCTTAAGAAGAGTCATCTAGCATCCGTTTCATTGCCTCGTGCAAATGGCATGGCAAAGAAGAATCCGCTTGCCTAGATGTTTCACGTGAAACATAATGGATACTAACAACTTGCGGTGTTTCACGTGAAACATGGCGGTTGATATCGAATCGGAATGTTTCACGTGAAACATCCTCCGTTTGACAGCTTTAATACACACCAGGAGGGACCGTGGGATTTCGCGACGTTAAGCGTTCGAAGAGCGCAAAAGATAAGCGTATTATTGCAATCATCAATCAAAAAGGCGGCGTCGGTAAGTCAACGACGGCAGTAAACCTTGCAGCAGCACTGGGTGAACAGGGACGCAAGACGCTGATTGTCGATTTTGATCCGCAGGGAAACAGCACCAGTGGATTTGGAATTGAAAAAGAAGACCTTGATCAGTGCATCTATGATGCATTGCTGAATGACGTGCCGGCAGAATCGCTTGTTCTTGATACCAATTGCAAAAAGGTATTCGTTATTCCGGCGACAATTCAGCTTGCAGGCGCCGAAATTGAGCTCGTAAGCGCAATTGCTCGTGAAACCCGCCTAAAAGATTTGCTTGAGCCCATTCAAGACGAGTTCGATTTTATTTTCATTGACTGTCCTCCTTCGCTCGGCCTGCTTACCATCAATGCTTTGACCGCAGCAGATAGCGTTTTGATTCCGATACAGTGCGAGTATTACGCACTCGAGGGCGTTACGAAGCTGCTTGAGTCAATGAAGATGGTCAAATCACGTCTGAACAAGGGCTTAGACACTTACGGCGTGCTTATGACCATGTATGACTCGCGTACTTCTCTGTCGAATCAGGTTGTTGAGGAGGTTCAGTCGTACTTTGGTGATAAGGCTTTTAAGACTCTAATTCCCCGTACCGTAAAAATCTCTGAGGCTCCGTCTTTTGGAGAGCCGGTAATTACCTATGCACCTCAAAATAAGGGTGCAAAAGCGTATATGAACCTTGCAAAAGAGGTGATCAAGCGTGCCTAGTGCAAAGAAACGTGGTGGATTAGGACGTGGACTCAATGCTTTGGTCTCAGAAGCCGAGTATGAGACCGGCGGTTCGGCTGCATCGGCTTCAAATGCCGCATCTGAAACAAAACTACCTATTGAGGATATTGTTCCCAACCCTAATCAGCCGCGAATTCACTTTAACGAAACTGAACTTCGCGAGTTGAGCGAGTCAATCCAAGAACATGGCGTTTTGCAGCCGCTACTGGTTCGCAAACATGGAAATGGCTATGAGATTATTGCAGGTGAGCGCCGTTACCAAGCATCGAAACTAGCTGGCCTTGAAGAATTGCCTGTCATCATTAAAGAAGTTAATGATGAGGAGATGCTCGCTCTTGCACTTATCGAGAATCTTCAGCGTTCTGATTTGAATCCCGTCGAAGAGGCGAAGGGTTATCGTCAGCTCATTGATGCCAGTGGGATGACGCAGGAGGCGTTATCAAAGGCTGTCAGTAAGTCTCGTTCCGCAATTACAAATTCACTTCGTTTGCTAGATCTTCCCGAAGTCGTGCAGCAGATGATTTTCGAAGGCAAGCTTACTGCAGGTCATGCAAGAGCGATTCTTGCGGTTCCATATGAAGATGCCAGGATTCGTCTTGCTGAGAAAGTTGTTGCTGAAGGTCTTTCCGTTAGAGCGACAGAAAATCTTGCTCCATTGTTTTCTGCCGGAGAGACGCCAAGGACTCCGAGGCCAGCAACACCTCAGTCATTCAAAAAGGCTGCTCGAGTCCTTCGTCAAGTTTTCAACACGAATGTACGCGTGAAGAGCTCGCGTGGCAAGAACAAAATTGAAATCGAGTTCAAAGACGAGGAGGAGCTCTCCCGTATCCTTGGCGAAATGATTCAATTTGGGCAGGAGGATCAGGATGAAGAATAAGGTTCTCGCGGTCGTTGCGTTGGCAACCACCGTCGCCGCTGGTGCCTTTGCTGGTTATAAGATTGTGACAGATGATGAACTACGCGGTCGACTGCTGCGCGGAGCTCAGGATATCGTCGATACATCTAAGAAGAAAATGGATGTGATGACCGAAGATGTCGCCATGCGCACTGCTCAGGTGACTAAGAATCCCAAGATTAACCAAGACTGGGTTAACCATCAATGGGAAAATGTTGGTTATTAGGTACCTAACAATTACTTGCCTTTTTTGAAGGGGTCCTTGTCTGATTCATGAGACAAGGACCCCTTATTATGGCTATAAAACTAAGGTTACGTAAATCAAGTCCTCTAGGATGAAAACAAATGAAACAGCCCTGGTTGCATTATCTACAACCAGGGCTGTCGGATGTTTCACATGAAACGTTATGGGGTGCAAACTCCCCTATGCGTTCTTCTGGACCTTGAAACGTTGCTTCAACTGACCGCAAGCGGCATCAATATCATTGCCGCGAGAATTACGGATCGTGGTCTCGATGCCACGAGACTCAAGGCGGCGCTGAAGATCCTCGACCTTATGAATCGGAGACGGCTTGAGCGGGCTGCCCTCGATGTCGTTAAGCTGAATCAGGTTAACGTGGCACAGCGTTCCCTCGCAGAAGTCGCAGAGCGCCTGCATCTCGGGATTCGTGTCGTTGACGCCTTCGATCATGGCATACTCATAGGTCGGTCGGCGTCCGGTCTTCTCGGTGTAGAGCTGAAGCGCCTCGTGAAGGCGAAGTAGCGTGTACTTCTTAACGCCAGGCATAATCTTGTTGCGCGTGGACTGGATAGCGGAGTGCAGCGACACAGCGAGCGTGAACTGCTCGGGAATGTCGGCAAACTTGCGAATGCCTGGAATAACACCGCTGGTGGAGACAGTAAGATGACGGGCGCCGATGCCAATGCCATCGGGGTCGTTAAGGATGCGCAGTGCCTTGAGAACCTCGTCGTAGTTGGCAAATGGCTCGCCCTGGCCCATGAAGACAACGCTCGTGGCACGCTCGCCAAAGTCGTTGGATACATGAAGTACCTGGTCGACGATCTCTTGAGCAGTCAGAGAGCGCTTGAGGCCGTTGAGACCGGTAGCGCAAAAGGCACAGCCCATGCCACAGCCTGCCTGGGTGGAAACGCAGACGGAAAGCTTGTTACGGCGGGGCATACCGACAGTCTCGACGGAAATGCCGTCGTGGTACTCGAGCAGATACTTGCGAGAGCCATCTTTGGAAACCTGTTTGGTGAGTTCAGTCGGCGTGTCGAAGGCAAAAGCCTCTTTAAGCTGCTCGCGGAAAGCCTTAGGAAGGTTGGTCATATCGTCAAACGAACAAACGTTCTTCTCAAAGACCCATTCGATGAGCTGCTTCGCGCGGAAGGCGGGCTGGCCGAGTTCGGCCACAAGCTCGCGAATATCGTTTTGGCTCAAGTCGCGAATGTCCTGAGATTTAGTCCTGGGATTCATGGAAGCCTTTCGATTTTGGGGAAACGTAGAGGGTATCGCTACAATATGGTATCAGCTGCAGAAATTATAGAGGAGGAGTCTGCCCATGCCGGGTAAAAGCCTAGAGAACATGCACGTAGCGGTCTTGGCGGGCGGTCATTCCGCCGAGCGCGAGATCTCGCTCAATTCGGGAAAGAACGTCGTGGTGGCCTTGAAGGAGGCCGGCTACACTTCGGTGGAGCTGCTCGACACCGCTGCCGATGATTTTATGGTAACCATGGCGACCGGCGGTTTCGACGTGGCGTTTATCGCCATGCACGGTGCCGGCGGCGAGGATGGTGCCATGCAGGGTGCCATGGAGACCCTGGGTATCCCCTACACGGCGTCGGGTGTGCTGGCGAGCGCCTGCGGTGCCGACAAGGAGGTCTCGAAGCTCCTATACGCCAAGGCGGGCATTCCCATTGCCCCCGGCCTGGCGCTCGAAGTGGGCGATGAAGTCGATATCGATCATATCGTCGAGGTTTGTGGCGAGCGCTGCTTTGTGAAGCCGGCCGTAAACGGTTCCAGCTATGGCATTTCCCTGGTCCATGAGCCCTCCGAGCTTCCCGCGGCAATCGCCAAGGCGTTTGAGTACGGCGACAAAGTGCTGGTCGAGAAGTGTATCGAGGGTACCGAGATCACCGTCGGCGTATACGGCGAGGATGACGTGCGCGCCCTGCCGATCGTTGAGATCCGTAAGCCCGAGGACTGCGAGTTCTACGATCTGGACGTGAAGTATGTCGACCCTACGGACATTCATCGCATTCCGGCGCAGATTTCGCCCGAGAACTACGCTCGTGCCCAGGAGCTAGCCTGTGCCGCCCATAGGGCGCTCGGTTGCTTGGGCATCTCGCGCAGCGATTTTATCGTGAGCGAGGACGGCCCCGTTATCCTCGAGACCAATACCATTCCCGGCATGACCGATACGTCGCTGTATCCGGATGAGATCCGCCACACCGACGATATGACGTTCCCGCAGGTCTGTGACAGCCTGATCCGTATGGGTCTTCGTCGAGCGGGCATTGCATGCTAATCGAGGACGCGGTTTCATCAGGAACGCCGCAGTTTGTCATCGACTCCTATGCCACGCTTGCCGAGCGCGCCAAAACCCAATCGTTTGGTCTCATCGAGGAAGATGTTATCGTCCTCGATACCGAGACCACGGGTCTTTCGGTGCAGGACAACGAGCTTATTGAGATATCGGCGGCCCGCCTTTCGGGCCGCGAGATCGTCGACCGCTTCGATACCTTCGTGCATCCCAAGCAGCTGATTCCCGCCGAGATTACCGAGCTCACGAGCATTACAAACGCCGATGTGGCAGATGCCCCATCGGCCGTCGATGCCGTGGCCGCTCTCGCCGATTTTGTCGGCGGCTGCCCGGTGATCGCACATAACGCCACCTTCGACCGCTCGTTTATCGAGTCGGTCAAGGGCGGTGTCAACGTCAGCGACATCTGGATTGATTCGCTGGCACTGTCGCGCATCGCGCTTCCGCGTCTGGCATCGCATAAGCTGTCTTTCATGGCCGACCTGTTTGGCTGCGACTCGGTGTCGCACCGCGCCAATGCCGATGTCGACGCCCTGTGTGGCGTATGGCGCGTGTTACTCGTGGCGCTCACCGACTTGCCCCAGGGCTTAATGGCGTGCCTGGCCGACATGCACCCCGACGTACCCTGGTCCTATCGTCCTATCTTCTCGTTCTTGGCGGGGCAGAACCCCGGTTCCATCTTCTCTCTCAGCGCCGCCCGCGCCGACGTACTCAAGGCCGATCGGGCCGATGATCGCGTTGATGCGGACGAGCTACCGGTCCTTAAGATGCCGAGCCGCGAGGAAATCGAGGCGGACTATGCCCCGGGCGGCCTGGTTAATCGCATGTATCCCACGTACGAGCCGCGCGATGAGCAGATCGCGATGGCGCTCGAGGTCCGTGATGCACTCGTTACGGGAACGCATCGCGTGATTGAGGCGGGCACGGGCGTCGGCAAATCGATGGCTTACCTGGTGCCTTTTGCCGAGGCCGCACGCCGCAACAACATCACGGTTGGTATCGCGACTAAGTCGAATAATCTTGCCGACCAGCTCATGTATCATGAGCTGCCCAAACTTGCCGAGCAGCTGGACGGAGGCCTATCGTTTTGCGCCCTCAAGGGCTATGACCACTATCCATGCTTGCGCAAGCTTGAGCGCATGAGCCGCGGGCAAGTCGAAATTACGACTAAGCGTGATCCTGCCGACACGCTTACGGCAGTCGCGGTCATCACGGCGTACGTGTGTCAGTCGGCCGATGGCGACCTCGACTCGCTCGGTATTCGCTGGCGCAGCGTCAACCGTCCCGACTTTACGACGGCGTCGCGCGAGTGCGCCCGCCGCCTATGCCCGTTTTTCCCCGATAAATGCCTGGTCCACGGCGCCCGCCGTCGCGCGGCGCATGCCGATGTGGTGGTCACCAACCATTCCCTGCTGTTCCGCAATGTTGCGGCCGAGGGCAGAATCTTGCCTCCGATTCGTCACTGGGTGATCGATGAGGCCCACTCCATCGAGCGGGAGGCGCGTCGTCAATGGGCGCGCGTGGTGTCGGCGGATGAATCGCGCGTTCTGTTTGAGCGCCTGGGTGGCTCGAGCACCGGTGCCCTGAGCCAGGTTTCCCGCGATTTGGCAACCTCGGAGGGCTCTACGCTCTACTTGGGTCTAACCGCCAAGGCGATGTCGACGGTTGCGCGCGCGAGCATGGCAATCGCCGACGTGTTTGACGGCGTTCGCGAGCTCGGCCGCCGTGCCCGCGGGGGCTATGACAATGCGAACCTATGGATTGGCCCCGAGCTGCGCGAATCAGACGACTGGCATGATTTCTTACAGTCGGCCTACACTGCCATCGACGCATTGGAACAAGCTGACAAGAGCGTAGACGCGCTGGTGCAAGCCGTTGCCGCCGACAAGCCCGAGGTCGTTGTGGACCTGGGTGATATCTCGCGTCGCCTGCATGAGCTTGTCGAGAACCTCAAACTCATCATTGACGGTACCGACGAACACTACGTGTACTCGTTGCAAGTCAATCGCAGACTGCGTGCCGGCGGCGAGTCGATGACTGCGGAGCGCATCGATATTGGCGAGGCCTTGGCAACCGAGTGGCTGCCCGAGGTCCACACGGCTATCTTTGCATCGGCGACCATGACGGTTTCCAAGAGCTTTGAGCACTTTAACCATGCCGTGGGCCTCGATCGCATCGGTGCCTCGACATCATCGTCGCTGCACTTGGATTCGAGCTACGACTTCGATTCAAATATGGCTGTAGTCGTTGCGGGCGATATCCCCGATCCGCGCGATCGTGAGAGCTATCTTTCGGCGCTCGAGCGTGTGCTGGTCGACGCTCATCTTGCCATGGGCGGCTCGGTGCTCACGCTGTTCACCAACAGGCGTGACATGGAGGAGCTGTACGCTCGCGTCGAGCCCAAGATGGCTCGTGCGGGTCTGGAACTCAACTGCCAGCAGCGCAACTCGTCTCCTCGCCGTCTGCGCGATCGCTTTATCAACGAACCGACCTCGTCGCTCTTTGCGCTCAAGGCCTTTTGGGAGGGGTTTGACGCCAGCGGCGAGACGCTGCGCTGCGTCATCATCCCCAAGCTGCCGTTCTCGAGCCCCACAGACCCGCTCTCATGCGAGCGCAATCTGCGCGAAGACCGCGCTTGGGCGCGCTATTCGCTGCCCGAGGCCGTGCTCGAGGTCAAGCAGGCAGCCGGTCGCCTCATTCGCTCATCGACCGATTGTGGCGTACTCATCTTGGCCGACCCGCGCCTGGTGACGAAGGGCTACGGCAAGAAATTCTTAACGTCGCTGCCCACGAGCTCCTATCAGCGCATCGAGTCGGCACAAATCGGGCACTATCTACAGCTATGGCGCGCACGCCACGAGCGGCGCCGCTAAAGCGGACAGACGAGGGATTTTGCCATATCGCACAGACGCCCTGACAGGGCGGGGTCATCCAGGATGCGGATGGCCCCGCCCGCTGCGATTACCTGGCTAAACAGCCAGCGCTCGGAGCCGTAGCGCACATTCACTGTTGAGCTGTCTGCCCCATTGGGTTCAATCGACATAATGCCGGGCCAGTCTAGGCGCTCTGCCAAGGCGCGCGGCATGAGAAGCTTCGCGCTCCGCTCCGCCTGGGCGAGGGAGTCGTGGAGGGTCGCGGGCTCCGGTGCGTGGCGCACGACGGAGTCGTCGGTCAAGACCAAGCCCTCGATTTTATCCATACGATAGGTACGCTGTTCATCGACCGCGACATCCCAGGCAATCAGATACGTTTGATCGCCGTTTGTTGTGATGCGCAAAGGGTCGACCAAACGCTCGCGCGCTTGTGTGTCATCCATGGAGCGATACGAGATGCGGCAGCGAACGCCGTCCCGAATGGCGCAGCTCAGCTGCTGCCAGTGCGATCCGTGGGCGACGGTGTCAAAGACGCGCTGGTTGTAGCCGAGCTCCTTGGGAAGAAGGGCGCGCCGTATTCGAGCCGCCGCTTGGGGTTCGATCCCCAATGATTCAAGTTCATGGTTGAGCACGGCGCCCTCGGCGGCACTCAGACGCAGCGGTAGCACGCGCCCCGCATCACCGGTGAGGACCACGCACTCGCCGCGGCGTTCGCAGATAATACGTGCGCCCGATTCTCGGTCCGCAAGCGTCGAGACGATCTCGAGAATCTCGTCGAGCGATGCCCCCGTGATATCAAAGCGGCTGCAAAGCTCGTCTCGTGTCATGCCATTCTCGCTGGCGGCGTAGAGGGCCTCCATGATATCGATGGCGCGCGAGAGTCTTTGCTCGCTGGTGAGTTTACGCACGGGCATGCTCGTGCACCGTCCTTTCGATGAGGTGATTCCACGCCTGCTTGAGAGAATTGGGGGCGACGGGCCTCATGCCATCCATGGCATGGGCCATGCAAAACGAGGCTGCGGCTTCAAAGTCGCGCACGTCAACGGTCCAGGTCCACTCTGCTTCGGTGCGCGTGAGTTCGCCTCGTCCGCGTGTGAGACCGCTGACCATATCGGCCTGTGCCTCACGCGCGAACGAGAACGTAGCCGCAACGGGTGGACGGTCGGCAAAATCGAACTCAAAGAATAAGTAATCGTTGAGGTTGAAATCCGCAGGAATGGCGTAGGCTTTCGAAGGTCTCCAGGCGCGAATGATGCGGTCACAGCGGAATGTCCTGATGTCGTCGGTGGCATTGTCGAGGCCGCAGAAGTATGCCGTACCCTCGCGTTCGAACATGCCGTAGACGCAAACGGTCCGCTCGCGTTGTTCACCGCGCCCGTTTTGGTACAAAAAGCGCAGCGCGCAACGCTCGGCAAAGGCACTCCATACCGCATCGACGGCGGGAGAGCGGTGGATCGGTGCCTCTCCTGTCGTCGACATGCCGGTGAGGTAGGCAATCTTGGAGCGAATGTCGGCAAGCGGCGCGGCAAAGGCGGATGAGCCTGCCGCGAGTGTCTGGTCGATGGCATTGAGCAGGATGTCGGCATCGTCTGCGGTGATGAGGCCTCCCGCGGCAAACGTATGCTCGCGGTCGATCGTCCACGCGCTCTCCTCGGTTTCCTGCGCTCCGGCAGCACGAACCTCCCTGATAACGATGCCGCGTTCGAGCAGCTTGTCGCGATCGCGGCGGAACTTGCGTTTGTCTGAGTCGATATTGCCCGAGCCGTACCCCAAATCGGAATCCAGGACGATTTGCTCGGTCGTCAGCGGTTCGGGAGAACTGTTGAGTACAAAGAAAAGGTTGAGGATGCGCTGAGCCGTTTTATCGAAACCGGGCTCGGGTGCCCCCTTTTTAATTGTCGCGGTCGCGTCGCTTGCCGTCATAGAATCCTCGCATGAGAAGGTCGTTTGATGCCATGATTTTAGTCCGATATGGAGATTAGGCTATATCCTTGTCCGCTCGCGGCGTTAAGATGGCCCGAATTCGGTCGTTTGCGCTCGCTCGGGGTATACTTTCGACTATATACGGTTCTAATGTGCATGCATTGGGCCTATTTGTCGGATTATGGATGTGGAGCGCACATGGCGAACACCCAGAACTATATTAACCACCTGCTGCAGAACACCGGCATTACGCCGGCGTGCAGTGAAGAAGAGCGCCTGGCTGCTGAGGATATCGCTCAGATTTTCCGCAACCACGGCTTTGATCCCGAGGTGCAGGAATTTAATGCTCCCGCGCCCAGCAGGTTGGCGTTTGCTGTTACCGGTATTCTGGCGTTTGCCGGCGCCCTGCTGATGGGCATCGGCGGCGGTATCGGCTTGGTCGGCACCTTGCTGGCCATTGTCGGTGCCGTGCTCTACGTGCTCGAGCGCACGGGACATCCCGTGGTTTCGCGCCTGGGAAAGACCGGTGTGAGCCAAAATGTCATCGCCTATCACAAGGCCTCGGGCCCGCTTGCGTCTCCGCGCAACCGCCCGGTCGTCGTGGTGGCCCACTATGATTCCCCCCGTGCCGAGCTCCTTGCTCGCGAGCCCTACGCTCCGTATCGCGCGCTCATCGCCAAGCTCCTGCCTGTCGCCACGATCGCGCCCGCGGCTGTCGCCATCCTGCGTATCCTGCCGCTCCCCGGCGTGCTCAAGGTGCTGCTGTGGGTTGTCGCGATTTTGGCCTCCCTCGTGGCACTGGCCAATGCCGCCAATATAATCTCCAACCGTTTTGTGCTTCCCTACACGTCTGGCGCGGTGTGCAACAAGTCCTCTGTTGCCGCTATGCTCGGTGTCATGGACAACGTTGCCCCCTATCAGGGCGAAAACGAGTTCCCCGACGACATTCCGTTCGATACCTATTTTGGCGAACAGAAGCGTCGCGCCGAGGAAATGGCGCGCGCGGCGGCCGAGTATGCCGCGGCCCAGCAGCAAAACGACTACGGCAACACCATTGAATATGAGGAGCCTTCCTGCGACGAGGACGAGTTTGGCCAGCCGGTGGCGCCTGTCGATGTACCCGAGCAGGACGAGGCTTTTGATGGACAGATCGATGGTTTTGAGGGTGCCTCTGCCGACGAGACGCTGATCGGCGTTATCGCCCCCGAGGCTCAAGACCAGACTGCCCAGGCCGAAGTGTCCACCGAGGAAACGTCCACCGCCGAGCCGGCGGAGGAGCCTGCGGTGGTCGAAGCCGCCGAGCCCGAGCCCAAGCTCTATCGCAATGCCGCCGGCAATATCCGCTTTGGTTCGGATGCCATCCGCGCGCTCGGCATGCTTCCCGAGTCCTGCACGCTCGATTACGAAGAGGGCGAGGAGCCGACGTTTGAGCCGGAGCCTGCTCCCGTTGCACAGGAGCCTGCGCCCGCGGCCAATACGGCTGTTGCTCCCGCCGAGCCGGTCGCTGCCCCTGTTGCTGCCGCGGAGCCTGACGATAAACCCGTGCTCGATTCTGCAGCCGGTCTGGATATTCTGGCGCCTGCCGCTCCGGCACAGGTTGAAGACGAGACCGCCGACGAAGACTATGACGAGTATCCGCAGCGCGTGTCCTATGAGAGTGACACCGATTTCTCGGCCGAGCTTCCCTCGACAACGCCCCATGCCGATATCGCTTCCGCGTTCTCCTCGATTGGTGCCAGCGCTTCGAGCTTCTTTAAGGGCGCCCTTGCGAAGGGCAAGAAGTTCGTCGACGACTTTGAGGAAAAGCGCGCCGCTGCCCGCGAGGCCTCCGAGCGGGAGGCCATCGCCCAGCAGCAGGCCGCCGAGGCCGAGCGTGAGCGTGCGGCACAGGAGTTCGAGCAGGGTGAGGCCGAGCAGCCGAAGCCTGTCGATGTCGCCGACGCCACGACGTCCTTCGAGGCTCCGCAGCCGACATCCGCTGACGTTGCCGAGGCTACGACGTCCTTTGAGGCGCAGCAGCCGGTCGATGGCACCATGTCATTCGATGCCACGATGACATTTGAGAAGCAGGGCACCGCAATTGCCGAGCCCCTTCCCATCTCCGACGATGCCCAGGATGCCGCCGATGATTCGGTTGTCGACGAGGCCGATTCCGTTGAGGCCAGCGCACCCGAACAGGTCGAGGCTCCTGCTATGGAGCAGAAGTCCCCTGCGATTGACGAGGCTCCCAAGACGGATGAGTCCAGGCCTTATTCTACGCAGATCTTTACCATGCCCGCGCCGAGCGACCCCGGTGCCACGGTGGCCAATGTCGCTCCCACGCAGGACGAGACAGTTGACTCCCTCATGGCGCAGATTTCGTCTCAGGTGCCTCCGCGCCAACATATGAATATCCCCGATCCGGCCTCCGCGCCTGCGCCCTCTTCGTCGCCGCTGGCCTCGGTCCCCGATCCGTCGCTGCCTTCGATGCAACAGGCCAACGTCGCATCCCGCACGTCGCTGTTCGATCTTCCCGATCCTTCGGCACAGACAAATGATCCCTTTGCGACGGCGCAGGGTCCCGAGCCCACGTCGGCACCGGTCGCGGCCCCCATGCCGATCTCCTCGGGCGCACAGCCGCTCGAGACCATCTCGGCTCCTGCTTCGACGGGCGCCAAGCCGCAGAAGCGTGGCCTGGGTGGCTTGTTCGGTCGCAAAAAGAAGAACGAGCAGGACAGCATGAGCGACTGGCTGGGCGTCGAAGACGATTACGATGCCAAGAAGTCTGGCCGCGGCATTGGCTCGTGGGATAACTTCGAGGATGACGACGACGGTTGGAAGGGCGGCGCCACCTCTTCCGATGGTGCTTCTGCCGAGGATATGCTCTCGGCCGTTGCCTCCATGGGTGACGATGAGCTGCTCGGCCACGATATCTGGTTCGTCGCAACGGGCGCGTCCGATTGCGACGGCGCCGGCATGAGGGCGTTTTTGGCCTCGTATCGTGACAAGCTCCGCGGTGTGTTCTTCATCAACCTCGAGTCTATTGGTGCCGGCAGGCTTTCGGTGGTAACAGTCGAGGGCGAGCAGCAGCTGTTTAAGGGCGATCGCCGCATCATGAATCTTGTCAGCAAGGTGTGCAAGTCGTTCCACGTCGATTGTGGTGCGTTCGAGATGCCCTATGCAAAAACCGATGCATCCGCAGCGCTCGAGGCGAGCCGTCGCGCCCTTACGATCGCCGGTGTGGACGGTCCGCGCCTTGCCTACGCTCGCACCGAGGATGACCTGCCGTACAACGTCAATCCGACCAATATCGCTACGGTGTCCGAGGTCGTGACCGAGGTCATTCGTCGTTCTTAGACAGATCCGCTAAGGAGTCAGCGTGTTTTCGTACATCAAGCGCCATTGGCCCATCTATCTGATTTTGACCCTGATCGCTGTCGCATTGGGTTTTGGGGCCGCGTACGTCGTTGGCGTTAAGGGCTCGACACCCGAGACAACAATGAGCGAAGAGGTGGAGCAAGAGCAAAGCTTGGGTGCCGACGGTATTTCCGAGTCCGATCAGGCAGCCATCGATGGCGGTTCGTCATCTGCTGAATAGCCGATTTATCGTTTATGCCCAAGGCGGGCGAGCCGGGAGACTGGCTCGCCCGCTTTTTCGTCGTACTAGCGCCTCTTTGTGGCTGACCTAAGGCGAGCGAACCATATGGCTGCAGCGCCCGAGATCAGGAGTGCGGTGATGCATGCGGCGACGGGAACAGATCCCGTTGCCGGCAGGTTCTGAGGCAGGGTGCATCGTTGGATGACGCGGTCCTCATCATGCGCCTCGAGTTTATCGCCACCGCCGTTGCGGCAAAGATCGACGCGCGCGCTGTTGGCAAGTGCGGTTTGGGGCGTATAGGACGACGTTGCCTGCATATGCACGACTGCGCCTCGGGCATCCGAGTTAAGGACCGCCTTGGCATCGTCAAGATCGTCGTGTTCGTCTTTAAGGTCATCCCGGGTCCAAGAGTCCGCCTCGCTTCTGGTTGTAAAGTCGGCGGCTACCGCACCGTATTCAAAACGGATGCCCGTGATGACGGCGTCGTCTGTAAGATCAAGCTCTTTCGTATCGAGCGTGACGGACTTGTCCGTCGGGATATCTGCTTTCCATAGGTGCCACCCGTCGTAATCGACGAGACGCACATCGTCGCCCAGCAGCTTTGCAACCTCTTCCGTTTCGAGCCAAGGATTGTGGTGCCCGTCGTCAAGCGTTGCATTGACCTGCCTGCCCGTATCGCTTGTTCCTGCCGGAGACGTTCGATACCACACGTTGCACAGCCCGTTTAGATCACCGACCGCAATGGGGGTTTCAACGGCAACGAGTTTCGCTGCACCATCTTTGACGCACTCAAGGTCGTCGGTGATGGTTAACTCGTCGACCCAGGTGCTCGACTCATTTTTGGCGTCGATGGTATAGGAGAAGGCGCCTTGCGTATTGGCCCGTGCTTTGGCTCGGTTTTTTCCGTCGCCGTTGGCAACGAGTTTGCTTACGACTGGCTGTGCAATCTCTTGGCGCTTATCGACGCTTCCCCTGATCTCGATGGGGGTATCCTTCATGGCTACGGTTTGAACTTCTCCCGTGGCCTTTACTTCAAACGTTATCTCTTCGGCGAGGTCGTAGGTACGCGGAGACATCGTTTCGCGTAGGGTGTAGGTGCCGGGCGAAAGGTGCTCAATGTGGTGCGGTTTGCCGGATGAAGTCCAAGAATCGATTTCGTTGCCATTGGAGTCGCAGAGGACAAGCTCGGCGCCTGTCACTTCCTGACCTCCGCACGCGTCGACTTTGGAGACATCGATCTTGGTGTAGTCGTTGGAAACGTCAAGGCGCACTTCGATCACGGGCGTTTGCTGGTCAGCGTACGACAACTTCACAGTATGTGGGGTCGGGTTGAGCAGGTAACCTTCGGGCGCTTGTGTTTCGACGACCTCATAGGTGGCGGTACCGCATCCTAGCGAAAGATGGTCGACTCGCGCTTGCCCCCGTTCGTCGGTCGTAACGGTGGCGACGGTTTCGCCATCCAGGGCGACGATGCTGCCGTCGGTTCGCACGATGTCGCCGTCAGCGCGGATGTCAAACGTGGCCCCAGCGAGGGCGCGCCCATCTACAGCATCCGTCTTAATGATTTCGATGCTTCCGGTTGCGGCGTCGTCATAGAACGAGGCGACAGCGACCGGTGTCAGATTTCTGTCGGCGGGAATCGTTATCTCCAGGTCTTCTCCGCGCAGATACGGTTCCTTGGCCGATGCCTCGTGCACGTAGTATGTTCCGGGATGAAGTGATTCGGGCAGCGTGACGGCGCCGGTTGCATCGGTTGTGAAGGTATTCATTACATTGTGGGCCGGATACCAACATGTTTGCGAGACAGGCTCGTGGTGGCTATCGAGCAGCTGGAACGTAAAGCCGGCAAGCGGTACGGTGCCGCCGGTCTGAGCATCGCACTTTACGATTTGAAGGTGTGTCGATAGGGCATGGTTGTCAATGATGTACTGAAGCTCGGCGCCGTCTGCGGACTGCTCTGCTGCGATGGTCCATTCCCCCGCTTGCTTAAATCCTTCAGGGACCGTTTCTGCAACCTCGCGAACGGTGTAGCCCGCGCGGTCGTAGGGAATGGCACCGTGAGCGCCGGCGGGTCGCTTGCCTGCGCCAAACCATGCTTCGGGCTGGTCTTTGGTGGAGGCAAAGCCGTAAACGTTTGTGGTCAACGTGCCGACGACTTGTTGGGAGCTATTGTTGACAACTTCAAAGACGACGCCTCCCGCCGGCTGCTCAAGGCCGGACTCATCGCTATCGCCATGGTCCTTAAACTTCGAGATTTCAAGGTCAAAGGCGATGGGGATGTTGGGAATACGGCTTTCGAGCTCAACGATGCCCGTATCTCCGAGTTGCTCGGCACCGACGGTGTAGCTCCAACAGTCGTTTGAAATCAGATAGCCCTCGGGTGCTTTCGATTCGTAGATGGTAAAGGTGCCCAGAGGAACGTCATTGAGGATCGCCTGTCCGTTTTCGTCGGTCGTAAGGGTGCGAGTCCAGCCGGGAGTTGATTGCGAGACGCAGGTAAATTCAGCGCCCGCAAGCGACGCCCCAACTTGGGCGCCAGCATCCGTGGCGGCATCGATTTTTGCAATACGCAAGGTGATGGTGCCGGGCTGCTCGTTGATAGTGACATGTTCGCCGCTGTTTTGTGTGGTGAAGGTTATTCGGTCGCTTCGAGGGATATAGCCTGCCGGGGCTTTGGTTTCGACCAGGTAATATGCCGTATTGGGCAAAAGTGTTGCTTGTGCACGCCCGTTTTCGTCCATCTGGATAGCGCCGACACGTGCATCGCCCGCACTTTCAAAGATATCGAAGGTTGCGCCACCGAGTCTGTAGGTGTCGTTGCCGGCGGTGATGTCAGCCTGGGACGATTGTTTTTGGAAAGATACGGAGACGGCGGGCAGAACATAGAGCATGTCCTGGTGTCGACCCTCGCCCGAGACCGGGCCGTGATAACGCCTGGCTCGATGTGGGGCTGCCTTAATGGATCCGGACTTGGCGCTGTCGTAGAGCCAACGTGCAGCCGCTACGGCCTCGGCGTTTTCGTAAAACCTACCGCTCCTGGCAACTCCCTTGCTGTTTGTATACGAATAGGTGCCGTCGGGGTGCGTGGTTCCGTTGAGCATCCACACGGCAATCTGGGTGGCGGCGCGGGCGAGATCGGGCGACAGATTGTGGCCGCCAAAGGATGTACTGGAGGGGTATCCGTGGCAGACGATGGCGGCAAATTCGTCATCGAGCCATGTCCAGCCCTGGTTATATGTGCGCCATGGCCCTCCCGGCTTGCTGGGGCCGGGGCAGTCTTGATTCATGCAGTACGAAATCGAAGTGTCCTGTGCCTCATATTTACCGACGCCGAAGGGGCCGCAGCCGTCGCTTATAGTGCGGAAATTAAGGGCGTCGTTCCCGTCGACGGCGAGTGCGGCCCCTGGGGCCAGGCAGCCGATCAGAAAAAAGAGGAGCAGGAGCAGCGGACCTGTTGCGATTGCGCTGTGGACAGAGTGCGTGGGTGCGTTGGACATGGCTGCTCCTTATCCCTCGTGCGCCGCACGGGGAGGCCGCGGCGCTTGGGATGAGGCTACTGCCATGGTTCATGCGGGTAAGTACCGGAAGCTGACCAAAAGCTTGCCCGATTTCTGACAAATCGAGTTCAAATACAACAATCAGACAAAAGCGCAGGTAGAAGTAAATGAAAAAGGACCCCCACGGGTCCTTGTCTCCATATATTTATGAAGTTATGGAAATAAATTCATAAATTAAACAAGAAAAAAGATATTTGGATCGATGTGAAGACGATAATCTCACATCGATCCAAATACAAGTCTATGACAGGAGCTGTTCGATTGTTGCCTTTTGGTCATCACTGGCCTGTATGGCGGGATCAAAGATCGCGGTCGAGATTGGAAGACCCTTTATATTGACCGCTACTTTGATGGCAGATACAAACAAATCGCAGGCGTCGTAGACGGCCATGAGCGACGAGATGCGCTTGGCGCACTCGATGGCGGTCGCGAAGTCGCCTGCCTGGTAGGCGCCGTGCAGCCTCACAAAGAGCTCGGGCTCCACGTTGGTGAGGCCACACAGAACGCCGTTGCCGCCGCTCGCGCGGTTGACCAGGTAGTACTCGTCGAAGCCGGAAAGGACCGAGAACTCGGGGTTGACCTTGCGGACGGCGCGGATGACCTTGCGCGTGTGGCTGATGGTGTCGACCGTGTCCTTGATGCCGCAGATATTCGGATGGGCGGCGGCGAGCCTGGCCACGAGCTCGGGCGACAGGTCGGTGCCGGTGCGCGCCGGAAAGTTATATAGCACGACGGGCAGGTCGGTGGCGTCTGCGATGCCGCCGAAGTACTTTTCGGCAGCGTCGTCGGTGGGCCCGAAGTAGTACGGCGAGACCGCCAGAACTGCGTCGGCACCGGCCTTCTGGGCATAGCGCGTGAGTTCGAGGACGTTGTCGTAGGTGGTGTCACCCACGCCGACGAAGACCTTCATGCGGCCGGCGACCCGCTCGACGGCAAAGTCGATGACCGACTTCTTGTCCTCGAGGCTCACGCTGTAGAACTCGCCGATGCTGCCAAACAGCAGCACGCCGTTGATGCCCGCGTCGGCCAGGTGGTCCAGGTGCCTGCCCCACAGCTCGTAATCGATCTTTCCATCATCGTCGGTGATGGTGATGGAGGGGCAGAAGACTCCCTCAAACATGTGTCACTCGCTTTCCGGGGTCACACCCCCACGAATCCCTGCACTGCCGAGAAGGACCTAGAGGTAGTAGGCCTTGACGGCGTTATCGTAGAAGACACCCTGCTTCTCGGCGTCGGTGAAGACGTCGGAGTCCTCGATGAAGCTATAGAGGTCCTTGTAGTCGAACTTGGTGAGGACACAGGGGGAGTCGGTGCCCCAGATGATCTTGTCGGCGCCCAGGACGTCCTTCGCCATCGCGATGTACTCGAGCGCGGTGGGATACGGGTAGGCCTCGGGAGCGACGTTCCAGGGCAGCGCGGAGAGATCGACCCAGACGTTATCGTGGGCGAGGTACGGAAGCGCGCACTTGAGGACGTCGCCATCCTCAAGGGACGGGGCGAGCAGGTGACAGACGACAATGTGCAGGCTGGGGTACTTCTTGGCCAGGCGATATACGGCCTCGGGCTGGCAGCTGGACTGGTTGGGGCTGCCGATGTCGAGCACCAGAGTGGCGTCCTCGACCTGGGCGATCCTGTCGATGAGGACCGTCATCTCGGGGCCGTCGACCGCGAAATCACGGTGGTAGCCGGAAAGGCCGCCGCCCACAGAGACCTCGAACTTGAAGACGTGGGCGTGCAGATCGTTGATGAAGTGCTCGAGGATCTGCTGGGCGCAGCGGCAGAAGGGGTCGAGCATGACCGCGGCTTTGAAGCGGTCAGGCTGCTTCTCGGCGCATTCCATGGCGTACTCGTTCTGCAGGCCGTACAGGACGCCCTGCAGCAGGATGGCCTTCTCGACGTCGTTTTCGTCCATGACATCCATGAAGGTCTCAACGAGGTACTCCTTGTCTCCCTTGCCCTCGGGGATGATACGGAACTCTTCGCCGGTGGCCCAGCGACAGTTGCCGTTGCCCAGGGGGCGCAGCTCTCCGGCCTTGCCCATGGAGCCGATGTGGTCAAAGACGTGGGCGTGTGCGTCGATCTTCTTCATTTTGTTCTCCTTACGTCAAATAATGTCTAATGGATATATGGTCAGTGACGGATACGCTTTGCTGCCAGGTGGGCACCACCTCCAGTCGAACCCGCAGGCGCGGGACATAGAGTGGCCTTGCAATCCGGACGCTAGGCGGACTGCTCCTCGGCCTCCATCTCCTCCTCGGTCACGTCGTCGATCGGGACGAAGAGCGTGAACAGGAAGGCGAGGCCAAAGGCGAGCGCCAGCGAGATGCAGAAGGGAACGAACGCGCGGCTCATGAAGACGGGCAGCGTGGTGAGCGCGGGCAAAGCGAAGGCGGTGCCGGCGCAACCGAACAGGCCTGCCACGGCGGAGCCAATGCCGCCGGCGACGCATGCGCAGACCATGGGCTTCTTGAGGCGCAGGTTCACGCCGTACATCGCGGGCTCGGTGATGCCCAGCAGCGTGGTGAGCGAGGCGGAGATCGCCTGGGAGCGGAACTTCTTGTTCTTAGTCTTGAGGGCGACGGCGAGCGCGGCACCGCCCTGGGCGAAGATCGCGCCGCCGAACAGGGCCATGATGGTGTCGAAGCCGTAGACCGCGACGTTGTTCATGGCAATGGGGAACAGGGCCCAGTGCAGGCCGAGGATGACGAGGAACGGCTGGAACGCGCCGATCAGCGCGCCGGCGACGAGCGGCGAGAGGTTGTAGACGGCCTCGTAGCCCTGCGCGAGCCAACCGCCCACGATGGTGCCGAGGGGGCCGAAGACGGCCAGGGTGAGCGGGACGATAACGATGATCGTGATAGGCGGCGTGAACAGGCCGCGGAAGGTCTCGGGGATGATCTTGTAGTAGGCCTTCTGGACCCAGCTCGCGCAGTAGATGGCAAGAAGGATGGGGATGACGGAGCTGGAGTACGTCGCCTTCGAGAGCTCGAGGCCAAACAGGTAGACGGGCGCGTCCGCCGCCATGATGGTGGTGATGGACGGATACACCAGGATGCAGCCGAGAAGGACGGCGGTCACCGTGTCAACATCGAAGCGCTTTGACGAGGTGTAAGCAAGAAACACCGGGATGAAGTAGAACAGCGAGTCGGCCATCGCGTTGAGGATCGCATACGTGGTCGAGTCGTCGGTGACCATGCCCGAGACCTGCAGAAGCGTCAGGATGCCCTTGAGGATGCCGACGGAGACGAGCAGGTTGATGATCGGGAGGAAGAACGAAGACAGCAGGTCGATGACCGCGTTGACGCCGCGTTGGAACGCGTTGGGCGTCTTTTCTGGGGCTTGCGTGGTTGTCACGGTTTCTCTCCTTTCTGAAGCGTCCTGTCAGACGCGGGCCTACATATAGTTGCAGATGTGCGGAAGGGCGGTCTCGGTATAGCCAAGGGCCTCGGCGCAGACCTTGCGGCCGTTGCAGACGGCGATGATGTCGTCGAGCATCCTGTCGCGCATCTCCTCCATGGACTCGGGGCCGTAGATCGTCGGGCTCGCGTCGAGGTCGGTGTTATCCCTCATGGCCTCGTAGGTGCGCTTGTTGGCAGTCAGGCGATACACGGGCGCGATGGCGTTTCCGGTAGGGGTGCCAAGACCGGTCGAGAAGACCACGAGCTGGCAGCCGCCGGCGATGATGCCGCCCACGCTGGAGGGGTCGTTGCCGGGGGTGTCCATCACGACGAGGCCCTCGTGCGGATTGAGCTGCGCCGCGTACGGATAGACGGCGTTGAGGGGGCTGTGGCCTCCCTTGTGCACGCAGCCGAGAGACTTCTCCTCGAGGGTCGTGAGTCCGCCAGCCATATTTCCAGGGCTGGGGTTGCCCTCTCGCATCTCGGCGCCAAACATCTGGACGTACTTCTCGTAGTCGTAGACGATCTTGAGGATGTCGTCCGAAACCTGCTTGTCCTTCGCGCGGCGGGCGAGGATGTGTTCGGCGCCAAAGAGCTCGGGCGTCTCGCACAGCACGGAGGTGGCACCATGGTTGACGAGCCAGTCGGAGACCTCGCCGATCAGCGGATTGGAGCCAAGGCCGCTCGAGGGGTCGGAGCCGCCGCAGTTGGTGCCGAAGATGAGCTCGGAGATGTCAGTGGGCTCGCGGACGCACTGGTCCGCCTCGGCGACCATCTTGCGGGCAAGGCGCGTACCCTCCTCGATCGCCCTGATGGAGCCGCCGACCTTTTGGATGACCAGGGTCTCGACGGGCTTGTTGGTGCGCTCGCGAATCGCATCGACCACGATGTCGTTCTGGCAGCCCTCGCAGCCCAAGGAGACGCAAACGACGCCATAGATGTTCGGGTTCGCAGCGTAGCCTGCCAAGGCAGCAATAGTCACCTTCTGGTCGCAGTCGACCTGCGAACAGCCATTCTGGTTGTGGAAGGAGACGCAGCCCTCAACCGCGTTCGCGATCCTCTCCGTGGTGTCGGAGGCGCAGATGCTCGTGGGAAGGATCAGGACGTGGTTGCGGATGCCGACACGACCGTCCGGGCGACGGTAGCCCATGAAGGTGCGCGTGCCCTCCGCGGACGAGGAGGTCTTGGAGGCGACGGAGTCGGTGTCGGTGACGACGGAGTCCTTCAGGTCGTCGGAGCTGGCGCAGTTGTGCGTATGAACATGCTGTCCGCGCTTGATGTCCGTGGTGGCCACACCGATGAACTCGCCATACTTGACGATCTTCTCACCCTTGGGGATGTCCACGAGGGCAATCTTGTGGAACAGCGGGATGTCGTCGGTCACGGTAACGCTCGCCAGCGTGCCGTCCGGCATGGGATAGCGGGCCTCGGCGCCCGCCTCCAGTTGGTAGGTGGCGACGGCGACGTTGTCCCTCTGATCGATGACAACGGCGTTTTGGCCTTGGCTTACAGCGTCTGACATGTTTCCTCCCTATGTCCATTTGAATAACGTTCGTATTTACGAACGTTATTCGTTATACGGAACAATATATATGAAATGCTGAAGATCTCACACGGTCCCGCCGCGAATGGTTTTGGTTGGCCGGTGAACGGTTGCTTGAAGGGGCATGCCGCTATACTTACGGGGAAAGTTTGGGCGTTAATGAACAAGGAGAGTTGCCATGTCCTCGCGATATAATCCTGCTGGCCACCGCTCTACCTTGCGGGTTCTATCAATCTTTGAGGCCCTTTCGGCTACAAAGAGCGGACTTACCATGGCGGAGATATGCCGCATTGTCGGCGCTCCAAAAAGCAGTCTCTTCTCGATTTTGCACACCATGGCCGATTCAGATTACGTTAGTTATGACGAGACTACCGGTAGGTATTCGATTGGGCTTAAGACGTATCTGCTGGGCAAGGCATTCGATCGTGAGAGTGGGGGATTGTCCTCTTTTGAGACAGCCATGCGAAAGGTTGTCGCATCGTGCGGAGAGACCTGTCAGCTCGGTGTGCTCGACCACGGTCGTGTCCTCTATATTTCGCGCGTTGATTCCCCCCAGCACATCCGTCTTTCATCGGAAATCGGTAAGACCCTTCCTGCGCACTGCACGGCGATTGGAAAGGCGATCCTATCTCGATGGGATGAGGAGTCGGTTCGCTCGCTGCTTCCTTTCCCATTCGAAAAAACGACTGAGCATGCGGTAAAACACATAGATGACCTGATGCGGCAGCTCGAGGAGGTCCGAAGGTGTGGTTTTGCATATGATCATCAGGAGATGGCAGAAGGGGTTGAGTGCATCGCCGTTCCCATAGAAAAAGGCGGGCGTCTCTATGGTTTAAGCGTTTCGGTCCCTGCGTATCGTTTTGATACTGAGGTGCAAAACGGGGTAGAACACGCGCTTTCTGATGCAAGGGACCAGTTGGAGCGCGTTTCGTAGGCTTTTGTGCCGCAGTGCGCGGTGCGCGATTGCATAGTGATAACACGCCGCATTCATATTGCCCCCTTGAAATGCTCGGTATATACTATCCAAGCATTTAATTTATCCCAATGCGCAATTGCGGGCATCGCCAAGTGGTAAGGCATCAGCTTCCCAAGCTGACACTCGCGGGTTCGAGTCCCGTTGCCCGCTCCATTCGAATTTCAGGCACGGTAACGTTTCGTTACCGTGCCTTTTTCAATAAAGTGCCGGGACTCGAACCCGCCAGGGTGCGAGCGTAAAGCAAACGCGAAGCGTTTGTAGCGAGCAGGCGAAGGCGCCGGAAGGCGCCTGAAGCCGGTGCGGATTTGCGAAGCAAATACGCGGACGTCCCGTTGCCCGCTCCATCGAGCATGGGAGGCCTCGGGAACATCGGATTCAACCCGCTTTGCCCGTGCATGCGCGCCGACCGTGGCATGCCGCCCGCAGCCGGTGCGGATTTGCGAAGCAAATACGCGGACGCCCTCATGGCCGCTCTATGCTACAAAATGTTAGGTTAATGCCTACTGCCCATACTCGCACCTGCGCACGGTACAATGGTTGGGTTACGACCAACGTGCCAATAACCAAAAAGGAGCCGCTATGATCGATCGCTATACCCGCCCGGAGATGGGACACATCTTCTCCCTCGAGAACAAGTACGCCATTTGGCAGGAGATTGAGGTCCTGGCCTGCGAGGCTCAGGCGGAGCTCGGCAAGATCGGTATTTCCAAAGAAGAGGCCCAGTGGATTCGCGACCACGCCAACTTTGAGAAGGCGAAGGTTGACGAGATCGAGGAGGTCACGCGCCACGATGTCATCGCCTTCCTGACCAACATGAAGGAATATATCGACGCCGATGTTCCCGAGGGCGAGCCCAAGCCTAGCCGCTGGGTTCACTACGGTATGACCAGCTCCGACCTGGGTGATACGGCTCTGTGCTATCAGCTTACTCAGGCGTGTGACCTGATTATCGAGGACGTTAAGAAGCTCGGCGTGATCTGCAAGCGTCGTGCCTTCGAGGAGCGCAATACGCTCTGCGCCGGCCGCACCCATGGCATCCATGCCGAGCCGATGACCTTCGGTATGAAGTTTGGCTCTTGGGCATGGGAGCTCAAGCGCGATCTCGATCGTCTTGAGGACGCTCGCAAGAACGTTGCCTTCGGTGCCATCTCCGGTGCCGTCGGCACCTACAGCTCCATCGAGCCGTTCGTCGAGGAGTACGTCTGCGAGCACCTGGGCCTGGTCCACGATCCGCTGTCCACGCAGGTCATCAGCCGCGATCACCACGCCTACCTTGCCGGCGTGCTTGCCACTACAGCGGCCACCTGCGAGCGCATCGCGACCGAGGTCCGCAACCTGCAGAAGACCGATACGCTCGAGGCCGAGGAGCCGTTCCGCAAGGGTCAAAAGGGCAGCTCCGCCATGCCGCACAAGCGCAACCCGATCACCATGGAGAAGGTCTGCGGCCTGTCGCGCGTCGTGAAGTCCAACGCTCAGGTCGCCTTTGACAACGTTGCCCTGTGGCACGAGCGCGACATTTCGCACTCTTCCGCCGAGCGTGTCGCCCAGGCCGATAGCTTCATCGCGCTCGACCACATGTTCCAGTGCCTCATTCGCGTTATCGACGGCCTGCAGCTGTATCCTGCTCGCATGATGGCCAACCTCAACAAGACCCGCGGCCTCATCTTCTCCTCTAAGGTGCTGCTTGCCCTCGTCGATACGGGCATCACCCGCGAGGACGCCTACGCTATCGTGCAGGAAAACGCCATGGCTACCTGGCACGAGGTGCAGGATTGTGTCTCCGGCCCCACCTTTAAGGAGCGTCTCGAGGCCGATCCGCGCTGCACCGTTAGCCAGGAAAAACTCGACGAGATCTTTGATCCGTGGGACTTCCTCACCCGCATCGACACGGTCTTCGACCGCCTGGAGCAGCTGAACTTCGAGTAGGGCTAACCTAATTCGACCGCTTGCGGATGCATTTCAACCTTTGGCGCCTTGCCCATCTTGGGTGAGGCGCTTTTTTATCGCCGCATCAGCCCCGGGTATAAAATGAAATCCGACTGCTATTTCGATGAAGGGGGGCGTGTGCCCGGACGTATCAAGCGAGCCGCCATCGTCTCGTTTACGCTCATGCTCCTTGTCGCCGCCTGTGTGGCCGCCCTGACGTATACCGTTCGAAGCAGTTCTTCCTCCCCGAATGAAGCCGACAAAGACCTCCCGGTACTCAAAATCGGCGTTACGGATAACGACCCCTATGTGTATGTCGATACCACGGGCGATTACGCCGGTATCGATATCGACATCGCCCGCGAGGCCTGCAAGCGCGCGGGGATCAAGCCGCAATTTATCGACATATCTTGGAATGACCGTGATCGCCTACTCAAAAACGGCGATATCGATTGCCTGTGGTGCGACTATTCTCCCTGTTATCGCGAGGATAAGTATTACTGGACTGAGCCGTATTTGACCCTGACGGTTTCGGTCGCCGCCAAGAAAACGAGTGGCATCACGTCCTTGGCGCATCTCGATGGAAGCAAGACCATTGCGGTGATTGCGGGCTC
Organism: Collinsella aerofaciens; assembly: GCF_040915545.1. Taxonomy (GTDB): domain Bacteria; phylum Actinomycetota; class Coriobacteriia; order Coriobacteriales; family Coriobacteriaceae; genus Collinsella; species Collinsella aerofaciens_BE. Next base: position 9,987 of record NZ_JBCPDH010000010.1, on the reverse strand, counting down.
GGTGAGCGAACGCCGATTGCTCGCAGGGGATCTGGATATCTCGCCGGACGTGCAAATCAAATCGTATGGTTCTGCCGAACTCTGCAAAGCCGCCCTCGCCAAAGGGTATGTCGACTGTTGGATGGCGGACGTTCAGTCGCTTGATCGACTCGTTGACCAGTATCCTGGCGTTTATCGTGTGTTCGCCGACAACGTTATGACGGTTGACCTGGGCGTCGCGTTTGATGATAGCTATGAGGGGGAGTACGTCAAAAACCTCGATACCGCACTGTCCGACATGGATCGAGACGGCACGATAGAGCACATTGTGGACAATTACAAGGCAGGAGCGACGACAGGCGGGCAAGGAGCGGAATCATGACAAATGACGAGCGCCGCTTTCGCCGAAAGAGTTTAGCCGCAGTGGGCATCGGCATCGTGGCCAGCGTTGCCCTACTGAGTCTGCTCTATATGGTTGGCACGCATCGCTGCCTTGATAAAACGCTTGGGTTCGGCCAGGAAACCATGGTGTTTTTAAAAAATGCCTGCGAAAAATATGACCGATATGAACAAGGAAGAAAAACCGAGGCGACGCACAATTTTGATGCGGCGCTCGAGTCGTTTGCGACGTTCTTGCCGCCTGATCGATTTGAAGTCAACGACGATCTGGTCGAGGAATATGTCCATACCGAGAGCCTTTCGGGAATGTTGGTCATGGACGCCGATGGTCATATGGTCGCCCATTACGATATCGACGGCCGCGATCCACTCATGCTGTGGCGAGAGGAGCTGGCCTGTTCGTCGATCGCATCGATGTATCGAGGGTCCAAAGTTTCCTACTCGACCGCTGTCGAGCGCCGCGGTGTCGACTTTGCCGTGAGTGCCGTTCCATACGGTGATGGGGTGGCGTTGGGGTATCGATCCCTTGCGGCTGAGCCCGCCGATGACTATTCATACACGATCGCCGACGTCCTTGTGAACAACACGTTCCATCAGAGTCCAACGGTGCTTGTGATGCGTGACGCGCAAATCGTTTCCTCAAACGATTCGACCGTCGATATAACCCTTGCCCGGCTTCTCGCCGATAGCGGAATTGACTGGAAAGACGAGGGCGTAACACGTATCGAATATCGGGGGACCACCTTATATGCCGCGCGTGCGGCATATAAGGACTACCGCCTGTTTGCGCTATATCCCAAATCTGAGGTCATGTCTGACAGGATTTCATTTGTCGCCGTCGGCGTCTTGGTGTGCCTTGCGTTTTGGGTCGTGGTACTGTTGGCTCGAAATATCGCTGACCACCGCAATTTGGTCGAAAAGGATAAACAGCTCGGCATTATCAATGCCATAAGCGCCATCTACGATTCGACCTTCCTTTTGCATCTTGACACCCTCGAGATCGAGGGAATCAATATGTCGCCGGCGATAGCGAAGATGTTTGCCGAGCATAGCGAGGCATATGACTTTATGGACACGGTCTGCCGGGATATCGTGAGCCCCGAAAGCCGCGAAGCGGTTGTGGGGCTCGTAGATATAAGTACGCTTCGTGAACGCATGGAGGGCGTACCGTACTTGGCTGCCGAGGTGCGAGATTGTCGAGGCACTTGGTACTCGCTACAGGTTGTCCCCCAGCATCGCGATGAGCAAGGCCGGTTGGATTCGGTCGTCGTGGCGACGCACAACATATCGATGGTCAAGCATGCCGAGGAGCTGTCATACCAAGATAAACTGACGGGGCTTCGCAACCGCAACTATCTGGAATCGCGTGGAGATAGCCTGGTAAACGAGGACTTGCCAGTGAGCGTGATTATGGTGGACTGTAATTATCTCAAGCGGACCAACGACATTTATGGTCACGAGATGGGGGATGAACTGCTGCGACGGACGGCGTCCGTGCTGCGGCGGGTGGCTGGTGCGGATTACCTGCCGATGCGCGTTGGCGGCGACGAGTTTTTGCTGGTTTGCCCCCATACTGACAACGAGTCTGCGCTCGGGCTGGAACAGGATCTTCGTCTCGGTCTTGCCGCGGTAAGCGATGAGACCCTGACGGTCAGCGCATCGATTGGCGTGGCGACCGTCGAGACGGCTGGAAATACGCTGGCCGATGTATATCGCGTCGCCGACCACAATATGTATCGGGAGAAGCGCATGGTCCACGTACAGGGTGCGGACTGCTAATCTTGCCCCCATCAGTCCAAGCATCGTAGGATGTTGAATCAGTGCCCGCGATACTTTATCGGTTCGGACGGGGATAATAGACGTCTGAAATTTCTTTCTGAGAGGGGATCTCAATGATTAGTTTTGACTACAAGCCTCAGGGTGTATGCTCTCGCAATATTCACCTCAATCTCTCTGACGATGGCAGCAAGGTGCTGGGCGTCGAGTTTACCGGCGGCTGCGATGGCAACCTCAAGGCCATCTCCAGGCTGGTCGAAGGCGCTCCCGCCGATCGCGTAATCGAGGTTCTCGCCGGTAATACCTGCGGTATGAAAAAGACCTCTTGCGCCGATCAGCTTACGCGCGCTATCGAGGCCGCTCGCGCAGAGATCGCCTAATGAGCATCGCTGATCGCTTTAAGAATGGAATAACGCGTCGAGGTTTTGTGCTGGGTGGCGCCGCTACCGGTGCTGCTGCCGTACTGGCCGGTTGCTCGAAAAAAACGGGCACGAGTGATGACGCCGCTGGCGAGCCGCAGGTTATCAAGGACGATTCGAAGATTGTCTCGATCACTGATGAGTACGAGGCTGTCGATATCGATCTTGAGCCCGCAGCCTCGTGGACGCTGCCGCTGGGCACGCTGCTGTACTACTGCGATGGCGACTACGCTGCCGCGATGATGGCGCCTGCTTCTGCCCTGCATGCCAATACGCTTGGTGTGCTCAACCTAGGCGATGGCTCGCTTACCACACTTATCGAGGATCCCATTGAGGGAACCGGTTATGCGTTTTACGACGTTCGCGCGGGTGATGGCGTGTTCGCGTGGGTCGAGATGAACTTTGCCAATGCGTCCTGGAAACTCTATGCGCAAAACCTTGCAGGCTCCTCCCTTACCGGCAACGCTGTCGAGCTCGACCGCGGTGGCGAAAACTACGATCCGCCGCTCTTCACAGCGTATGGGTCGTCGGTCATCTGGTATAAGATGCCTTCGTCCGGCGGCACCAAGACGAGTAACGATTCGTACTGCTACCGTCAGTCGCCCAGCGAGTCCAAGCCTGAGGTTATTTGGAAGTCGACGGGCCGCTTCGCATCCGCCCCGCGTGTGAGCGATGGCATCCTGACCATCTCGCCCCGCGTGCACAATGATGAGGGCGTCTATTACGGTATGACGGCGATCGACCTGACTGACGGCAACAACACGAAGCGAGCTCAGCTGGTGCTTCCTTCGTCGGTTTCGCCTTTCGAGGCCGTGTATATGGGCGACACCTTCGTGTTCTCCATTGAGGCGACGTATAGCGGTGTGGGTAGCCTGGGCAATATGGGCACCTATATCGGTAGCGAGGGCGGGCCGTACCTCTTCCTTTCGCGTGAGCCGCTCGCGTGCGCCGCGGGAAGGAAAAACAAATACCTGGTTAAAGTTCAGGCGTCGCATTTTTTGATTGACACTTCGGCCAAGACCTACGGCTCGCTTCTGTCGCCCGACCGAGCCTTGGAGTATGGCGATTATCCTGCTACGGCGGGCAAATCGAGCTCGTTCTTAACGTACGCAACGGTGCGTAACAGTCAGGGAATTCCCGAGACGGTTACCGCTCGCTTGTTCTCTCTTTAGTCTCCGAGGGGTTAAAAAGGCGTCGACAGGGGAATAAGCGCGTTGTGACTATGAGTACCGCCCGCCGAGCTATCGCACCCATGCGATGCCCGGTGGGCTCAGGTGCGTTAAAATGAGCTTGTTCTTAGCTAATTGAGACAGGGGGGCCGTGTTATGGCTTCAGATGCAAAAAAGATTCTGCTGGTCGAGGATGAGAAGGCAATCCGTGACGCTGTCGCTGCCTATCTCGAGCGCGAGGGCTATTGGGTTGTGGGCGTGGGCGACGGCCAGTCCGCTATCGAGGAGTTCGAGAAGCATCAGTTCGACCTGGTCGTGCTCGACCTCATGCTCCCTAAGATTCCCGGCGAGCGCGTTTGCCGCACCATTCGCGACACCTCGGATGTCCCCATCATTATGCTGACGGCCAAGGGCGAGATTGAGGATCGTATTATCGGCCTCGAGCTCGGTGCCGACGACTACCTGATCAAGCCGTTCTCGCCGCGCGAGCTTGTCGCGCGCGTGCGCGCCTTGTTCCGCCGTGCCCACCAGGCCGATGAGCCGGCCGTCGAGGTGCTCGACTTTGGCGATCTGGTCATTGACATCTCGGGCCACAAGATTTTGGTCGAGGGCAAGGAAGTTGACCTGACGGCTTCCGAGTTCAAGCTGCTCACCACGCTTGCTCGTCACCCCGGCCGCGTCTACAACCGCATGGAGCTGGTCGAGAAGGTGCTCGGCTACGACTTTGAGGGTTACGAGCGCACCATCGACAGCCACGTGAAGAACCTTCGCGCCAAGCTGGGCGACGACCCCAAGAAGCCCAAGTGGCTCTACACCGTCCACGGTGTCGGCTACCGCTTCGAGGCTCCGACCAAGACCGATAAGTCGGACGAGAAATAAGGGAAATCACATATGACACCTGCGCGCTTTGAAATCGGGCAAAAGCATAAGCAGGAGAACGAGGCGGGTTCCAAGGCTAGTTGGAACACGCCTCGTTCCGATTCACGGCCAACGATGAGCTATCCCTCGCGCATGGCCCTGGCTTTTGCCCTGACATCGCTCATGACGGTATTGGTGCTGGTGGGCGTAGTCTCCGTTGTATGGGGCACGGTTTTTACGGATTACACACGCTCCAATATTGTCGAAATCGCCAATTCCGCTGCCGAAAAGTTGGCAACGTCATATGAGGAAAACGGTTCTTGGACCGCGGGGGAGCTGCGTACGGTCGCGACATCGAGCTTGGTGTCCGACGATCTTGGTATGCAGGTCGTCAATAAAAAGGGCGTCATCGTCTACGACGACTCGTGGCCCTCGGCAAGCGCTACTGCCGATGTACGCGAAAATCAGGCGACGACCGACGATGCGAGCGGAAAGAGGACATCGCACAGCCCAGTCTCGTCTGCTCCCACCGATTCCAATAGTGTTGCCAACGTTGAGATCGTGACGTCCTCCGGCGAGCACGTGGGTCAGGTCAAATTGTGGGCGGTTGGCTCCGATGCCCTGCTCACCAGGGCAGACTCGGCATTCAGAGAGAAGACCTTTAACGCCATGGCCCTTGCCGCGGTTGTGGCCGTCTGCATCTCGGTCGTTATCGGAGCGCTTGTGTCGCGCATGCTTACCAAGCCGATTCATCGAATTACGAGCACGGCCAAGCAAATTCGCGACGGCGATCTGTCCGCTCGTACGGGCTTGCGCGGCGATGATGAGATCGATCAGCTGGGCGAGACCTTCGACGAGATGGCCACCTCACTCGAAAAGGATATGAAGCACGAGAAGCGCCTGACCTCTGATGTTGCCCACGAGCTGCGCACGCCGCTCATGGCCATGCTTGCAACGGTCGAGGCCATGCAAGACGGTGTGTATCCCACCGATGACGAACACCTGGAAACGGTCGCATCCGAGACGCGTCGTCTGGCCCGTCTGGTGCAGCAGATGCTCGACCTGTCGCGCATGGAAAACAGTACCGCGCCACTCAACCTGGAGCCGGTGGATATGGTGCCGTTTGTGCGCTCGATTGTGAATGGCCAGGAGCGCTTGTTTGCCGACCGTGACCTGCGTTTGCGCTTTGCAGATGAAACTCAGGGGCATGACGATGTCGTCGAGGCCGATCCCGATATGATCACGCAATGCGTCATCAACCTCATGAGTAATGCCATGCGCTATACCCCCGAGGGCGGATGGGTCGTGGTGTCGGTGCTCAGTGACCGTAAACACGTCGATATTGCGGTCTCGGACACGGGCATTGGAATCGCCAAGGAAGACCTGTCGCGTATTTTCGGACGTTTTTGGCGTGCCGACGCCAGTCGCGCCCGCGAGGCGGGCGGCCTGGGCGTGGGCCTCGCCGTGACCAAGCAGATTGTCGAGCGTCATCATGGCTACATATCCGTGGAGTCGGAGCTTGGAAAGGGTACGACTTTTACGATTCATCTGCCTCGCGAGCACACGGCGGACGCGGCATCTACTACAATGGAGCACTAGCTTTTCGCTATTCGGTGAAGGAGGGGTTTCGTCCCTGCCGCTCCGAGTTTGCGAAAACGTGCGGGGAAGAACCCGCATTACTGTCGTATTTAGGTAAGGAGTGACTCACGTGACAACGATGGAGCGTCGTCCGGATTCCCGTGGCAAGGTTCGTGATATCTATGATGCCGGTGAAAACCTGCTGATGGTCGCCACCGACCGCATTTCTGCGTTCGACTTTATTCTCCCCGACGAGATTCCGTTTAAGGGAGAGGTGCTCAACCGCATCTCGGCATTCTGGTTCGATAAGTTTGCCGACATCGTTCCCAATCACCTCGTCTCCATCGACCCGGCGGATTTCCCCGAGGAGTTTGCCGAGTATCGTGACTACCTCGCAGGCCGCGCCATGCTGGTCAAGAAGGCCCAGACGATTCCTATCGAGTGCATCGTCCGCGGCTATCTGACCGGTTCGGGCAAGAAGACCTATGACGAGAACGGCACCGTCTGCGGCATTCAGCTGCCCGAGGGTCTGACCGAGGCCTCCAAGCTTCCCGAGCCGCTGTTCACGCCGTCCACGAAGGCCGAGATCGGCGACCACGACGAGAACATTTCGTTCGAGCGTTGCTGCGAGATCGTGGGTGAGGATATCGCCACGCAGATTCGCGACCTGTCCCTCAAGATTTACAAGGCCGCTGCCGAGTATGCCGCGACTCGAGGCATCATCATCGCCGACACCAAGTTCGAGTTCGGTGTCATCGATGGCAAGGTTACGCTGATCGACGAGTGCCTAACGCCCGACTCCAGCCGTTTCTGGCCCGCCGCCAGCTACGAGGAGGGCAAGATTCAGCCTAGCTACGACAAACAATTCGTCCGCAATTGGCTCAAAGCCAACTGGGATATGACGGGGGAGACCCCGCACCTGCCCGCCGAGGTCATCGATGGCACGTCCGAGCGCTATCGCGAGGCCTTCCAGATTATCACGGGCTCCCAGTTCATAAGCATGAAGGAGAACGCATAAGTGAGTACCCGTAGCGCCACGAACAAGCGCACGCAATCCCACGAAGTTACCGGGGTTGCGCGCAAGTCCGCCGCATCTGCTAAACCCGCCCGCCAGGCAGCGAGCTCCGTTCGCGTCGTGCCGGCATCATCCAAGGCACGCCGCAAGGAGCTCGAGAAGGGCGAAAACCTGGAAGGTCTTTCCAAGGAGGAAAAGCGCGCCCGCAAGGCCAAACAGCGCGCCCGCGAGGATCGTATCTACACGGTGTCGAATATTCTCCTCAAGCAGGATGGGGACTACACCAAGCGTCGCCGTATTTGGTGGGCTGTGCTCGCTATCGGCATGGTGCTCGTCGTGGCAATTTGGGCTTCGCTCTACTTCGCTCCCGGCGGCACGGTGTCCAGTCCTGTTCAGATGGTCGGCATTGTTTTGTCCTATGTCATCATCCTGGGTGACTTTATCTACGACTTCGTTCGTATTCGTCCCCTGCGCAACATGTACCGCACGCAGGCCGAGGGCATGTCCGAGAACAAGCTCAACGCTCTTATCGAGCGCTCGGCTGCCGAGGAGGACAAGAAGGACTCCAAGAAGAAGTAGCGTTTGCATACATACTTATCGCTAAGATATAAGGCGCGTCGTTTTTGCGGCGCGCCTTTTTACTGTTCTATAGATAGATGGAGTGGCACATGATTCGAGCTGCCCTGACGGTCGAAGAAGCTCTGGAGGGCATGAAGGCCCTGGAGCCCAAGATTAAAAACTATGCGCGCCTGGTTGTCCGCAAGGGCGTAAACGTCAAGCCCGGCCAGGAGGTTGTCGTTCAGTCTCCGGTCGAGTGCGCACCCTTTGCCCGCGTGGTGGTCGCGGAGGCTTATGCCGCCGGCGCTGGCCACGTGACGGTCATTTGGGCCGATGATGCCGTGACAAGGCTTGCGTACGAGCATGTCGATAAAAGCTATTTTGAGCAGACGCCCGAGTGGAAGCGCCTGCAGCTGGATTCCCTGGCCCAGGACGGTGCCTGCTTTATCTTTATCGAGGGTGCGGACCCTGCCGCCCTTAAGGGCATCGATCCCGCTAAGCCTGCTGCAGCTTCTAAGGCAAGGAATACGCAGTGCAAGGTTTTCCGCCGTGGACTGGACTACAACATCAACCCGTGGTGCATCGCCGGCGCGCCGGTCGTGGCTTGGGCGCGCGAGGTGTTCCCGGGAGACGCCGATGGGGTTGCAATCTATAAGCTGTGGAATGCGATTCTGCACACCGCTCGCGCCGATGGCCAGGACCCGGAGAGCGACTGGGAGCTTCATGACGCGGCGTTCGAAAAGAATTTGCACTTTCTGAACGACAATCGTTTTGACTGCCTGCATTACACCGCGGCAAATGGAACCGATCTGACGATTGGCATGACGAAAGGTCACGAGTGGGCCGGCGGCAAGGGCAAGACGCCCGATGGGCACCCCTTCTTCCCCAACATTCCCACCGAGGAAGTATTCACCTCGCCCGATCGCATGCGCGCTGACGGTATCGTGTACTCGGCCATGCCGCTCATCCACCACGGCAATAAAGTCGACGATTTTTGGATTAAGTTCGAGGCAGGCCGCGTAGCGGACTACGATGCCCGCGTGGGCAAGGCGACGCTTGCGAGCATTATTGACACCGATGAAGGTGCCGCTCATCTGGGTGAGGTCGCGCTCATTTCCAAGAACACTCCGATCCGCGAAAGCGGCGTTCTGTTCTATGACACGCTCTATGACGAGAACGCTAGCTGCCACCTTGCGCTAGGCGTCGGCTTCCCTGAGTGCATCGAGGGTGGGTATGACATGTCCAAGGAGGAGCTCCTGGAGCATGGCGTTAACGTCTCGAGCACGCACGTCGATTTTATGATCGGCACGGACGACATCGATATTACGGGCATTACGCCTGATGGACGTGAAGTTGTGATTTTCCAGAACGGCCAATGGAGTTGGGAATAGTCCCAGACCGTGGTACAATGCCACCCGCGGGCCGTTAGCTCAGCTGGCAGAGCAGGGGACTTTTAATCCCAAGGTCCAGGGTTCGAACCCCTGACGGCCCACCATAGAATAGAAAAGCGACTGGCGGATGCCGGCCGCTTTTTTGTTGCCAAGGCATGGGTTCGAACCCGTCGGGGCGCGGAGCTGAGTAAACGCGTGAGCGTTCGCCAGCGCAGCGCGCAAGGCGCGAAAGCGCCGCAGCGGCCGCGTGCGAAGCGGGCTGAACCCCTGACGGCCCACCATAGAATAGAAAGCGATCAACTCCGGTTGGTCGCTTTTTTGTTGCCGCGGCACGGGTTCGAACCCGAAAGGGCGCGGAGCTGAGTAAACGCGTGAGCGTTTGCCAGCGCAGCGCGCAAGGCGCGAAGCGCCGCAGCGGCCGCCTGCGGAGCAGGCTGAACCCCTGACGGCCCACCATAGAAAAGAAAGCGATCGACTCCGGTTGGTCGCTTTTTTGTTGCCGCGGCACGGGTTCGAACCCGAACTTCTCTATATATAAGAACGCTTGGCGAACAAAACCTGCCTTTTACCGACGGGAAACAAATGGTTGATGGTTTTGGAGTAAAGTGGCGCTCCAGAGATGACCGATGCCTTAACACCTATAAACCAGCTGGTCATCGCCAATATCAGAAGCTGCTGCTTCGAATACGGCCTCAGCGAAGCAACTGAGGGTTCTATTTATTTGTGAACAAAATATGGAGTGCCAGATTCCCGCCCGCGGGGGCCCTCCGGTCTGGCAATATATCTCCTTGCCGCGCGGCCCGGTCGAACCGGATCAGCCGCAAAGCGTGCACCTTGAGAACCGG
>NZ_JBCPDH010000009.1:0-72416 GCF_040915545.1 Collinsella aerofaciens | reverse complement strand
GGAGCTATTTCCGCGTTGCGCTAGCTGCGGAAACGCGGGGTCCGTTCAGGCTGTTGCGTTGAGATTGAAAATCAACCTTTTCAGGACGAACGCCGTTTAGAAACCATATGCGCACGTAAGCTCCACGAATATTTGAGACAATGGGCGCCCAAACACCGCGGCGCGCCCGCGCAACCATCCAGGTCGCCGCCGTAAGCCGCTTCACGCGACGCCAGCAACCCCGGCGCAAGAAAGGATTCACGCCATGCGCTTTATGCTTAACTGGCTCTTCACCTCGATCGCCATCGCAATCGCCACGTTCCTCGTCCCCGGTATCCAACCCTTCGGCTTTGCCGAGGCCTGGGTCTGCTTTGCCTTCGTGGGACTGTTCCTGAACATCGTCGATTCGTTCGTCAAACCTTTCCTCACGGTCATCTCGCTGCCGCTCACGATCATTACGCTGGGCATTTTCCAGCTTGTCGTCAACAGCTTTATGCTTGAGCTCGCGAGTTACCTGTCGGTCAACCTGCTGGGCGCCGGTATCTCCATTGCCGGCTTTGGATCGGCCTTTATGGGCAGCATCCTGGTATCCATCATGCGCAGCATTCTCGACAGCATCGCCGAGGGCTAGAACTGTTCAATACGAACCGTCATATCGACCCAAGACAAAGGCCGCCCATCGCAAAAATGGGCGGCCTTCTTATTTGCCAAGTCTCAAAGGACGAGAGGATCTACCATTTCTACCCCGTCCCCAAATGCAGGTGTGGGTTAGATGACGTAGTCGTAGCCATGGTTGGGAGCGACAAGTTGATCGAGCGTCACACCGTCGAGGTAGTCGTTGATGAGCTTGTCCAGGTTCTTCCACACGTCGAGCGTGGGACACTCATCCGAACGCGAGCAGCCCTTGCAGTCGCCATCCAGGCAGGCGACCGGCGCCAGACTGCCCTCGGTCAGGCGCAGGATCTCGCCCACCGTGTACTGCTCGGGCGGGCGCGTAAGCACGTAGCCGCCGCCCTTGCCACGCATGCCCGAGAGCATGTTGGCGCGCACAAGCGTAGCCAAGATGTTCTCGAGATATTTCTCGGAAATCCCCTGTCGCGCCGCGATCTCTTTGAGCGGGATGCGACCGGCTGCCTGGTGCTCGGCCAGGTCGACCATAACGCGCAGGGCATATCTGCCCTTAGTAGAAACCAACATGTATAGTGCTGCCTTTCGGTCATTTAGTCCGTAGAAATTCTAGCCGAAAAATTGGTTTTGAAAATACCCGTTCCGGTCAAGATGGTTAATCAACTTGCAATAATCTCCTATTTCCTATTGCATTACTAGGCTTTACTGTCTACTATGCTTGCCAACAGCAAAACGAACAACCCATAAGGTTTATGGGTTTCGCTGCTACACGCACCGTAAAACCACACGGTATCCAGTCATTTGAACACTTTGGAGGTTCACCATGAGCAATGTTTATACGTCCATCGATCAGCTTATCGGCCACACCCCGCTTCTGGAGCTCACTCACTTTGAGGCCGATGAGGACCTCAAGGCCCGCGTGCTCGTCAAGCTGGAATACTTCAACCCCGCCGGGTCCGTTAAAGACCGCGTCGCCAAGAACATGATTGACGAGGCCGAGAAGGCCGGCAAGCTCGTGCGCGGCGGCGACTACACCATCATCGAGCCCACGAGTGGCAACACCGGCGTCGGCATCGCCTCGGTGGCGGCGGCTCGCGGCTACAAGGTGATCATCACCATGCCCGAGACTATGTCCGTCGAGCGTCGCAAGCTTATGCAGGCATATGGCGCACAACTCGTGCTCACCGACGGTTCCAAGGGCATGAAGGGCGCCATCGCCAAGGCCGAAGAACTGCAGAAGGAGACCCCCAACAGCATTATCGCCGGCCAGTTTGTGAACCCCGCCAACCCCGCCATCCACAAGGCCACGACCGGCCCCGAGATCTGGGATGACACCGACGGCGAGGTCGACATCTTCGTCGCCGGCGTTGGAACCGGCGGCACCGTGACCGGCGTGGGTGAGTTCCTCAAGGAGCAGAACCCCGAAATCAAGGTCGTCGCCGTCGAGCCCGCCACTTCCCCGGTGCTCTCCAAGGGCCAAGCCGGCCCGCACAAGATCCAGGGTATCGGCGCCGGTTTTGTGCCCGACGTCCTCGACACCCAGGTCTATGACGAGATCATCCCCGTCGAGAACGACGACGCCTTTGCGACCGGCCGCGCCGTGGGCCACAAGGAGGGCGTGCTCGTAGGCATTTCGTCCGGCGCCGCCGTGTGGGCCGCGCTGCAGCTGGCCAAGCGCCCCGAGAACGAGGGCAAGACCATCGTGGCCCTGCTTGCCGACACCGGCGAGCGCTACCTGTCCACGGCGCTCTTCCAGGACTAGGGCCTGTCGCCCATAGGTTGAGCCCACGGACGAGCCGGTCTCCTCTCTCCCGGCAGTCTGAGCCCATCCAATCAGGGTGTCCCACGAGACGCCCGAACTTGCTACAATGTCTGCGGCGCGGAACCAGCCTCCCGCGCCGCTTTTCTTTTTTGGCCACATGCCACCAAGGAGAACCTCCCCATGCACAACAAGCGCGTGCTCGTCGCCATGAGCGGCGGCGTCGATTCCAGCGTGACCGCGTACCTGCTCAAAAGCCAGGGCTACGAATGCGTCGGCGCCACCATGCGCCTCACCTGCCCCGCGCCCGATCCCATCACGGGCATGAGTAAGGTCGACCGCGACATCGCCGATGCAAAGGCCGTCGCCGAGCGCCTGGGGATCCCCCATCACGTACTCGACCTGCAGCAGACCTTCGACCATAGCGTTATCGAGCGCTTTGTGAACGCCTACCAGGAGGGGCTGACGCCCAATCCGTGCATTATCTGCAACCGCCACATAAAGTTTGGCGCGCTGCTCGATGCGGCGCTGGACATGGGCTGCGACTACATCGCCACGGGACATTACGCCAAAACAAGCCAGGCGGCAGACGGCACCTGGCAGCTACATCGCGGCGAAGATCCCAAAAAGGACCAAAGCTACTTTTTGTATTCGCTTACGCAGGAGCGCCTGGCGCACACGATCTTTCCGCTGGCAGACCTGGACAAAGAGCGCGACGTGCGCCGCATAGCCGCCGAGCAGGGCTTTACCAACGCCCAGAAGGCCGAAAGCGAGGACATCTGTTTTATTCCAGACGGTGACTACGCGGGCTATATCGAGCGCCGCTGCGGACATCCCGCTGCACCGGGCGACATTGTGTGGCGCGACGGCAGCGTGGTCGGGCGCCACAGCGGCGCGCTGCGCTACACCATCGGCCAGCGCAAGGGCCTGGGCGTCGCGATGGCGCATCCCGTGTATGTGACGGGCGTCGATGCCGCCAGCAACACCGTGCATTTGGGCGAGGCCGAGGACCTGGCGGCCACAGCGCTCACGGCAAACGACTGGATCTGGAGCGCTCCGGCAGAGCGCATGGAGGCGGAGCTCGACGCCGGCGGCATTCGCGTAGGTGCCAAGTACCGCTACCGTCAAAAGGACCAGGCAGCGACCCTTACGCGTGACGCCGACGGACAAATGCTGCTGACCTTTGACGAGCCGCAGCGAGCCATCGCCCCCGGCCAAGCCGTCGTCGTCTATCGCGGCGACATCGTCCTGGGTGGCGGTACGGTGACCGGCGCACTTAAGTAGCCGCAGGTTTATCGCTGCACGTGTCGAAGCACCTCAACAGCGGCACTAACCTCGATTACGCGACGCTCGAGGCCGCGGCAAATGGCCTCGAGTCGACCCTCCGCCGTCGCCCATTCGCTCTGCGAAAGAATCTCGATCGCCTCATCAACAAATCCGTTGAGCCGCGATGGATCGAACCAATCGACCGAGTCCGCAAGCGCCAGCTGGACGGAAGGGTCGGGCCCAAACGGCTTAGCGGAAAACCCAAACTCCCCAGCTGCGAGCACGGCAGTTGGTACGTTGTACCACAGGCAGTTGCCGCTATCGAACATCGGGGCAGGCCTTATCTCCAGGGTGTCGACATTGCGGATGATGCCGAAGTTTCGCCAATGGCGGTCGCTGTTGGCCAAAAGGGCATCGCAGACAATCATCTGCGACATAGACCTTCTCACGGCAGCCTCGTCTGCTCCATGCTTACCAAGGAAGCGGCAGTACCGGTCGTACGTCGAGTTTCCCCGCTGGCTACCAAGTGCGCCCTTAACGGAAACAGCCGGAATGTATTCCTCGCGGCCGTCAAGAAAGTCGTCGCACAGACACACAGGGCCATCGAACATCCGCTCAACCGTATAAGGAACAAACTCGCCCTCCGACAGCAAGCGACGATGCAGGGCCGTTGCAACCGCCTCGTTAAAGGGCCGTTGGTCGTCCATGCCGCACCCCTTGACCAGAACGCGAACACCGTTGCGAATCATCCACGATTTAGGAAGCTCGCCCTCGGACGTGTTGTCCGGATTTTTAAGACCGATGCCTTCCAGCCAACCCGAACGCCCCTCGGGCGCCGATCGCTCAAAATCATTCTCGAAGTAATTGAGGTTTCGCCATTCGAGCCCGTCGCATTCTGCCGGTCGCAGCCAATAACAATCCGAAAGTGATAGGCCCAGGCACCGAACCGGAACCTCGATGCCACTGGCAATTCCCAGTTCACGATAGCGCGAGACGAGCCCGGGGCGGACGTCAGGCACCGACCGATGGCTCCACCACACGTTGAGCTCCCGTTTATTCACCGTAAGAGAAGAGCTCGAGCATGTGCCAAACGGCATTCGTTGCGCATCGAGGACCCCGGCGATTTCGAAGGGAAACTCGCGCGTCGGATCAAATGAGACATGCGCGACCTCATGGTCGGCCGACATCAGCGTAAACTTGCGCCCCACATCGGCCGCAGGACGGCGTCCACGTTTGCGGACCTTTTGATAAGCGACCGCGGAATTGTACTCGACCATCTTCCGTCCGCCCACAATATCGCACGCGAGCGTTCCCGATGAGGCAAGTTGAGATATGCGGGCTTTCGTAACGCCCAGCAGGCGGGCAGCATCACCCATAGACAAGTACTCAGACGTATCCATACACCGCATCACCTCGTTAAGTAATTTAAACGTTTAGTTAATAGATTACATACATCATAATACTAAACAACCAAAAGCGAAAAAAGGCCCGAGAAATCGGGCCTTAGCGATTGGTCAGCCGAGTCGCAAGCTGCTCCTCTAGCGCTGAACGTAGGCGCGAACCAGCTCGTAGGTATTGCGCACGCCGTCGATGTGGCTGCGCTCGTAGTTGTGGCTCGCGTACACGCCGGGGCCGATCAGACCATGGCGAATGTCGTAGCCGGCCGAGAGCGTGGCCTCGACGTCGGAGCCATAGTGCGGGTACACATTGATGGCGTAATCGAGCTCCAGCTCGCGCGCGATGTTGGACAGCGTGGTTACCAGGTCGTAGTTGTACGGACCGCCCGAATCCTTGGCGCAAATCGAAACCATGCGCTCGGTGCAGCCCAGGTCGTCGCCCACGCAGCCCATGTCCACGCTGATCATCTCGCGCGTGTCGGCCGGCACAAAGGCGCCGCCGTGACCGACCTCCTCGTACACCGTAAAGAGCAGCGACACCTTGCGCGAAAGCGACACCTCGCCGTCAGCAACGGCGCGGGCCAGACCCAGCAGAATCGACGCGGACAGCTTGTCGTCAAGGAAGCGACTCTTGATGTAGCCGCTCTCCGTCACCGTGGTGCGCGGATCCATAGCGATGATGTCGCCGGTTTGAATACCCAGCTCGAGCACATCGTCCTTGCTGTCAACGTTCTCGTCGAGCAGGATTTCCATGTTCTTCTCGATGGTCTTGACCGGCTCATCGGCCACATGCGCCGAAGGCTCGGTATTGAGGACCACACCCGTGTAGACATTGCCATCGCGCGTATAAACGGTGCGTTCTCGCCATCGGCCGTAGACCACTGATGCCCGCCGAGGGTCGTGGGGCGCAGGCGACCATTGTCCTTAATGGAACGCACCATGGCGCCCAGGGTATCGACATGGCTCGCCAACACGAGCGGCTCGCCCTCGCCGCCAAGCTCAACCAGCACGTTGCCTTTATTGGAGCGCTCGGGCCCAAAGCCCATATCGTGCAACGTCTCTATCAGATAATCAGTCGCCGCACGGGTATAGCCCGTAGGCGAAGCAATAGAAGTCAGCGCCTTAAGCTGTCCCGCGATATAGGAGAGCGTCTCCTCTAGAGAAGCATCAATATTAGAAGCCATATGCGTCCTTCCAAGTAAAACTAAGACCGAGTCCCGATTTTAACCGTTCTGCACGGTCAATGCCCTAGGAGCCGAGCCGCCTCCCGACGTCCCCGCACCGGTTTTGTGCACGCGCACGTCTTACAATCCCAATCTTGCATAAATCCTATCGGTATCTGCATAGAAATGAGGAATCTTTTTGCTTCGTCTCAGGGTACCCCACCTTGGGCCGTGCAAAAAACGGAGTATTCAGCACCGTGGGCCCCAACGACCCCATCGCGAACGACAAAACGACGCGGTTACAGCAGTGTTGTAGGTCGTCGCAAAGCAGAAACTCAGTAACAACCCCCTCCACTCATCGATAGCCCGCCCACAATGGCTGTCGATGGGCGCCTGCGGGCCACTACGGGCCCTTCAAAACGTTATGCATTTTTAAGAGCTTGCTGAATACTCCCAAAAATGCACGCTGGGAAGTGCACCACCTATCCGCAGCGGGCAGCATGCTTTAGTTTTACCCGTCTCAAGACATTGACGCAGTACAAAAAGCCCCCGCCGCACGAAGTGCGCAGCGGGGGCGTCCGACATGTCCGAGGACGATTGTGGGGCTAACGGGCAGGGGCCCGCCGAACCAAGTTAGGCAGCCGGGCAGATCTTCTTGAAGAGCTCAATGACGTCGTCGAGCGTCGCCTCGCGCGGGTTGCCCGGGAAGCAGGCGTCGGCCATGGCGTCCTTGGCCAAGACCTCGATCTCGTCAGCCTTCATGGCCTCGCAGACGTGCGGGATGTTCACGTCGGCGGAAAGCTGCTTAACGGCGGCGATGGCGGCATCGGCGGCCTCATCGGTGCTCATGCCCGTGGTGTCAACGCCCATGGCGACGGCAACCTTGGCCAGGCGCTCGGCGCAAACCGGCTTGTTGAACTCCATGGCGATCGGCAGCAGCATGGCGCAGGCGACGCCGTGCGGGGTGTCGTAGTGAGCGGACAGGGTGTGAGCCATGGCGTGGTCGATGCCCAGGCCAACATTGGAGAAGCCCATGCCGGCGACATACTGGCCAAGAGCCATGCCCTCGCGGCCGGAGCCGGGCTGACCGGACTTGGCCTCGGCAACGGAGTCGCGCAGGTTCTCGCTGATCAGCTTAATAGCCTCAAAGTGGAACATGTCGGAGAGCTCCCAGGCGCCCTTGGTGGTGTAGCCCTCGATGGCGTGGGTCAGAGCGTCCATACCAGTGGAAGCGGTCAGGCCGGCAGGCATGGAAGCCATCATGTCGGGGTCGACGACGGCGACCTCGGGGGCGTCGTTGGTGTCGACGCACACGAACTTGCGGACCTTCTCGGGGTCGGTGATGACGTAGTTGATGGTCACCTCGGCGGCAGTACCGGCGGTCGTCGGCACGGCGATGGTGAACACGGCGTGGTTCTTAGTGGGAGCAACGCCCTCGAGGCTGCGGACATCAGCGAACTCGGGGTTGTTGATGATGATGCCGATGGCCTTGGCGGTGTCCATGGAGGAGCCACCACCGATGGTCACAATAGCGTCAGCTTCGGCGGCCTTGAAGGCCTCGACGCCGTCCTTGACGTTCTGGATCGTGGGGTTGGGCTTAATCTCGGAGTAGAGGCTCCAAGCGATGCCGGCGGCGTCGAGCTCGTCGGTCACCTTGGCGGTAACGCCAAACTTGACCAGGTCGGGGTCGGAGCAGACGAAGATCTTCTTGTAGCCGCGACGCTGGAGCTCACCGGGGATCTCCTTGATGGCGCCGGAACCATGATAAGAGATGGTATTGAGAACGAAACGATTAGCCATTGATAGCCTCCCATCGTGTGCGGGGCACCCATTACGCCCCACGCTATGAGTCCCATCCTAACGCTTTTGAAACAAAAAACGCGTGAGAACATCAAAAGTGTTAAAGCGTTTCAACAGAATAACGGAGCCCTGTCCTTCCCTCCCGACAGCAGCGAAGGCTAGATTATAGGAGCAATCGCCCAAAGAATACGACCGACTCAGTCTATAAATTGTTTCTGTTTTAGCAATATATGTTTGACAATACGTTTATAACAAGATACTTTGTAGTGAATAACATGCATGCAGCAAATAACGTCATTCATTTTGTTAGAAATTGCCCATGCGGTTATGCAGCTGCATCTACTGCAACGTACGGCGTAATTCTCCGCACGAGGCAGAAGACGGTTCCAATTCGATCGAGGCGATGACACATGGTGGCTAGTGGTCCTAAATCGAGCAAGGCGGCTACAAACGAATATCGAATCTCAATTGAAGGTAACCCTTATCCGCATACTCTGGCTCTCGTCAACCCAGCGGGAGACAGCCTCAACATCAAAAAACATGGGTTCACGGGTCCACTAGGACAGCTATTGAGTCTTAAATATACCGTTTATGACGATGCAAATGAAAAACTCCTCACTGTCGTCGACGGTGGTTTTAGCAACATGCCCAGGGTTGCGCTCATCATCGAACACGAGGAAGTTGCGGTGTTTGATTATGGTCTAAACAGACTTGAGATGAAGTGCGTAACGAACATACCGAATTACACAATAAAAGGTAACTTCCTATTTGGAGATTACGATATATTCAGCCAACGGGAAGTGAAACTATCTTCAGTTATCGTCCTTCAATGTGATAAACAATCGTGCTTTAGCATACAGGTTTTGGATAAAGCCGAATTAGCCGCCGCAATTGGAATACCTACAGCCATTGCCCTTCTTAGGGCTCGGATTGAAGAGCATCTCGAATAAATCGCAAAAAGCAGTTCGTAGCAACATTCAGGAGCTGGATAGTTTTTTTCTGGCTCCTGGAACTGTATTACATAGTCTGCAAATTGTTCGAAACCACGTCCATGATTCGCAGTAATGGTGGTATGTTTTTTCAACTCCTGCGTAAACGCTACTTTCAAAAAGGATATCGAAACACTATCTAAATTGTTGCAAGACTCATCCAGACTAATAATAGAATAGCTGCTCAGAAAGGCTCTACAAAGCAATAAAGAGGACAGTTCTCCGCCTTGATTATCAACTTGATTACTGTCGTCTTATTATGAATAAAAAGCTCTGACATATGTCCATCCCCTTAACTAATAATCATAGCTGGAAAGATGACATTTTTATTCTATAGCCTCAAACAACACGCTTTGCTGACGTCAAATCTTGTCATTACAAACATGCACCTTAGCGCTTAAGACTCCAAAAAAGGGGCGGCCGAGATGGCCGTCCCCTCCCCAATATTGATCAGTGCGGCAAAGGAACAGCCCCTTTGCCGCAATCGGTTACTTTCGGCAGCCCTCTTTCCAAGCCTCGGCCGCAACCTTCCAGCGTAAGCGCAAGTCGCGCTCGCGGTCGATGAACATGATGGCAAACGCGACAAACAGCAGCAAGCTCGCCACGACGATGGCATGCAGGCCCATGCGCTCAATACACCAGTTGCCCAACACGGCGCCAAACACAAAGGTAAGGATCACGCCAAAGTACAGCAGGCCGTTTTCCAAAAAGCCGCGCCTGTGGGTGATGATGTAATCGTCCACGTTTTGCAGCGCGTTGCGCAAGTTGCCGATGCACATGGTCGTAGCGATGCCGTGACCGTGGATCTTGCGGAAGCTCTCGACCTGCATGCCGCAGGCAAACGAGGTGAGGCAGTTGGCGAGCAGGTTGAAATTGCCGCCCGGGATAAAGCTCACGCCCAGCAAGATGACGGCTTCAAAGAACACCGTCACCTGACGCCAGTGGATCACGCTGCCAAAACGTTCGTGTACCAGGTCGGCAAGCATAATGCCCACGGCAAACGACACCACAGGGAAGAAGTAGCGCCCCGCAAGCGCCCAGTTGCCTTCCGAGATGCTCACGCCCACGAGCAGGATGTTGCCCGTCTGCGCGTTTGCGAAAACATGGTCGCGCCCAATGTACGAATACACATCCATAAAGCCACCGGCGAGCGCCAAGATGATGCCCAGCTCAATAGACTCCGATATCTGTTTGGCACGCTGCATCGTCGTGCATCCTCCTTGTTGACGACTCTCTCGTGCGTTGGCGGAAACATAGCCGCCGTTCATACTGTAACCCATTGACAACATGGCGTGCGCGCGAGACGACCCCTTCGACACAGGGATACACAGTCTGGAAACAAACGCCACCCGCATCGACGCGCCAATCTGCCAGCTCATGTACTCCACCAGTCTTTTTAGCCCCGTCCCAAAAAGACTGGTTACAATTACGAGCAGCATACAAACACCGGGAGGGATCGTGGCAAAAAAGCCTCAGCACGCTCAGAACAACCAGCGCAGTCAGCAGGGCAAACAGGGCCAGCAGCAAAAGCGCGGCGGTAAGGCGCAGGGTGGGCACACCACGCATACCCCAGCAGCGCCCACGCGCCCCTGGCGTCCGGGCCGCGACAAGTTCCTCCCCGTCAGCCGCGCCGATATGGACGCGCGAGGCTGGGACCAGTGCGACTTCGTCTACATCTGCGGCGACGCCTACGTGGACCACCCCAGCTTTGGCATGGCCATTATCAGCCGCGTCCTCGACGCGCACGGCTACAAGGTGGGCATCATCTGCCAGCCCGACTGGACCGATCCCGCCAGCATCAGCGTACTCGGTGAGCCGCGCCTGGGCTTTTTGGTCAGCGCCGGCAACATGGACTCCATGGTCAACCACTATTCGGTGACCAAGCACCGCCGCCACACCGACACCTATACCCCTGGTGGCGAGGAGGGGCGCCGTCCCAACCGAGCCGTCACGGTCTACGGCAACCTTATCCGTCAGACGTTTAAGGATGCCCCCATCATCATCGGCGGCATCGAGGCAAGCCTGCGCCGCCTGGCCCACTACGACTACTGGCAGGACAAGCTCAAGCGTTCGGTACTGCTCGACTCGGGCGCCGACATCCTCATCTACGGCATGGGCGAGCACGCGATTGTCGAGATTGCCGACGCGCTCGACGCGGGGCTGCCCGTCGATCAGATCACCTATATCAACGGCACCGTTTACCGCACGGGTTCGCTCGACGAGGTCTACGACTACGACCTGCTGCCCAGCTGGGACGACCTTACCGCCGACAAGCTCAACTACGCACGCAGCTTCAATGTGCAGCAGCAGAATATGGACCCCATCACCGGACACCGCCTGGTAGAGCCCTACCCCAACAGCGTCTATGTGGTGCAGAACCCGCCATCGGCGACGCTCACTACCGATGAGATGGACGAGGTGGCCGAGCTCCCCTACGCACGCGATTGGCATCCCGATTACGACGCAGCGGGCGGCGTGCCGGCCTTTGCCGAAATCAAGTTTTCCATTAGCTCCAACCGCGGGTGCTTTGGTGAGTGCTCGTTTTGCGCCCTCACCTTCCACCAGGGTCGCGTGTTGCAGATGCGCAGCCACGATTCGATCATGCGCGAAGCCGAGCTGCTCACGCACGATCCTGAGTTTAAGGGCTATATCAACGACGTGGGCGGACCGACGGCAAACTTTAGCCGCCCGGCCTGCGACAAGCAGCTCAAGCACGGCGTGTGCAAGAACAAACGCTGTCTGTGGCCGAGCGTGTGCAAGAACATGGTGGTCGACGAGAGCGGCTACACGCAGCTGCTGCGCGACCTGCGTCAGCTGCCGGGCGTCAAGAAGGTCTTCGTCCGCAGCGGCATCCGCTTCGACTACACCATGGCCGATGCCTCGGACGAGTTTTTGCGCGAGCTGCTGGAGCACCACGTTTCGGGCCAGCTGCGCGTAGCGCCCGAGCATGTGAGCGACGCGGTGCTCTCCGTGATGGGCAAGCCGAGCCGCGCCGTCTACGATGCGTTCTGCCGTAAATTTGAACGCCTGAACCGCGAATACGGACTTAAGCAGTACGTGGTGCCGTACCTGATCTCGAGCCATCCCGGCTCGACCATGAAGGAGGCCGTGGACCTTGCCGAAGCCGTGCGCGACATGGGCTACATGCCCGAGCAGGTGCAGGACTTCTACCCCACGCCGTCCACCATGTCGACGTGCATGTACTACACCGGCGTTGATCCGCGCACCATGGAGCCGATCTACGTGGCGCGCGACCCGCACGAAAAGGCCATGCAGCGCGCGCTCATCCAGTATCGCAAGCCCGAGAACTACAAGCTTGTGCGCGAGGCGCTGGAAAAGGCCGGCCGCCGCGATCTGATTGGCTACACCAAGCATTGCCTGATCCGTCCCGTGCCGCCGCGCCCGGGCGAGACATCTGCCAACGGCGGGCATGGAACCGGCAAGAAGGGCGGCAAGCCGCACGGTGGCGCCGGCAAGGGGCCCAAGGGTAGCAAGGGGCACAGCGGCATGTCGCGCGCACAGAACACTGCCGGTCGCAATCGCGCGGCCCAGGGGCGTCAGGGCGCCAACGGAGGCGGACGCCGCAACTAGGGCAGCGGTGCGCTCGCTGCATCCACCCCACACGCGTGGCGCAGCGAACGCATTGCCTCAACGAGGATGACGCCGGCGATAGCGACCGTAATTGCCACATCGAGCGGCGTGTTCACAAACCAGAGCAACGTCATGAGATACGACCCGGCATTAAAGGCAAAGTGCAGCAGGATCGTGTAGCGGAGCTTTCCGGTCGTCACGAGCACCCAACCAAAGATGAGGCCGGCGGCACCCGCGTAGCAACCCTGCACCCAATTCATGTGCATAAAACCGAAGATTGCCGCCTGCAGCACAATCGCCGCGGCAATACCCCACGTACTTGGGGCCGCCCAGGGCACCATGGCGCCGTCCTGCGCGCTCGCACGACGACGGCGCTTCCAAAGTGGGCGGCACTGCGGATTAAACGCTCGGAGCGAAAACTCAAAAATAATGCCGCGCACCAGCAGCTCTTCACAAAATGGGGCGCCGAGCACCGTAGTCAGGACGGCGAGATAGCTGGTGTCGCCCATGCCTGTTTCCTCGACAAGCTCGCTGTAGTCGGCCGCGGCCTCGGGCAACAGCGACAGCGCGGCGTCGGTCACGTAGCCAACGACCACCTGCAGGGCAAGGCCAATCACGATAACGCAGGCGATGCGTTTCCACGCCCCACGCGCTCCCCCGCCGAGCGGGTGCTCGCTTTGCCGGCGTGCCATAAACGAACGCGGCCACAGATAACGCCACCACAGCAGCGCCATCAAAAACGACGCCATCTGCGCGGCAGCCTGAAGCAATTGAATGTCGAGGTCATCGATCGAAAAACCCATGAACACTGACGCGACGCCCAGAGCGGAAAACAAAACCACGCTCAGGGCAATATCGGCAGCGACGACGCCAAAACAGGCAAGCGCCCAAATCATCGCATTGAGCATGCCGACCTCCTCCCGACGACTAGTCATTGGGGACGTTCTTCAACGACTAGCTGTTGGTGACAGTCTTTGCCAAAAGCCCCGTTGGGCGAGATGTCGAACGGAAAGGTGCCGCAGCGATTGAACGCGGCGATAAACATGCGGATGGCGTTGGACGGCGTGGTGCCCACGAGCTGAGTTGCCGCCGCGAAGGCTGCCTTCTCCTCGGGCAAGACCTTCGCGACTACGGGGGTCATGTGTTCTGCCATGGCGCTTCCTTTTTGAAACGACGGTAGTGCGGATAGATGCGGGCCACGCGGCTGGGCGACGGGCTGTGAAGGCAACCCGATTGGCCCGCATCCGGAGTTTGTTTCTGCGGCGTTGGTATTACTTGGTATTCCTAAGTATTACCCCGCAGATAGAATACCACACCCGACCCCATGGGAACGGAGGAAAACGAATCATTTTGTAGCTGAGTTAGTATTTAGAGCGTGATGATGTCCGAGATATCGAGGGCCTGAGCGTCGGCGACATCGTGCGTGGCGAGCAGGAGCATGCGGCCGTCGAGCAGGTCGAGCACGACCTCGGCGCATGCGTCGCGTGCGGCGGTATCTAGACCGGTAAAGGGCTCGTCCAGAATAACGGCGCCGCCCGGGCACAGCAGGACTCGAGCGATCTCGACGCGACGGCGCTGCCCGCCCGAAAGCTCGGCCACGCGAGCATGCACGTCGATCCCTGGCACCAGCAGGCGCAGCAATGCCGCGGCGCTCGAAGCATCCACGCGCGCATCGGCGCACACCAGCACGTTATCCAGCGCCGAGGCGGATTCGATCAAGCGTGCATCCTGAAACACCATCGAGCACGGCGCGCACTCCCCCGCTGCCAACGAAAGCAGCGTCGACTTGCCCATCCCCGAAGCGCCCATCACGCAGATACGCCCACCCGCAGGCACGTTGAGCACCAGACCATCCAGCGCCGGCGCCCAGGGCGCACGATCGCCCACGGCAAGCGCAAGCTCCGCTGCAGTGCCATCGCTCGCAGCCCCCGCACGCCCGCGCAGTCCATGCCCATGCGCCCGCACGGCCGCGCGCCACGCCACGGGCCCCGAAACCCGCAGAAGCCACACCAGCACGCGCTCACACGCCCACGAGGCGGCAACGACCAGCACGGTCCACGCCAGCAGATCAGCCGTCTCAATCAAAAGCTTCGCCTGATAGATGCGCTCACCCACGGTGCCCACCGCCATGCCGATCAGCTCGGCTGCCACGCCGGCCTTCCAGCTCATGCCGATCACGGCACGGGCGCACGAAAGCACAAACGGCAGGACTTCGCGCCAGGTATGGGCGCAAAACAGTCGCCAGCCCCGCACGCCATGCAGGCGAAACATCTGCTCCAGTGGCTTATCCGCTTGCGCCAAACCCTCGACCAGCGAGAAACACACGCCCGGCAGCGCCATCAAAAAGACCGCCGCAATGCTCACGCGCGCCGACCCCAGCCAAATGAGCAGCAGGACCACCACGCAGGCGACCGGCGTCGCCTTTACAAACGACAGCGCCGGAGCCACCAAGTGCGCGAACGCCCGCGACCGTGATGAAATCCCGGCAAGCACGCCACCACACACCGCGGCAAGCGCCAGCCCGCCCAGTATCCGCGCGCCCGAGCCCGCCAAAATCGCCCAGGTACCGCCATCGCACACCAGGCGCAGCAGCGCCAGGGCAACAGCACCCGGCCCCGGCAAGATCAGCGGCTGCGCCACCAGCGCCGCCACCAGCATCCACGCGGCAAGCCAAAAGGCGGCGACGGCACCTGCTGCCGCCACCGCCTTCATACGCTCTGTCATGTGTCGAGCAAACGCACGCACGGGCTACTCCATGTAGTAGAAATCGTCAGCCGGAAGTTTACCACCCACGGCGCTCGCGTCCGCGTCGGACAGCACCTGCAGATACCCGCTAAGCGCCGCCTTCATATCCTTGCCCGTCTGGCACACAAGCATGCACCCGGGAATCGCCTTCTCGGCGATCTTGGCGTTGTCCACGATGCCGGCATCGACTACGGCCTGCGCCCAATCTGCCGGCGCCGCATTGACAGCCTTAACGCTCGCCGCATGGCAGCTCAAGAACTCCGCCACGGCCTCGGGATGTTCCTCGGCAAACGCGCGGCGCACCACGGTCACGCCCGTCAGCAAGCGCGAGCCTGTGTCACCTGCCAGCTCGTCCCACACATCGGTCAGGCTTACCGGAGCCGACAGCTTGCCTTCGCTCTTTGCGATGGCAGCGGTCTTGAACGGCTCCGGCAGCACGCCCACGGCGGACGGGTCGGCAAGCAGGGCCGACAGCACCTCGGTGGGCTCGCTCTTAAACTCAAGCGTCACCTGACCGGTCAGGCCCGCGCGCTCCAGCAGGTAGTTCATGACGTACTCCGGCGTGGCGCCCTTGCCCGTCATATAGACGGTATGGCCCGCCAGATCGCCAAACGAGGTCACACTCGCGTCGCCCGCCACCACGTTCAGCACGCCCAGCGTGTTGATGTCGATGACCTGCACCGCGCCCTCGGTCTTGTTGTAGAGCACACTCGCCACGTTGGCCGGCACCAGGGTAATGTCGATATCGCCCTGAATGACCTTGGGCACAATCTCGTCGGCGGCGGTGTTGATCGCAAAGTCGAACTCATTGTCCGTCTCGCCATCGCCCGCCCGGTCCATAAACTGCACCAGGCCAATCGAGGTCGGCCCCTTGAGCGAGGCGACGTGCACCTCGACCGGCTCTGCAGCAGCACCGGCGCCGTCCGTGGCAGCCGAGCCCGCGGCGGACCCGGCACCGGCAGCCCCGCCGCCACAGCCCGCGAGCGCAAGTGACAGGGCGCCCGCGGCGAGCGCCGAGGCAAACCCCCGGCGCGACATCTCAACATTAAACGCGCGCATCGCTAGCACGTCCCCTCGTTAGGCATCGTCCATGCGTGATGGTCGGTATGCAGCAGCTCCTCGGCCAGCGGCGAGAGCGGCTCGCCCAAGAACTCGCGATAGCACGCCTGGACATCGGGATTCTCATGCGAGAAGCGAATGTCCGCAGCGGCATCCAGGCCCCACAGCACCTGACCGCGCTCGGCTGCCAGCTCGCAGCCGTCGTGGATGGGCTGACCGCCGCCACCGACGCAGCCGCCCGGGCATGCCATGACCTCAACGAAGTCATAGCTCACACGGCCGTCGCGAATTGCATCGAGCAGGCGGGCGGCGTTGCCCAGCCCGTGTGCCACGGCGACGCGCACCTTGGTGCCATCGATATCGGCCACGGCCTCCTTCCAGCCGTCAAGTCCGCGCACATCGGTAAAGAAGTCGGCGTCGGGGTTCTTGCCCGTCACCAGGTAATAGGCCGAACGCACGGCGGCCTCCATCACGCCGCCCGTGGCGCCAAAGATCACACCCGCGCCCGTGCCAAAGCCCAGCGGTGTGTCGAGCGGCTCCTCGGTAAGCGTGTCTACGCTCACGTGGTTCGCGCGGATCATGCGCACCATCTCGCGCACCGTCAGCGCAACGTCCACATCGGGCGTGCCGTCCTCGCCCACCATGCTCGGCAGCGCGCACTCGGCCTTCTTGGCCGTGCACGGCATCACGGACACCACAAACAGACGCTCGGGCTCCACGCCCAGCACCTTGGCGTAGTAGGTCTTGGCGATGGCGCCAAACATCTGCTGCGGCGACTTTGACGTAGACAGGCTGTCGACAAACTCGGGGTAACGCGCCTTCACAAAGCGCACCCAGCCCGGGCAGCAGCTCGTGAACATGGGCCAGCCACGGCTGTCGCCCTCGCCCTTGGCGGCCTTACCCAGGCGCTCGAGCAGCTCGGAGCCCTCCTCCATAATGGTAAGGTCGGCCGAGAAATCGGTGTCGAACACGTACTCAAAGCCCACGCGGCGCAGCGCACAGGCCAGGCGCTCGACAGTAGCCTCCTCGCGCGGAATGCCGAGCTCCTCGCCCCAGGCGCTACGCACGGCCGGCGCAATCTGCACCAGCACGATCTTGTCGGGATCGGCGATGGCATCGAACACGGTCTCGGTATCGTCACGCTCGCGCAGGGCGCCCGTCGGGCAATGCGTGATGCACTGGCCGCACGCGACGCAATCGGTCTTGCCGATCGGCGCACGCCCGCGGGTGCCCACGGCGGTATGCGTGGCGCGGTTGGTCAGATCCCAAATCCCTAAGCCCTGCACGCTCTCGCACACCTTGATGCAGCGCATGCATTTGATGCACTTGTCGTTATCGCGGATGATGGGGAAATCGAAATCCCAGCCCTCGCGCGCCAGGTGCTGCTCGTACGGCAGATAGAAGATGCCCAGGTCGTTGGCGATGGTCTGCAGGTTGCAGTTGCCGCTGCGCACGCAGCTCGTGCACTGCGAATCGTGCTGGGACAGCAGCAGCTGCACGTTGGTGCGACGGGCCTCGCGGGCCTTGGGGCTGTTGGTGTGGACCACCATGCCGTCGAGCACGTAGTTGTTGCAGGCGGCAACCAGCTGGTCGCAGCCCTCAACCTCGACCACGCACACGCGGCAGCCGCCGATCTCGTTTAGATCGCGCAGATAGCACAGGGTGGGAATCTGAATGCCGACGGACTTGGCCGCATCCAGGATCGTGGTGTGCTCGGGCACCACGACTTCGCAGTTATCGATAATGAGCCTGACCATGTTGTGCGCTCCGTTTTCGCTGTTGTCGCCGACGGTGGTTTTGTTGAGCTCTACCATTCCAGGTTCCTCCCTCCGCGGAACGCACCAAAGCCAAAGTGGTCGCAACGCAGGCAGCGACTCGCCTCTTGGCGTGCCTCTTCCTCGGTAAGGCCCTGTTCGACCAGATTCCAATCGTGAATGCGCTCGCCGGCCTCGCGCTCGCCCAGCTCGCGGCGGCCGCACTCGTGCTTGCCCTTAAACTGAACGGTCGGCAGCTCCACGTCGAGCTTAATCTTGTGGTCGAAGCCCAGGTAGCGGTCGATATTTGCCGAAGCCACGCGGCCGGCGTTGATGGCACGGATGACGGTGGCGGGACCGGTCTGACAGTCGCCGCCGCTAAAGAGACCGTCGAAGTTAGGCACGGCGCCATCCGAATCGGTGACCACGCAGCCCCACTTACAGGCGACGCCCATGTCCTCAAACGGCTTGGAATCGATGTCCTGGCCAATGGCCACAAACACGCGCTCGCAGGGAATGACGCGCTCGGGCGTGGCGGCGGCACGCGGGGCCGGACGCCCACGACGGGGCTCGCCGATAATCTGCGGCTGCACGCGCAGGCCGCTCACGCGACCGTCCTCGCCCGTCTCGATAGCGAGCGGTGCGGTGAGTTCCAGGACCTCGCAGCCCTCGGCCTGGGCGCCGGCAATCTCGGCATCCTGGGCCGTCATATCGCAGATGCGACGGCGATAGACGATGCTCACCTTTTCGGCACCGCAGCGTACGGCAGAGCGTGCCACGTCCATGGCCACATTACCGCCGCCGATGACGCACACGCGCTGGCCGCTCAGGTCGGGCAGCTCGTCGTCGCCGATGGCACGCAGCATCTTGACGGCCGACTCCACGCCGGGCGCCTCTTCGCCCGGAAGGCCGAGCTTCTTATCGCTGTGGGCACCGATGGCCAGGTAGACGGCATCGAACTCGTCGCGCAGGCGGGCAAGCTCCTCGCCGTTCACGGAGTGATCGAGCTCAACGTCGATGCCGGCGCTCAAGATCCAGTCGATCTCGGCCTGTAGGCGCTCGCGCGGCAGACGGTAGCTGGGAATGCCATAGCGCAGCATGCCGCCCAGGTGGTGGCGCTGCTCATAGATGGTCACCTTATGGCCCATCACGGCCAGGTAGTAGGCGCAGGAAAGGCCGGCCGGGCCGCCGCCGATCACGGCAACGCGCTTACCGGCGTTGTCGGCCACGCTGGGCTTGTAATCGTTAAGGTCGCTGTGCTCAACGGCAAAACGCTTGAGGGCGAGGATGTTCATGGGATCATCGACCATGCCGCGACGGCAGTGCATCTCGCAGGGATGCTCGCACACCAGGCCGCAAACGAGCGGCAGCGGGTTGTTCTTGCGGATGACCTTGACGGCATCGGCATAGCGGCCGGCCTCGACGAGCGAAATGTACCCGGGAATGTCGACGTGCGCCGGGCAACCCGAGACGCACGGGACGCGGGCCTCGCGATCAAAGCCGCAGGAGTGCTCGCGGATGTGGTGCTCAAAATCGTCGCGGAAGCCGCGAATGGCCGTGAGTGCCATGGCGCCAGCTTCGTAGCCGATGGCGCAGTCGCTCGAAAGATAGATGGTGCGGGCCGTGCGCTCGATCAAATTGAGCGTGGACTCGTCGGCGCGGCCCTCGAGCACATCGGAGAGCAGATCGCTCAGCGCGCTCAGGCCCACGCGGCAGGGCGTGCACTTGCCGCAGCTCTGGGTGGAGCACAGGTTGACGAGCGCTGCCGTAAACTCAACGGGACACGGGGCGAGCGAACTCACCGCCAGACGGCGCCCAAGCGCATCATGTAGGTCGTCCATGACGGCCTGAGCGTGGCTGCGTTCCATTACGTGCAGTCGTGCCATAAGATCCCCTCTCATGCGGCAGCCCGGAGGCGAGGCCGGGCGAAGTTGCTACACGCACAACACTGACCTAAAAAGTTGTTAGGTCTCCACGCAGTTCGGCAGGCGGTATGAAATGTCACCCTCGGCGGTGAAATAGAACATTACCGCAGATAAATGCCATATTTGATAAAACGCGTTACCAAATGACAATGCCCCGCCCACGCAATCACGTGGACGGGGCATTGCTCCAGGTATGCGGTCAGCGACCCTGTTGTTTTTACTTAAGCTCGGGCCAGTAACCCTTGTTGGCCTCGATCATGTCGTCGAGAACCTCCTTGGCGACCTTCATCGACGGCACGGTCTTGTTGAGTGTAAAGGCCTTGAGCGCCTTCTCGTACGAACCCTCGATCGTAGCCTCGACCACGAGCTTCTCGGAGTTCAGCTGCTGCATCATGAGGCCCTGCTGGAACAGAGGAATGTTGTCGCGGCTGATGACCTCGGGGCCGTTCTTGCCAATGTAGGCAGGCAGCTCGACCATGGCGTCGTAGGGCATGTTGGGGATAGCGCCCTTGTTCTCGCAAATGACCAGGAAACGCTGCTTGGTGTCGTTCTTCAGAGCGATGGCCAGGTCGGCAATCCAGTCGCCGTGGCTGCCCGCATAGAACGTGCTCTCGTCGATCTCGCCCGTCTTCTCGTAATGGTCGATGCCGTCGAAGAGGTTCTTCTCGCGCGTCTCCTCAACCTCGTTAGCACGGGTACGCTCGGGGTTGGAGTGCTCGACGAACTCCTTCTGCTGCAGGTAGTAGTTCAGATACGTGTTGGGCAGGTACTCCGGGAAGCACTCCATGATCTCGTACTCGCCCTTCCAGACGTAGTACCAGCTGCCCTTGGTGTGGCGGTTCTGCTCGGGGTGCTCGTCGGTGGCCTCCTCGGGCTTCTTTGCCATGAGCGAGCCCATGCCCTTGAGGTAGGAGTCGGGCAGCAGAATCTCATGCTCCTTGATGTACTCGCGCAGCTGCGGCAGAACCTCCTCGCCCTTGTGGCGGATCGAGGTGAACCAACCAAAGTGGTTGAGACCAAAGTAATCGTACTCGACATCCTTCTTGTCGATATCGAGAGCGGCGCAAACCACGTCGATGATCGCGATCGGCATGTCGCAGATGTTGATGATGCGAGCGTTGGGACGCAGCACACGGCAGCCCTCGGAGACGATGGCGGCAGGGTTGGAGTAGTTGAGAATCCAGTAGTCCTTCTTGGCGTACTTCTCAACGTCATCGATCAGCTCGACCATGGGGAAGATGGTGCGCATGCCGTAGGCAAGGCCGCCGCAACCGCAAGTCTCCTGACCCACGCAGCCGTGACGCAGCGGAATCTTCTCGTCCTGCTCGCGCATGGCGTAGCCGCCCACGCGCATCTGGGCAAACACGAAGCTCGCGTCGGTAAAAGCCGTCTTTTTGTCGGTAGTCACCGTGAGCTTGATGTCCAGGCCGAGGTCCTCGTGCAAAATCCAGTCCACGAGCACGCCGATCTTGCGCTGGCGCTCCTCGTTGATGTCGTACAGACGAATCTCGTCAACGTCGAGCTCGTCCTTGCGCAGAGCGATGGACTTGACGATGCCGGGGGTAAAGGTGGATCCGCCACCACACAGAGTAATGATCATTGTTTACTGCTCCTTCTCAATTGCGTTTTCGACCTTGTCGCGCATCTCGGCGACCTTCATGCCAAAGATGATCTGGATATTATTGCCGTTGCGGTTGATGCCGCTGTTGGGCACGTGGTTGATGAGGTCCTCATTGATGAGGTCCGGGTTCTTAACGTTCACGCGGAGACGCGTAAAGCAGTTCTCGAGCTCCTCGATGTTGTCCTTGCCACCAAGACCTGCGACCAGGTCGGCAATACCTGCATCGACGCCCTCTGCGGGAGCTGCGGCAACAGCGCCCTGCTTCACCGCGACAGACGCGGCGGCCTCGCCCTCGGCAACGGACTCGGCGAGCTCGGAGTCCTCCTCGCGACCGGGGGTGTGAAGGTTGAGCTTCTTGATAAGGAAGGTGAAGAGGAAGAAGTACAGCGCGGCGTTGACGACTCCAAGCACGAGCATCATCGGCCAGTTGGTCTTATCGACACCCAGGACCAGGTTGGAGACCACAATGTTGATGATGCCGCCTGCAGTCGAAGCGGGCACGGAGAGGACCTTGAGCAGGACCAGGAAGATGCCGGAAAGAACCGAGTGAACGACAAAGAGCACGGGAGCGGCAAAGACAAAGAGGAAGTCCATGGGCTCGGTCACGCAGGAGAGCACGGCGGTGATGATCAGCGGGATGATAACGGCTTTGGTCTTATCCTTGTTCCCCTTGTAAGCGGTGACGATAAAGGCGAGACCGATACCGATGTAGGGCCACAGGTTGTTGAAGGTGTAGCTGTTGAAGTAGGTGCTATCGGAGAAGGGCTGGCCCGTCATTGCCATCTCGGCGACACGGATGGGGTAGGCACCGGCGATAACCTGATCACCCAGCGTAAGGGTGCCGCCCACATCGGAGAACTGGAACGGAGTGTAGATGAGGTGGTGCAGACCGGTGGGAACGAGCAGCTTGTTGAGCATGCCGTAGATAAACAGACCGATGTTGCCCGACTCCTTAATGATGCCGGCAACGGAGGAGATGGCACCCTGAACCGGAGGCCAAATGATGCAGAAGCCAGCGCCCATGATCCAGGAGATGATGATCATGATCAGGAACGGAAAGCGAACGCCCGAGAACATCGAAAGGGCAATGGGGAACTGCTTGTTCGAGTACTTGTTAAACACGGCACCGGTGATGCAACCGAGAATAATGCCGCCGAACACGCCGGTATCGAGCACCTGAATGCCCATAACGGTGGCCTGGCCGGTTCCGGTAAGACCGAGCATGCCGCTCGCATCGGCAAGAGAGCCGGTGGCGTTGAGCACGATGTTGTTAGCCTGCAGGAACAGGAAGAACGACATCAGGGCAATCAGCGAAGCATGGCCCTTGTTCTTCTTTGCCATGGCGCCGGCGATGCCCACGCAGAACAGAATCGAGAGGTTGTTGATGATAAACATCAGCGACTGATAGACAACGGCGCCCACAAGCTGGAACGGACCGGAGCCCAGTACGGGGACCAAAGCGCAGATGGTCTTGTTGGTCAGAATGATGCCCACGATGAGCAGGATGCCGGCAACCGAGAGATACATCATCGGCTGAACGATCGACTTCGCGAACACCTCCAACGGCGCTTTGAAATTGAACTTCTTTTTTGCGGTCATAGCGGTACTCCCCTTCCTTTTCCGCAAATTAAGACAGATGTGCCCTGGACAAGACCGTGAGCCTTGCCTTATATCAATCGATGTGTGGGCACGTTATGCCTAGAGACCAGGTTCTCCAAGCAGGTTAACAATGTGATATGCGAGATAACTCTTCTCAGCATCGGTAACGACAACGTTATAGGTAGACGACAAGTGGGCGGCTATGGCGTCCGCGCACGAGAATGCGCAGGGATACGCCGTTTCATCGATTCGGAACAGCGCGTCTCCGTTGATTTGCCCTGCCGTAGGATCGAGCGCTCGCTGTGCGAAAAACTGCAGGTGACGAACGAAACGTTCGTAAGGCAGCGAGGTGTCATCGAGGGTCGTAGCATAGCGCTTGGAAACAATCGCGAGCACGTCGCGAACAAGCTGGACCGAAACAATCAAACGATCGGAGCGTTGCGGCATGGTGGCGTTGACGATATGCAGCGTAATGAAACCCTGCTCTTCTTCGCTCATCTGAATGCCCATATACTCCTTGATAATCTGCAGCGCACGGCCCGCAAGTGCATACTCCTTGCGATAGAACTGCTGGATCTCGAGCAGCAACGGATTCTCACAGGAGACGCCCTTGCGCTCGCGCTCCAAAGCAAGGCTGATATGGTCTGCGAGAGCAATGAGAATCTTGTCGTTGATATCAACATTGAGCTCTCGACGGAGCATCTGAACGATGTCCTCGGAAATCACGAGGTTGACGGTGGGGATGGACTCCAAAAGATGTGCCAAGCGGTCAATCGTACGCGAATCCTGAGAAGTTCCCTCCTGCAACGCGTAGGTCTTTTCGACCGACGTCTCATCGATGGCATCGCCGGCATGGCGACCAAAGCAGAGGCCTCGACCGATGACGATGAGCTCGGAGCCATCGTCCGAAGTGACCATTGCGACGTTGTTGTTAAAAACTCGCTTGATAACCACGGTACCCACCACAAGAATTTACTCGGAAAGCCAGACGACAGGCTCTTTAACAGCAACAGGGCCGGAAGCATGCTCGCGAAGAGTCGAGTTCTCCGAACGCTCGCACACGATAACGAAGACCGTGGGATCAAAGCCGGCAGCGCGAACCACGTCGAAATCGACCTCGACGAGGGGCTGGCCCGCGTCGACATGGTCACCCTGGGCAACAAGCGCATGGAAGCCCTTGCCCTCAAGTTTAACAGTGTCGATTCCGATATGCAGCATCACCTGAGCAGAGCTGTCGTCGGACATGATGCCCAGCGCGTGCTCAGTCGGAAACAGCGCCGCGACGGTGCCGGAAACAGGAGCGCACACCGTTCCCTCTTGGGGAACCACGGCAACGCCATCGCCCACCGCACGGCTGCTAAAAGCGGGGTCATTGGTATTTTCTAGATGAACAAGCTCGCCGGAAACGGGAGCGAGGATTTCGAACTCGGAAGCCGCAGTCGTCTGCTTATCCGAGCCACCCATTAGGCGAGAAAAGAAACCCATGGTGACATGTCCCTTCATAAATATAGCCCAACCAAAATCAATCGAATGCGCCCATTGAGACGCTCGCGATCAAAGACTTTGGTTAGGCCCACGTCCGAGGGGACTCGGAAACCTTCCGCATTTCTTTTACGGGGGTTATTGTAGACAAGCCCAAAGCCGGAACAATCATTATGACCGGCGAACGGTATTTTTTCTCCGATAAACGGTATTTATGCGGTACTTAGGGACGTTCCTTTTCTGCCGGCACTCGGGGACACTCCTCACTCTGGTGCATTGGGGACAGGTTTGTTTGCACCAGGTTGGTGCAGATTAACCTGGTCCCATTGCACCAATTTCGTATGCGCTAGATAAAGAGCTCGCATTCCTTCCGCACGACGCAAACCTTGCTCAGCATCTGGGAAACAGCGGATAGCTTGTTGGGATCAGCCTTACGAGCACCTCGCGGACATACGGCAATGCAGCGCATGCAGGAGATGCACGCCTCGCCAGCTGCTCGTTTGGGGTCACCCTTGTCGATAGCACAAACGGGGCACGCCGCGGCGCATGCACCGCAGGAAACGCAATCCTCTGTTGCCTCGGGTGCCATGCGGTGACCTCCAGCTTGTTTATAAGGACGATTGCCGGGGATAGAGGGCTCGGACGCATCCTCAGCCAACAGCTTTTGCTGAATTTGCTGAGCAAACTCAGCAAGCTGCGCCGCATCCTGCGCATCCGGACGACCGGCAGCAAACTGTCGCGCAATGGAATGTTCTGCAATGGCTGCAACTGCCGCGATCACCCGGAATCCCGCATGCTTCGCAACGTCCTCCAGCTCTACGAGCGTGTCCTCAAACGCGCGGTTTCCGTATACACAAACCAAAACAGCCCGAGCCCCGTTGCCGCGCACCATGCCCAACCGGTCAGCCACCACAGCCGGGATTCTACCGGCATACGCCGGCACAGAGATTACGGCCACGTCGTCCTCGGTCATCGAGACAGCGCTGAAATCTAGCCCGCTATCGGTCAGATCGACGGTAACGGTATTCTTGTCCAGTGCCCCGGCCACAAGGCCAGACACCTTCTGCGTTCCACCCGTCGGACTAAACACAATTTCGAATACGCTCATCGAGGCACCCTCCCCTACGCCTGGCAACGCGTCAAGCCGCTTTCACATCCAGCCAGAGTATACGGCACGTGGGGTCCCCGTTTTGATGCACCAAGCACCCCAATGCACCCACCCTACGCTGTCTGCCTCTTCGTTTTGTATAAATTACGGTACAAATTGTATATATTTACGGGATACCGCTGTGTTCTCCTGAGGTACCCCATCCTAGCCCGTGCAAAAAACGGAGTATTCTGCAACGTAACCACGCCAGCACCGCCGCGGGTGGGCAAAACTGTAGGGCGCCGTATCATTCTAAGTCCCGATATGGCGAGAATGACGCGCCCCTGCTCCGGAAAACGGCGAAATCTGACTCAGAACGCTCGCCAGGGATATCCGAAGGCCACCGTTGGCGACGTCGGATCATATGCAGACAACTCGAACTGCAGAATACTCCAAAAAATGCACGGCGCACCCCATGGGACCCATTGCCGCATGGCAGAAAACAGGTCCACGGCATCCTCTAGATGCATTCCCGAGGAAATCACATTTGAACTAGCGATCGGATACGACAAACAAAAAGGGCCCCGAGCGTAGTTGCTCGGGACCCTTGGTTCACCTCGCTCTAGCGGGCGATGCGTATGTTACTTGCGCTTGCCGCCGCCGTCACCGGGACGACGGGAGCTGCTACCACGCTTGCCGCCACGGCTGTTGCCATAGCTGCCGCGGTTATCGCGACCGCCGGCGCGGCCGCCACGGGAACCGGCCTGGTTGCCGCCGCGACCACCACGGTAGCCGCCGCGACGCTCTTCGCGGGTATCGTCGTAGTTGCGCCAGTCATCGCGACGATCGCGGCTGGCACGCGGATCACGACGGTCGCGCAACTCGTTAGAACGACCAGCGCCGCCGCGGCCGCCATTGCCGCGAGCACCCTCGCGACGCTCGCCGCCGCGGCTACCGCGCTCTTCAAAGCGCTTGCCGCCACGGGACTCACCGCCACGGGCAGCACGCTCACCACGACCCTCGCCGCCGCGACGCTCGTCACGGCCGCCGCGCTCGTCATCACGACCGGAACGACGGCGGTCGCCCGAACCGCGCTTGCCACCGCGCGAACCGCGGCCCTCGTCCTCGCGCTCGACACGACGACGGCCACCGCGATCCTCGTCCTCGCGGCGGCGGCGATGTGCCTCGCCCTGGAACTGCTTGGCACGACGCTCGGCACGGTTGCCACGCGGGGCCTGCTCGACAGCACCGCCGCGCTCCTCGGCAGCCACCTCGCGGGCCACGCTCTCCACAGCCTCGTCCACGCGAGCCTGAACGCCCTCGCGCACGCGGGTCTTGCCGCCGCGCTTGGGACGGCTCGGACGCTCACCGTCGCCGCGACGCTCGTCGCGACCGCGGTTGGAACGACCGGCCACATCGCCGTAGTCATCGCCGTTGCGCTTGCCGTCGCGACGTGCCTGCTCAAGCTTCTTCTTGCTCTTGGACTTGCCGCGCTTGGTCTTCTTCTTCACCTTAAAGGCGGCAGGATCGCGCTCGGGGTCAACGGCGGGCGGGTTGGGACCCACGTGCAGGTCGCCGGCTTCGTAAATATCGGCCGTCTTGTCCATGAGCTTCTCGATCTCGTAGAACTCGTCGACGTCCTGCTCGGTCACAAACGTGATGGCCCAGCCCAGCTCACCGGCACGGCCCGTACGGCCAATACGGTGGATGTAGTCGGTCGGCTCGGCCGGCACGTCAAAGTTCACGACGTAGCGCACGTCGCTAATGTCGATGCCGCGGGCGAGAACATCGGTTGCCACCAGCACGTCGACGGTGCCGTCGCGGAAGGCAGAAAGCGCGCGCTCGCGCTGGGCCTGGCTGCGGTTGCCGTGAATCGCGGCGGCCTTGATGCCCTTACGCTCCAGACGACGGCAGCAGCTGTCGGCGCGATGCTTGGTGCGCATAAAGACAATGGTGCGCTCCGGGCCCTCCTTCTTGAGAAACTCGGGCAACAGGTTATTCTTGGCCTCGATGGACACCGGGAACACAAACTGGTCGACGGTGTCGGCGGTCGACGTGGCGGGCGCGATCTCCACGCGGGCCGGGTCGCTCACCAGGTCGGTGATCTCGCCCACGGCCTCCTCGTCGAGCGTCGCCGAGAACAGCAGCGTCTGGCGCTCGGCCGGCGTCTCGCGCACAATACGGCGGACGGCGGGCAAAAAGCCCATGTCGAGCATGCGATCGGCCTCGTCGAGCACCAGCACCTTGACCTCGTTCAGGTGGCAGGCGCCCTGCTCGATCAGGTCGACCAGACGGCCCGGCGTGGCGACCAGGATATCGCAGCCGTACTTGAGTGCCGCGGTCTGCGGCTTGTAGCTCACGCCACCCACGACGGTCACGGCGACATGGCCGGTGACGTCGGCGATCTTGCTCGCGACCTCGTCGATCTGCTGGGCGAGCTCGCGCGTGGGGGTGATGACGAGCATCACGGGGCCACGGCCGTTGCCCTCGGGCTTTTTAGCACCGCGACGACGGTTGCGGCCGCCGCGCTCACGCACGGGCTTGGGCGGAGCGATGTGCTCCAGATTGTTCATGGTCGGCAGCAAAAAGGCGGCCGTCTTGCCGGTGCCGGTCTGGGCGGCGGCAAGCAGGTCGCGGCCCTCGAGCACCACGGGGATCGAGCCGGCCTGCACGGGCGTCGGCGCCGTGTAGCCCAGGCTCTCGATAGCACGAAGCATCTCGTCGGAAAGCCCCAGCTCGTCAAAGGCGGGCAGGCTCTCGGTAGCGGACTCGACGGCCTGGGCAGCATTTGCCTCGTCGGCGGCATCGAAGGCAGCCTGGGTCATGGCCTCGCGGGTCTCGTCCAGAATCTCGGCGTCGGTGACGTCGGATACAGAATTACGCATATGTTGTTGTTCCTTATCTGCACGCGCTATGGGCACGGCATGCGGCCGCGCTGGCGTGCTTGGTAGTGCGCTAATACATACAAAAACGGGTGCGCACAGAGAGGACGTTGCTCAGCACGCTGGCGATCGCTTTGGCAGCCCTATCACGCGCCGTCCAGACGCAGCAGCTCTAAGCGATGGAGCAGATTCGCCGCCGGTTAGTATACCCGCACTCCGTATGCCCCCACGTAAACCACAGATGACGAGGCGGACGGGGCGGGTCTGGCTGATTGTCTCAATCTGTAACATCTACAGGGCAAATCTTCCTCTACGTGTTACGGATCGAGACAAACGGTCGACACAGTTCACAAACGTCTCAATCTGTAACAGTTAACGAGTAAAATCGGCCCTAATTGTTATAGATCAAGACAGAGGGGGATTTCCGTTCAATCCAAACCAAATCTCTCGGTCTTCCTGCAATTTCGAACATGTGGCCTATAATGTTGCTTTGGTTACGCTATATATTGCGCAACCATTTAATACGTCGCCCACCGGGGGCCATTAATTCCTATCGCCATATTGGCTAGGAAGCAATCAAAGGAGGTATCCGTGGCAGCAGAGACGCCTTGCTCGGTCCTCTATAACGATATTCGCTCGTTCGGCGGTCTTAAACATCTCGAGATCGCCCGAATGCTCATCAATGGAAACTCCTATCTCGGCAGTACCCTGCTCGAGAAATGCTCTTCCAACCGCTCGTATCTCACCCGTTACATCGTCCATCGCAAGCCTGACCAGTGCGCGCCCGCCATCTACAGCGACTTTACCGTCACCACGCTCAACCTTTCCGCGGCAATCTGCAGCAAGCTCGGCGGCGGCGAGTCCGCCTATCAGGCAATCGCCGAGCACTATCGCGGTCCGGCCGCCAACGAAATGATGTCGGCTCTCGCCAGCTACAAGCTGGACAGCCGCCTATATGCAAATGCCCTCAATCGCATCGACAACTTTGACGGCAATGCCGTGCGCGAGAAAAGCACGCTTTACCTTATGCTCTTTGTGGCAACGGGGGCGCTCGCCGATCCCGTTCAGGGCGTGGCCACCGTCGAGCGCTTTTGCGACAGCAAGACGGGCGGGCACTTTGGCACCACCGAAACTACCGTCGGACGTGGCTTTATGAGCAGCCTGGAGCAGCCGCACACCGTCGCTCCCAACCTCGGTCTGCTCAGAACCCATGCCGACAACTGCGCCGACATGCAAATCCATCCCCTCACACGCGATCCGCGCGGCACCGTGATTGGTTCTTTGCCCAAAACCTCGCCCAGCATCACCGATGTAGGCGCCGACGCCTCGCGCGAGCATCTTCGTATTTGGCTCGAGGGTGAGCACTGGTACGCCCAGGGCCTTGGATCGACCAACGGCACAGTGCTCGAATCGGGCGCGGGCGACGGCGATATTGTGATTGAGCCGCCGCGCGACCAACGCGAACCCGGCAAAGTCTATCCCCCCGTGGAAATCGCCAACAGCGACAGGCTCCATCTGGGTCTCTACACGACATTCCTTGTCATTGTGGACTAGCACGGACAGCGATCGGAAGACGGTCGCCGTCCGTCTTTCGTCTTCTACCTTCTGCGTCGTAAACGACAATACTCAGCGGTACACGTGAGCAGTGCGGCTATCATGGTACTTTACCGATATCCGCACTGCTCACGTGTACGCGCGGCAACCCATGCCAGACAAAGGAACGCCATGGATACTACCGATAGCGCCTATGGCGACAAACTCATCCGTCTCGATACGTTCGACACCGCCGTGGCGGTCGACCCCAGTGCCGAGGACGACGCCAAGCGTCGGTTTATGACGCTTATTCTCCAGACGGCCCACCGCAACAACGGCAACATCGGGCACGTGCTTCGCGCGACCAACACAAGCGGCGAGGTCTTTGCCGTCAAGCTACTCAAGGACAACGCCTTTCTCTCTGGCCAAGCCCCCGACCGCTCCGCCGAGCAATCGGCAGCGCACCTGGCCAACACCGCTGCGCTGTTCGAGGAGTACCGTCATCTGTGTACCGTCTCGCACCTGCGCGGATTTCCGCGCGTCTATGGCTACGGATCGTGCGAGGACGACCCGCTCATCCTCATGGAGTGGGTCGAGGGCACCTCACTCAAGCAGGCGCTGCCCCTGCTTCCTCACGACGCCTCGGGCGGGCTGACCACCCAGATGGTCGCCGCCGTCGGAAACGCCGTGCTTCGTGCGCTCTTGATGACCCAAGGCCTCGTGAATCCGGTCATCCATCGCGACCTTTCGCCTGCCAATATCATGTTCCGCACCACCAGCCGAACGCTCGAGCAGCAGATTGCCGATTGCTCCTTTGACCCCTGCCTCATCGACATGGGCTCCGCGACCATGGCTCTCGGCGACGACACGATCACCCGGCGCGCCGACATCTGGCGCTTTGCCACGCCCGCATACGCCGCGCCCGAGATGCTCACGCAGGATATCGAAGGCATCGCGGCCCTTCGCCGTTCGCCGGCAATCGACGTCTATGCGCTTTCGAGCATTCTGTACCAGCTCTACAGCGGTCGCAAACCGTTTGACTTTGAGTCGACGGACGCCGCTGCAACCGGCTCGTTCTATCTCGTAAAGACCAAGACCAAGCCGGCACCGCTCGAGCCGCGCTGCGAGGGCGATGAAGCGCTCGTCAAAATCATCATGAAGGGTCTCTCAGTCGAGCAGTGCGATCGTCCCACCGAGCAGCAGATGCTCGAGGTGCTCTCGGCATACCTCACCGATGCCGAATCCGAGGGCCGCGAAGGCGCGGGCAGTGACGCCGCAATCGACATCGACTCCGGTACACACCTTAAGGTCGACGTCGCCGGCGAGCGCGCGCGAGAGATCCTGGAGCAGGCCCGGCACGATGCCATGACCCGCCGCCGCTTTATTATCGGTGGCGTTGTCGCAGCCGTTGCGGGGCTCGGCGTTATCGGGGCGGCAACCCATGGCTTTGGCATCCCCGACTACCTGGACGGCATCCGCAGCTCACTTGACGACTACACTTGGGATCAGCTGCAGGAGATTTCGCTCAAGATTAAGGCCACCGAGACCCGTAGCGAGGCACGCGAGATTGCCAGGCGCTATCATCTGCTCGATGCCGATGGGCATATCCCCTATCCGTGTACCAAGCGCGTCACGCTCACCAACGGGCTGCAGGTTGGCGCGCAGCTTGTGGGCATTCGCCACGATGAGCTTCTGGACGGGACGGGCAAGGCCGGACTGACGTTTATGTTCGACGCGGGTATTGCCGAGCGCAACGCTGCGGCTGAACCGCCGAGCGCCGGCTGGGCAGATTGCGAGCTGCGGGAATGGCTCAACGGCGACGGCCTTAAGCTGCTGCCCAACGAGTTGCGCGCACTCATTAAAGGGGTCAAGAAGGTCTCGAACAATGTGGGCGCCGCCAACAGCGCATCGTGCCTGAGCGAGTTGCCCGCAACCCTTTGGCTGCCCGCCATGGTCGAGCTGTGCGGTACGCAACCGCCCGATTCGTTTGCCGAGGACTATCACTACCTGGCAGACATCTACAACGGCGAGGGCAAGGAGTATCAGCTCTTCCGCGAGCTCAAGGTGAGCCCGTATTCCACGAACGAGACGATGGTCCGCCAGTGGAAGGGCAAGGACACCTGCTGGTGGGAGCGCACGGTGAGCCCCGACTCATCGAAGACCGAAAGCACGCTCTACATAAACCGTGTGGGCCACGACGGCGACGTCTTTATGTACGCCACCCCTGCGGAAAAGCCAAACAAGCGAACCTGCGTGATTCCCGGGTTCTGTATCTAGGCGGCGGGCGTCTTGCCATGACGGGACCCCTCCCCGGCAATTGTCTCGATCTGTAACTGTTAGAGGTCATTTTCCCTGCTAGTTGTTACAGATTGAGATGATTGGTTGGGACGGTCCATCGGCCAACCAACCACCCTCATCTGTAACGAAATGTCATACATTTCTTTCTGTACTGGACACCCCCAGGGGGTATGGGTGTATAGTATCGGATGGTTAACATTTCCGACACTACGTCACAGAAAGGAGAAGCCATGGCTCAAGATAAGTTCGACGTGGGCGGCATGACATGCGCCGCTTGCCAGGCGCATGTGGATCGCGCCGTGAGCAAACTCGACGGCGTCCAAAGCGTCGCGGTCAATCTGCTCGCCGGTTCCATGATGGTGGACTATGACCCCGTGCAGGTCACCCCCGACGATATCTGCACCGCCGTCGACCGCGCGGGCTACTCGGCCTCGCCCATCAGCACGGGCGCCGACGCTGTCCAAAGCGGAAGTGCGCAAGCCAGGTCCGGCGCCGCCCATATGGAGTCGCCGACCAAAAAGTTGGAGGCCGCCGCCTCTGCCATGCGCACCCGCCTCATCGTCTCAATCGTATTCCTCATCCCGCTGTTCTACATAGGCATGGGGCACATGCTCGGCTGGCCGCTGCCCGGCATCTTCACCGACCACACCCACAGCATGACGCTCGCGCTCACCGAGCTCGTCCTGCTCATCCCCATCGTCTATGTCAACGACGCGTACTTTATCAACGGGTTTAAATCGCTCGCGCACGGCGCGCCCACCATGGACGCCCTTATTGCCGTGGGCGCCACCGCGTCCATTGCCTGGTCGCTCTACGCCATGTTTATCATGGCCGACCAGCTGGCCGCGGGCCAGGTCCACGAGGCCATGATGACGGGCATGGACAATCTGTATTATGAGAGCGCCGGCACCATCCTGTCGCTCGTCACCGTGGGCAAATACCTCGAGACGCGCAGCAAGTCCAAGACCGGCGGCGCTATCGAGGCGCTCATCGACTTGGCACCCAAGACCGCGACCGTCGTTGCCGACGACGGCACCGAAACCACCGTCGACGTCGACAGCATCCTTCCCGGCCAGGTACTGCGTGTGCGCCCCGGCGAGTCCATCCCTGTCGACGGCGTCGTACTCGAGGGCGCTTCGGCCGTGGACGAAAGTGCGCTGACCGGCGAATCCATCCCCGTGGAGAAGACCGCCGGCGACACCGTCAACGCCGCCACCGTCAACCGCACCGGATCGTTTACCTTCCGCGCTACGCGTGTGGGCGCCGACACGTCGCTTGCCAAGATTATCCAGCTCGTCGAGGACGCCAACGCCACCAAGGCGCCCATCGCCCGCATGGCCGATAAGGTCGCCGGCGTGTTTGTGCCCGTGGTGTTTGCGATCTCGGCCGTGACCTTTGTTGCGTGGATGGCGCTGACCGGCAGCGTGAACGAGGCGCTCACCTCCGCCGTAGCCGTGTTGGTGATCAGCTGCCCGTGCGCGCTGGGTCTGGCCACGCCCGTCGCCATTATGGTTGGCACCGGCAAGGGCGCCGAGATGGGCATTCTGTTTAAGAGCGCCGAGGCGCTGGAGAATCTGCGCAACGTGGGCACCGTGGTGCTCGATAAGACCGGCACCGTCACCCGCGGCAAACCGGCTGTGACCGATATCGTGGTGGCCACGCGCGCCGACGGCTCGCCTGTTATGGGCGAAAAGGCGCTGCTCAAGCTTGCCGCCGCACTAGAGCGCCAGAGCGAGCACCCACTGGCCGAGGCGATTATGGCCGAGTGCGAGACGCGCGGAATCGTCGCACGCATGGTCGAGGACTTTGCCGCCGTGCCCGGTCGCGGCGTCACGGCACGCGAGGGGCAAAACGCCATCGCCGCCGGCAACGTTCGTCTGATGAGCGAGTTGGGTATCACCGTGCCCGCAGGACTTGCGGAGCGATTTGCCGCCGAGGGCAAGACGCCGCTGTTCTTTGCCAAAAACGGTGAGCTTGCCGGTATCGTCGCCGTGGCCGACGAGGTTAAGGAGACGAGTGCCGAGGCCGTTACCGCGCTGCGCTCGCTCGGCGTCGATGTGCGCATGCTCACCGGCGACAACCGCGTGACGGCCGAGGCCATCGCCCG
The DNA here is from genome assembly GCF_040915545.1 of Collinsella aerofaciens. GTDB lineage: Bacteria > Actinomycetota > Coriobacteriia > Coriobacteriales > Coriobacteriaceae > Collinsella > Collinsella aerofaciens_BE. Next base: position 37,753 of record NZ_JBCPDH010000009.1, on the reverse strand, counting down.
CCGCGTGGGACTCACCAGCGAGCAGGTTATCGCCGACGTTCTTCCCGCCGACAAGGAACGCCACGTGCGCGAACTGCAGGATGCGGGCCTCGAGGTCGCCATGGTGGGCGACGGCATCAATGACTCCCCCGCCCTGGCGCGCGCCGATGTGGGCCTTGCCATCGGCACCGGCGCCGATATCGCCAAGGAGGGTGCCGACGTGGTGCTCATGCGCAGCGACCTCATGGACGTCTCCCGCGCCATCGAGCTATCGCGCGCCACGATCCGTAACATCAAGCAGGATCTGTTCTGGGCGCTGTTCTACAACGGGATCGGCATTCCGCTCGCCGCGGGTGTGTTCTTCCCCCTCACCGGCTGGCAGCTCTCGCCGATGTTCGGCGCCGCGGCCATGAGCCTGTCGAGCGTGTGCGTTGTTTCCAATGCTCTGCGCCTGAAATCCTTTAAGCCTAAAGTGGCAAAATAGGCTCACCATTACGTCCATTTAGAACGGGTTTTCCAGGTGCCCGAGATTGACCTGAAAGAGGAGCGACGCGTACTTTGGTACGCGAGCGACGGCTTGAAGGTCAAGGTCGGGTGCCTGGGAAAGCCGACATAACAGAGAGGAATACCCATGCGTTACACAATTAAGACTTCCGGCCTTATGTGCGGCCACTGCGACGCTACTGTCGAGACCGCGCTGCTCAGCGTAGCAGGCGTGACCGATGCCGACGCCGATCACGAGACCCAAACCGTCCAGGTAGAGTGCGCCGACACCGTGACCGCCGAGCAGCTCGCCGACGCCGTCGAGGGCGCGGGCGAGAAGTTCCACGCCCTGTCTGTGACCGCTGCGTAGCAGCCACCAGAGGCATTCGACCCCATCGACCAGAAACGAGGACCCGCCATGATGGCAGACCACAAATCGGTGACTCGCATGCTCAAGACGGCGCGCGGGCAAATCGACGGCATCCTGCGAATGGTGGAGGAGGACCGTTACTGCGTCGACATCTCCACGCAGCTCATGGCCACGCAGGCACTCATCGCCCGCATCAACGCCGATGTGCTCAAGGCTCACATCGAGGGATGCGTCGCGTCGGCCATCGAATCGGGTGACGAGGAGCTCAAAGCCGCCAAGCTCGCCGAGATCGAACGCGTCGTCGACAAGCTCGCCAAGTAATTGGTGCATTGGGAACAAACTTCTTTGCACCGTCTTGGTGTTCCGGGGACAGGTACGTTTGCACCACCTTGGTGCAGATTAACCCGTCCCCAATGCACCAAAAGGGGTATAAAGGCGTGCAGCATATCGAACGAAAGGCAATTCGCATGAATGACTTTATGAAGGGTCGCAACGGCGCCGATGAACTCACCATCGTGCTGGGCTTCAAAGGAATTATTTTCGCGATGGTCGGATCGATGGCCCGTATCCAGTGGCTCAGCTGGATCGCCATCGCCGTAATCGCACTCGGCGTGCTGCGCGGCCTGTCCAAAAACATCGACGCGCGCCGCAAGGAAAATGATGCCTTCGTTGCCGCGACTGCCAACGTCCCCTGCCTGGGCAAGTTCGTGGCCAGCCTGGGCGGCGGAACTGCAGCGGCCAGCGCCTCGCGCGCAGCTGGAACGAGCAAGGAAGACTTTGAGCGTGCCAAGCGCACGGCAAAGAAGATGTGGAAGGGCCGCAAGACCACGGCCTACCTCAAGTGCCCCAACTGCGGCCAGATGCTGTCCGTCCCCAAGGGCAAGGGCAAAATCCGCGTCACCTGCCCCAAGTGCCACGCTAAGATGGAAACGCGCTCATAGCATCTACACCATAGGAATACTAAAAGCCGAGGCCTCGTGTTGAGACCCCGGCTTTTTGCATGGGGCGACATCATTCGATAAAGCTGTTGCCCCGTCACACCAGCGCCTACGCTACGCCATCGCGAGCGAGCTCCTCTGCCAGGGCTTCTGCCGGCATGGCCATAATCGTGTCGAGCTCGGCGTCAACCTCGGGAATGCGCTTCACCTTGAGCTTGCGCACCAGATCGCCACGGCACATCACGTGCATCGGCTCACGCAGAGCGCGCAGGTCATCGAGCGGGTTCTCGCGCGTCACCAAAATGTCGGCCGTCTTGCCGCACTCGATCGTACCGGTCTCGCCGCCCAGCCCCAGTAGCTCAGCATTGACCTGCGTAGCCGTGTGCAGTGCAAAGGCATTGCTCACGCCCACGTACTTGGCAAAATAGACCACCTCGCGCCACATGTCGTACTGCGTCACGAACGGGCAGCTCGAATCCGTGCCCAGGCCCACCTTAACGCCTGCATCCAGGGCGGCACGAGCACTCTCGATAATGCCCGAGCACACGATGTCGCCGTTCTTCTTTTGCGTGTCGGTCGAACGGGTCTTTTCCGGATCGAGCAGCACAAACGGCAGCGCCGGACTAATCGTGCAGGTCACGCTCGGCGCGCGTCCCTCGAGCTGTGTTCCCGCGGCGCCGCGGTACAGCTCCAGAATCTCAGGCGTCATCGGAGCGCCGTGCTCGATTGTGTCGACGCCGGCCTGAAGCGCGGCCTTCACACCTTCGGTACTCTCGACATGGGCCATGACCGGAAGGCCAACCTCGTGCGCCGCCTTGCACGCCGCCGCGGCGACATCGACCGGCATGCGCAGCACGCCCGGCTCGCCCACTTCGGTCGCGTCGAACACGCCGCCCGTCACGAACAGCTTGATGACGTCAGCGCCGCGCGCATACAGATCGCGCACCTGTTCGGCCGCCTCGCCGGGGGTATTGGCGACCTGCGCGAACAGCCCCGCACCGTGACCACCCGGCACCGTGACGCCCGTTCCCGGCGCCACCAGGCGCGGACCCTGATACTTGCCGGCGTCGATGGCGTTGCGCACGGCGATGTCGGCGAACAGCGGGTCGCCCGCGCCGCGCACCGTGGTCACGCCGCTTACCAGCTGCTGCTGAGCGCTGCCCTTGAGGATATGGCGCACGATGGCGCGCCCCACGGGATTATCGAGCTTCTTCATCAGCGCGCCCGCATCGCCCGCCGAAACCGGCCTGCCCGAACCGCACAGATGCACGTGCATATTGATGAGACCCGGCATGAGATACGCACCGCCCAGGTCGATGACCTCGGCCCCCGCTGGAGCTTGGGCCACAGCGCTCGGTCCCATCCAGGTGATGATGCCACGCTCGACGGCCACGGCCATATCGGGCTGCGGCTCCATATGCTCCGAGCCATCCAGAACGGTCGCATTGATAAACAACGTGGGACGATCGGTAGTCGCCATATCGAGCTCCTCCCTCACGATTAACTTGAACATTTGTCCATTATCGCCTAATGCAGCGACTAAAGTCGAACATATCGGTTAACGGAGAAAGGGAGGATGTGAGGATAGAGAGGCCAGCACGGCGATGCTCCAGCCGTGTGGGCCAAACGTCTCGTTCTGTAACAGTTGGGTCGAATTTTGGCCGTTAGATGTTACGGATCGAGATCTTTTAGCGGCAGCCAACCTTCTGTCTCGATCTGTAACAGTTGCGAGGCCAAACGGCCCCTTGTTGTTACAGATCGAGATAAACTCGGCAGGAACAACCACATCCGCGTCAGGCGCACGCCTCAGCACCCATGCCACTGGCGTCTCCACTCCTCAGCCAGATCGACCCGCTGCGGAATGCCCGCCAGTCTCATCTTTTCAGCCAGCTTCCCCGGATTCTTGAGCTCATCAAACGTAAACCGAAGCACCTTGTGGCCGAGCATCGTCAGATGGGACTCCCGCTGACGTTCTGCCACGAATGGGTCGACCGATTCCCGATCCCCACCATCCTGCAGGGTATACTTTCCCTTTCCATCGAGCTCGCCAATCACGCACGTCCCGTCCTCGAGCCGCCAAAAATAGTCGACGCGAAACACACTGGTCGGATCGAGCGGGTCGCGAAACTCCACCTGCAGCTCCGGAACCGGAAAGCCGTACGCAATAAAGAACACTCGGAACCGAGACTCGCCGCCGTTTTCGGACAACCCGTCCGCATACGACGCAATCACCTGTGCCCTGCGATACCCTCGCCTGCCCTCGCAATCGGCACGGAGGCGCTCGCACAAATCCCCACGTGATACGCCTTTCGCCCGCAGCGCAGAATCGGCAATCGCCAACCCGTAGGAGAACGGCGCACGCAGCAAGCAATCCTCCGCCGTGCGCCAAAACGACGTCACCCGCACGCCATCAACACGCTCGAGCGCACCCGCCATCTGCGGGCGCAACAACCTGCACCCGCCGCTCAACGTCACCGAACAACCCGTCTTAACAAGAAAACGCGGCCCGAGCAGATCATTCGGCACCTCCAGACCCCACAAAAGCGCCGCGTCATAGCCCCAAAACGCCCAATCGGGATGAAACTCTGCAAGGCCCTTAATAGTCCGCAGCGCTCGCTCCGCCGGCGTCAACGCATCCCAATCATGCTGAAAGCAGAACAAATACGGCTCGGGCTCCGCGATATCGTCGGTTCCAACATGGCGTCGCAGCCACATGAGCTCGGTATTGTCATGCGTTGCGAGCAGCGCACCTTGCTCGGTCGCCTCTGTGAGCCGCGCGAGCATCCTGTTCCGCGCCAACGTGTTGCGAGTCGTATGCTTGTGTTTTAAAACGGTATTAGACACTTCCATCACCACCACATCGGAGAAATGGGACGTCGTCACCGTTGCCTCCGCTGACAAATGTCTTGATCTGTAACAAGAAGACCGATTTTTGGCCGCTAGATGTTACAGATCAAGATCTTTCGGCACCGCGTCCAACCTTTGTCTCAATCTGTAACAGGTAGACCGGTTTTTTGTCCCTAAACGTTACAGATCAAGACAGAAAGGCAGAAGGCAAGGCAGGTGACAACTGCCCACCCCCTACTCCCACTCCTGCTCGTAAATAATGAGCGACTTCACGTACCGCCCCTGGGCGCCCATGATGTCGCGGACCAGGCGCAAAAAGAAGCTGATGCACGAGGTGTCGAAACCGTCCTGTAGGTCCTCGGGATGCATCGCACCCGGCCCGTCGACCGCCGTATCGCTCAGGCGCGCGATGTCATACAGGTAGAGCTGCCCCGCTGTCAGCCAGACATCGTCAGCGCAGACGAGGCGTACCGCAATCGCGCCGTCGCTCCAATGTTCCTTTTGCACGATATGTGGGTCGTAGACGTCAAAGCGACGGTCGGTGCGCGTGTCCTTCAGCACGACCATGCCAGTCGCGGAATCCTTGTCCAAAATGCCAAAGCGCGAGAAAAACTGTGTGTCACGCACCTGCTTAAGTCGCCCGAGCGAAGCAGGAGAAATTGACGCTGGCGGCTCGTCCACATACAGCTCCAACAGCGTCTTGCCGTGGTAATAGGGGCGCTCAAACAGCAGCCAATCGGTAAACACCATGTTGTAGGCCATGATTTCGTTTTGAGAAGGTTCCTCACAATAGCTGAGCCACGGATCGACGATAATCTCGAACTGCTCGCGTGCCGGCTCCAGGAATTGAAACTTCCGCAGCATCCAAAAGTGAGCCATGTCGGCAATATCGTTGCCGACGGCTTCGGCCAGCTCTGCTCGGTCAAAAACTTGGTCAGTCATGGCATCCTCCTCAAACTGATGGACCTCAATTTGAGCTTACGAGGAGGGTGGGCAACCGAGGCAAGCGCGGGCAAAATAGGCCTTCGACCGCAAACCAGATGCTAACAAAACACTTGACGGGGCACTTGACCGAATGAGCGCACCGCAAAGAAACTGCAGGTAGACATAGACAGCCAACCCGCTCATTTGAGCCAGATGCCCGCAGCCACCACAGAAACAACAGGTGATCACAGCCCAAGAAGTCGACAAATGAACACCCGTACGTCGATAAACGAGCAAATCGCTCGCAAAGAGTGGCCCCAACGACTAGACAAAAAAGAACGTCCCCAATGACTAGTCGTTGGGGACGTTCTTGAATGACTACTTTACAGCTCCAGCGCCTCGGCGACTTCGGCTGCGCAGGCCAGGGCATCGGCCATGGCACTCACAACGAGCGAGCTGCCGTTGCGGGCGTCACCGGCCACATACACCGGCGCGGCATCCGCGGCGACACCCTCCGTGCGAGCCGCGAGGTGCGAGCCCTCGGCAGCCATCACCGGCAGCGGACGACCAGCGGTGGCAACAGGCACGCCCACCGCATCGAACACGCCATGCTCGGGACCCGTAAAGCCGCAGGCGATGAGCACCAGCTGCGCCGGCACCTCGTGCTCGGAGCCCGCGATGCGCTCGGGCTTTCCCGCCGACCAGTCCAGATCGACCACGCGCAGACCCGCAGCCGCACCCTTCTTGTCCAGCAGCACCTCGAGCGTATCCACGCCCCAGGCACGCATCTCGCCACCCATCGCAGCGATAGCCTCCTGCTGGCCGTAGTCGGTCTTCTTAACGTTTGGCCACTGCGGCCAGGGGTTGCTCGCCGTGCGCATATCGGGCGCAGCCGGCAAGAACTCAAACTGGCGCACGCTGCGCGCGCCCTGACGCACGGCGGTACCCACGCAGTCGTTGCCGGTATCGCCGCCGCCAATGACCACGACGTCCAGACCGTGCGCGTTCACCGCGGGCTCGCCGCCATCGAGCACCGAGACGGTCGAAGCCGTCAGGTAGTCCACCGCGTACACCACACCCGGAGCATCCACGTTCGCAGCCGAAAGACCGCGGGGCGCACGAGCACCGGCAGCCACCACGACGGCGTCAAAGTCATCGAGCTTGGCGGCAACCTTGGGATCGTTCACGTCGGCACCCAGCTCAAACACAATGCCCAGCTCGCGCATGAGCGCCACGCGACGCTCGACCACGGACTTCTCGAGCTTCATGTTGGGAATGCCGTACATGAGCAGACCGCCCGGGCGGTCGTCGCGCTCAAACACCGTCACGCGGGCGCCTCGACGCGCAAGCTCCCATGCTGCCACCAGACCAGCAGGACCGGAGCCCACCACGGCAACCGTGGGCGCGCCCTCCCCTGCCGGCTCAAAGCGACGCGGGCCGCCATTTACCCACTCATGGTCGCTGATCGCACGCTCGTTGTCATGGATCGTCGTGGGCTGGCCATCGACCGAACCCAAGTTGCACGCGGCCTCGCACAGCGCCGGGCACACGCGACTCGTGAACTCGGGCATGGGCGAGGTGAGCGACAGACGCTCGGCAGCCTCGTCCCAGCGGCCGCGGTACACCAGCTCATTCCACTCGGGAATCAGGTTATGCAGCGGGCAGCCGCTCGGGCGTGCCTTGCCAAAGCTCGCGCCCATCTGGCAAAACGCCACGCCGCACATCATGCAGCGGCTCGCCTGGGCGCGACGCGCATCGTCATCGAGCTCCACGTACAGCGGATCAAAATCATGGCTGCGCTCCTCCACGGGGCGCAGCTCGTGGGTCACGCGATCGATATCAAGAAAAGCACCGGGCTTACCCATGGCACTTACGCCTCCTTCTTGGTCGAAGCAACAGAGCTGGCAGCCACGGACGCAACGCCCGCAGCACCGCCCGCAACATCAAAGCGCGCGACATCCGCGGCACTCGCGCGACCGGTCACAATGTCAAACGCCAGCTCCTCGGCCTGCGCATGCGTCTTGCCGACAGCCTCGCCCGCGGCGACAATCGCCAGCACGCGCTCGTACTCGGTCGGAATGACCTTCACAAAGTGCTTGCTCATCGTCTCGAAGCTGTAGAGCAACTTAATGCCGCGAGGGCTCTGCGTCGCGTCCACGTGCTCCTGGATGAGCGCACGAATCTGCGCCAGTTCGTCGGCCGTCGGGGCCTTGAGCTCCACGCTCTCGTGGTTCACGCGAGCGTCGAGCGTGCCGTATTGGTCAAAGACATAGGCCACGCCGCCCGTCATGCCGGCGGCAAAGTTCTGCCCGACCTCGCCCAGGATGAGCGCCAGACCACCCGTCATGTACTCGCAGCCATGGTTGCCGCAGCCCTCGACCACCACGGTGGCACCAGAGTTGCGTACGGCAAAGCGCTGGCCTGCCAGACCGTTAATGAAGCCGCGGCCGCTCGTGGCGCCAAAGAACGCCACGTTGCCCACGATGATGTTCTCGTCGAACTTGTAGGTCGCATGCGGGTTGGGGCGCACCGATACCTCTCCGCCCGAAAGGCCCTTGCCAAAGTAATCGTTAGCGTCGCCGCACACGTTGAGCGTAATGCCGCGCGGCAGGAAGGCGCCAAAGCTCTGACCGGCCGAACCATCGCAATCGATGGTGATGGAGCCGGCGGGCAGGCCCTCGGGATGCGCCTTGGTCACCGCGTTGCCCAAGATGGTGCCAACGCAGCGGTTGACGTTGGCGATATCAGCGCGGAAGCGAATCGGGCGCAGATGCGCGCGAGCGTCGGCCGTGTAGGGCACAAACAACGTGGAGTCGAGCGTCTTGTCGAGCTCACTGTCCGCGGACATCTGCGGCAGGAAGTGGCGACCGTCGGCGCCCGGAATATGAGCACCGAACTCGCAGGTCGCGCTCGCCAGCACGGGCGACAGATCGAGCAGGTTTGCTTTGCGGTTGCCCGGTACCTCGATCTGGCGCAGGCACTCGGGATGGCCGACCATCTCGTCGATGGTGCGGAAGCCCAGGCTCGCCATGACCTCGCGCAACTGCTCGGCAACAAAGAGCATAAAGTGCTCAACGTGCTCGGGCTTACCGCGGAAGCCGCGACGCAGACGGCAATTTTGCGTCGCGATGCCGGCCGGGCAGGTATCCTGCTGGCAGTCGCGCTGCATGAGGCAACCCATGGAGATGAGCGGCATGGTCGCAAAGCCAAACTCCTCGGCGCCCAGCAAGCAGGCGACGGCAACATCGGTGCCGTCCATGAGCTTGCCGTCGGCCTCGAGCACCACGCGGGAGCGAAGGCCGTTTTGCAGCAGCGTTTGCTGGGCCTCGGCAAGACCGAGCTCCAGCGGCAGGCCGGCGTGCCAAATGGAATCGCGCGCAGCGGCACCCGAGCCGCCGTTGTGGCCGCTGATCAAAATCTTGTCGGCGGCACCCTTTGCCACACCGGTAGCAATGGTGCCGACGCCGGCCTCGCTGACCAGCTTGACCGACACGCGCGCGCCAGGGTTGGCGTTCTTAAGGTCAAAGATCAACTCTGCCAGGTCCTCGATGGAGTAGATGTCGTGGTGCGGCGGAGGCGAGATCAGGCCGATGCCGGGCGTGGACTGACGGACCTCGGCGATCCAGGGGTAGACCTTCTTGCCGGGCAGGTGGCCACCCTCGCCGGGCTTGGCGCCCTGGGCCATCTTGATCTGAATCTCGAAGGCACTGCACAGGTAGCGGCTCGTCACGCCAAAGCGCGCGCTTGCTACCTGTTTAATAGCGGAGTTCTTGGAGTCACCGTTAGCCAGCGGGGTCTCGCGACGCGGATCCTCACCGCCCTCGCCGGAGTTGGAACGGCCGTGCAGGCGGTTCATGGCGATGGCCATGCACTCGTGTGCCTCTTTGCTAATAGAGCCATACGACATGGCGCCGGTGTTAAAGCGGCGGACGATGTTGAGCGCAGGCTCGACCTCGTCGAGCGCCACCGGAGTGCGGCCGCTGGCATCAAAGTCCAACAGGTCGCGCAGGCGCACGGCGCGGCCAGTGCGGTGCAGGCGGGCGCTGTACTCCTTAAAGATGTCGTAGCTGTCCTCACGGCAGGCGGTCTGCAGCAAGTAGACAGTCTGCGGATCGATGAGGTGATCCTCGCCGCCGAGCGGACGCCACTTGGTCAGGCCCAGCGTGGGCACCTGATCGGGGGCCGGGCTCTTAAGGATAGCGAGCGCGGCGTCGTAACGCTCATTCTGCTCGCGCTCAACGTCCTCGACACCCATACCGCCCACACGGCTCACCGTGCCGGCGAAGTACGCGTTGACGAACTCCGGCGTAAAGCCGACGGCCTCAAAGATTTGCGCGGAGTGGTAGCTCTGCACCGTGGAGATGCCCATCTTGGACATGATGGAGACGATGCCCGCCGTCGCGGCCTTGTTGTAGTTGGCGATGCCCTGCTCGGCTGTCACGTCCAGATCGCCGTGCGCCGCCAAGTCGCGGATGCACGCATGCGCGTTGTACGGATAGATACCGCTCGCGGAATAGCCCACCAGCGCCGCAAAGTCGTGCGGGGACACGGCGTCGCCACACTCCACCACGATGTCGGCAAAGGTACGCACGCCGGCGCGGATCAGGTGGTTGTGCACGCAGCCCACGGCGAGCAGCGACGGCACGGGCACCTCGCCCGCTCCGGCGCGATCGCTCAACACCACGATGTTCACGCCGTCGCGGACCGCGGCCTCAACGTCCTCTGCAAGCTGCTTGAGCGCAGCCTGCAGCGCACCCTCGCCGGCATCGCGGCGGTAGACGGCACGGAAACGGCGGGTCTTAAAGCCCACGCGGTCGATGGCGCAGATACGCTCGAACTCCTCCTCGCTCAGCAGCGGACGCTCCAGGCGCACCAGCTGACAGGCCGTACGGGAGTCCTCGAGCAGGTTGCCGTGGTTACCCAGGTAGAGCGTGGTCGAGGTGACCATATGCTCGCGAAGAGCGTCGATCGGCGGGTTCGTGACCTGAGCGAACAGCTGATAGAAGTAGTCGAAGAACGAACGCGTCTTCTTGGACAGGCAGGCCAGCGGCGCATCGATGCCCATCGAGGCGAGCGGGGCCTTGCCCTGCTGGGCCATGGGACGCACGACTTCGTCAACATCATCCCAGTGATACCCGAGCTTGGCCATACGCACGGCGGCGGGCACCTCGGTATCCTCGGCGGGCGCGGGCGCGACGAGCTTGTCGAGCGCGTCGACGGTCAGCGTCTCCTCGGCGATCCAGTCGCGATAGGGCTTTTCCTTGGCGTAACGGGCACGCAGCTCATCGTTGTAGATGACGCGCCCGCGGGCAAAGTCGACCTCGAGCATCTGGCCCGGTCCCAGGCAGCCGCTCGTCAGGATGTTCTCGGGGCTCACCTCGATGGTGCCCACCTCGCTCGCCAGCATAAAGCGACCGTCGCGCGTCACATAGTAGCGGGCGGGACGCAGGCCGTTACGGTCGAGGGCGGCACCCAGCGTGCGACCGTCGGTAAAGGCGATGGCCGCCGGGCCATCCCACGGCTCCATGAGCATGGACTGGTAAGCGTCGTAGGCGCGGCGCTCCTCACTCAGGCTGTCGTTGTGGTCCCACGGCTCGGGCAGCAGCATGGACGCGGCACGCGTGAGCGGGCGACCGTTCATGACCAAAAATTCGAGCACGTTATCCAGAATCGCGGAGTCGGAACCCTCGCGGTTGATGATGGGCATCACGCGCTCAAGATCGTGCTGCAGCACGGGGCTGTACAGGTTGGGCTCGCGGGCGCGGATCCAGTTGACGTTGCCCTTGAGGGTATTGATCTCGCCGTTATGGATGATATAACGGTTGGGGTGCGCGCGTTCCCAGCTGGGCGTGGTGTTGGTGGAGTAGCGCGAGTGGACGAGCGCCACGGCCGTCTTGACGGCGGCGTCGTTGAGATCGATGAAGAAGCGGCGCATCTGCGTGGCGACCAGCATACCCTTGTACACGATGGTGCGCGAGCTCATGGAGCACACATAGAAGATCTTGTCGCGCAGGGCAAACTCGACGTCGGCCTTCTTCTCGATGGTGCGGCGGCACACGTACAGACGACGCTCGAAGGCATCGCCGGCGGGCGTGTCGTCCGGACGGCCCAGGAAGGCCTGCAAGATGGTGGGCATGCAGGCGCGGGCCGTCTCGCCCAAATCGTGCGGGTCGACCGGCACCTCGCGCCAAAAAAGCAGCGGCACGCCGGCCTCGGCGCAGCCCTCCTCAAACACGCGGCGGGCATCCTCTACGCCCTTGTCGTCCTGCGGGAAGAACAGCATGGCCACGCCATAGTCGCCCTCTGCCGGCAGAATCTGGCCGCACTTTTGAGCCTCTTTGCGGAAAAAATGATGCGGAACCTGGAACAGGATTCCGGCGCCGTCGCCGGTGTTCTTCTCGAGTCCGGTGCCGCCGCGGTGCTCCAAGTTGACCAGAATGGACAGCGCATCGTCCAGAATCTGGTGATGACGCTCACCGTTGATATCGGCAAGCGCGCCGATGCCACATGCATCGTGGTCGAATTCGGGGCGATAAAGGCCCTGCTGCTGAGCGGAATCTGCCTGCATCGCGATCCTCCCCTAGATATTTAGACAGTCAGTTGAATAGGGATACTAGGAGCATCGCCGGCCCGTTGTGTTTCCCACCCGTTTCGAAACAATCGCGTAACGCGCGCCCTGCGAGTGGGTGCCGCCGAGCTCAAGGACGACAACAAGGGCCCCAGGTTCGGCCCGTCAGCCCACCGCTTCAAACATCTCAATCTGTAACAGGAGGAGCCGATTTTGGCGCTTAGATGTTACAGATTGAGATTTTCTGCAGGACGGTTTTGGTTTGTCTCGATCTGTAACATGAAGGGCCGATTTTTGCAGCTAACTGTTACAAATCGAGATGTTCCATAGGACCATTTCTTCCTGTCTTGATCTGTAACACCTAGGCCCAATTTCCATCCCTAGTCGTTACAGATCAAGACATTTCGGCAGCTCCCTTTCACCATCCTATTCAAATACAACAATTTTGTTAGTCTTGGTTAACTTTTTAGCCTAAAACGGGTATCCTTTGCGGCGTCAAGCAAACGGCACGCACACCGTGCCAGATCAAGGAGGCCCCTATGGCGCACCAAGCAGACCAGCAGACGATGCAACTCGTCCTTATCCGTCACGGAGAATCCGAGTGGAACAAGCTCAACCTGTTCACCGGCTGGACCGACGTAGAACTCACCGACACGGGCCGCGAAGAAGCGGCGGCAGGCGGCCGCGCCCTCAAGGAAGCCGGTTTCGACTTTGACGTCTGCTACACCTCGCGTCTCAAGCGCGCAATTCACACCCTCAACATCGTGCTCGGCCAGATGGATCGCGAGTGGCTGCCCGTCATCAAATCCTGGAAGCTCAACGAGCGCCACTACGGCGCGCTGCAGGGTCTCAACAAGGCCGATGCCGCGGCGGAGCATGGCGACGAGCAGGTACTCATCTGGCGCCGTTCCTTCGATGTCTGCCCGCCGGCACTCGAGCCGGGCGACAGTCGCGACCCCCACACCCAGGAGCAATACCGCGACGTCGCGCCCGATCAGCTGCCCTATACCGAGTGTCTCAAGGACACGATAGCCCGCGCCTGGCCTTATTTCGAAGACGAGATTCGCCCCCAGATGCTCGCCGGCAAGCGCGTACTCATCGCCGCACACGGCAACTCCCTGCGCTCGCTCGTCATGAAGTTCGAGCACCTCACGCCCGAGGAAATCCTCAAGGTCAACATCCCCACCGGCGTGCCGCTCGTCTACACCTTCGATGCCGATTTCAACGTCCTCGACAAGCGCTACATCGGCGACCCAGCAACCATCGCCGCCAAGATTGACGCCGTGGCCAACCAGGGCAAGGCGCGTAAGTAACCCCAACCTAAACCGAGCGCGCGGCGCCGCATGACCCAAGCGCGCCGCGCTGCCCCCTATGCAGGAACCGACCATGATCAACCATCTCAAACAACACTTTGGCTCCCGGCGCACCGGTGGCCACGGAGGCCTAGACATTGCGCGGCATATCGGCCCCGGGCTGCTCGTGACCGTCGGCTTTATCGATCCGGGCAACTGGGCCTCCAATATGGCCGCGGGCTCGCAGTTTGGCTACGCGCTGCTGTGGATCGTCACGCTGTCCACGATTATGCTCATTGTGCTGCAGCACAACGCTGCACACCTGGGCATCGCCACGGGCGCCTGCCTTGCCGAGGCCACGACCCGCTTTCTCCCCCGCATCGTGGGACGCGCGGTGCTCGGCAGTGCCTATCTCGCGACCATCGCCACCGCCATGGCTGAGGTCCTGGGCGGCGCGATTGCCCTTCAAATGCTCTTTGGGCTGCCCGTGCGTGCGGGCTGCGTCATCGTGGCGTCAGTATCGATGGCGATGCTCATGACGAACTCCTACAAGCGTGCCGAGCGCTGGATCATCGCCTTCGTAGGCGTGGTAGGACTCTCGTTTTTGGCCGAGCTTGCACTAGTCAAGGTCGACTGGACGCAAGCCGCCGCAAGCTGGATCACGCCTAGTATGCCCACTGGCTCTGCCGCGATTATCGTGAGTGTCCTGGGGGCGGTCGTCATGCCGCACAATCTCTTTCTGCACTCCGAGGTCATCCAATCCATGCACTTCGAAGGCCAAGGCGAGCAAGTTATCGAGGAGCGTCTGCGCTACGAGCTCTTTGACACGCTCTTTTCGATGGGCGTGGGCTGGGCAATCAACTCGGCCATGGTCATCCTGGCCGCAACGACCTTCTTTGCGCACGGCATAGTCGTAGACGACCTCGCCGTCGCAGCGGCCACGCTCTCCCCCATCTTGGGCCCGGCGAGCTCGACCATCTTTGCCGTGGCGCTGCTGTTCGCGGGCCTCTCGAGCAGTGTGACAGCGGGCATGGCGGCGGGAACCATCACCGCGGGCATGTTCGACGAGGAATACGACATCCACGACCGACATTCCTCGATCGGAGTAGCGGCCTGTTTCGCCGGCGCAGTGGCGGCGTGTCTGGTCGTCCCAAATCCTTTTGAAGGTCTCATCTGGAGCCAGGCACTGCTGTCGCTTCAGCTGCCGATTACGGTCTTTGTGCTCATACGGCTCACCAGCTCACGCCGCGTCATGGGCAAATACGCCAACTCGCGCCCGCTCAACGCGCTGCTCGTAGGGATCGGCGTCATCGTGACGATTCTCGACATCGTGCTGCTAACGGGAATGTAATTGAGATGGCGTGACTGTCCAGATATAACGTCTCAATCTGTAAAACGTGAGACCGTTTTAAACCGTCAGATAAATCAAAAGGGTCCCGGCCGGAATATCCAGCCGGGACCCTTGGACAGAGCTCTGTATGGCTAATCACCGTGTGTCTACGAGTTACTCCTCGACGAGCTCAAACTCATCGGGGCCGACGCCGCAGACCGGGCATACGTAGTCCTCGGGCAGCTCGGGCGTGTCGACCTCAACCTCGTAGCCGCAAACGGTGCACACAAACTTATACGTCTTCTTCTCCTCAGCCATGATGTTCTCCTCTCGAACGTGACTGCTGGTGTACTTGCTTATTAGTATATATTCTCAATAATATAATGCAAGTATTTTTAGAACATTTCTAGCCTTGATACGACGAGGCTTTGGGCGGCGTCTTGCCCTTCAAGACCTTGTGATAGTAGTCATAGGTCAGCGGGGTCTCGCCGCTCAAGCGCTCGGCATCCTCCACCTCGCCGATAAAGAGCAGGTGCGTGCCCACGTCCACGGTATCAATCAAACGACAGCTAAACAAGGCCGCCGCGTGCTCGGACACATAGGGCATGCCCAGCGCGGTCTCGTGGGTCTCGTACTTGACAAACTTGTCATAATCGCTGCTGGTGCGGAACCCAAAGTTACCGATGTAGAGCATATCGGCCGTCTGGTCGATTACGGTCAGTGCGAACGCCTTGGCCGCGGTAATGACACCCGAGGTGACGTTGTCCTTATTCACGGCAACCGAGACGCGCGGCGGGGCGGACGTCACCTGCACCGCCGTGTTGATGACGCAGCCGGAGCGCAGTCCGTCGGCCGCGGCGCTCACCACATACAGGCCGCTCGGCATCGTAAAGAACGCAGTTTTGTCCATAACGCTCACTCCCCTAGCTCAGGTTGGAACCTCATGGATGTATGTACCCACAAAAAAGGCGGCACCCATAACGGACGCCGCCTTTAAGACATATGTGTAAAAACAGTAAGCAAGATGAGACGCCCGCAGTTGCGGTGAAATAGGGACTGAATAGCCCCTCAAACAGGCAAAACAGTCCGTATTCCACCGCAACTTATGAAGGGTGGTCAGCGGTTGCGCTCCTTGAGGGCGCGGTCGATCTCGCGTTGGACATCACGCTTGGCCATGTCCTCGCGCTTGTCGTAGAGTTTCTTGCCGCGACCCAGACCCAGCAGCAGCTTTACGCGGCCGTCGGTATTAAAGTAGAGCTCCAACGGAACCAGCGCATAACCACGGTTTCGAAGTTTGCCGTCAAGAAAGTCGATCTCCTTGCGGTGCAGCAGCAGACGACGCCGACGGTCGGGGTCGCGGTTCCACACGCCACCATGGCTATAAGGGTGGATATGCAGTCCGACGAGCCAGCACTCGCCGCCACGAATCAGCGCAAAAGTGTCAGTGATCTGACAGGCACGCTCGCGAATCGACTTGACCTCGGTGCCGCTCAGCTCAATACCGCACTCAAACGTCTCATCGATAAAGTACTCGTGATGCGCCGAACGATTCTTGGAAATGAGCTTGCGTTCACGCTTACTGGGCATCGCCGACCTCCTCGGCACCATCGGCGTTCTTGTTCGCGACATCGCGCTTTGCCTTGTGCTCAGCGTTAAGCTCGGCGTCGCTCTCGCGCACCAGCTTAATGATCGCCGCGCATGCCTCCTCGCCCACCAGGTCGCGGGCACGGACCGTCAGACGCGTAGCCTCCTGCTTGTCGCCGTCGCTCGCAGCATCGGTCGCACACATGATCAGGCAAATGGCAATCTCAGCCGAAGGCGAGGTCGGCACGCCTTGCAGGGCCAGCTCGCCCATCACGTGCTCGTCGCTCTCATCGGCGGCATCCGGATAGGTGGTATGGATCTTGTTGAGCAGGCGCGTCGTATGCGCATCGTTGGGCGCCAGGCGCAGCGCCAGACGCGCGCAGCCCACGGCAGCCGAAACGTTCTCGGTCTCGGGCTCCAAGAAGTACTGACCTAGATTGGCGTAAGCACGGGCGGCGCACTTGCCATCACTTGCACGCTCCAGCACCGAGAACGAGAGCGATGCCCATTCCTGCTTGTCCTCGAGTGCGCGGAACAGCTCGGCCAAATCCAAGCGATAGTTGCAGTTCATGGGGTCCCAACGCACAGCCTGCATCAGGGCATTACGAGCGCTCACATAATCCTGCTGGCGAATGTAGGCAAACGCCATGTCAGAGTACAGGCGGTCAAACGGCACCTCGACCTGCACGAGCTCGCGTGGATCCTTCTCCACGCGGCGATAGGCCAAGCGCTCAAACTTGCTATCGAAGCTAAAGTATTGACGCTTCTCCTCCGTCTTGCACTCAGCGTCGATATACTCCTCGGCGAGCTCCACCAGACGCTCCAGCAGCGGCGTCGCCGTAGCCAGGTCGCCCTGCGCCAGATAGTTCTCGGCATACGTGATGTCTTGCAAGCTGATGGGCAGATCCATGGCTACTCCTCGATCCGGGCGGCAGACTCAACGCGCGCCTTAAGCATCGGTCAATACACAAAACCCGGGTCTCTTACGAGGCCCGGGCATTCAATTTTGGTAGCCCGTACCAGATTCGAACTGGTGATCTCCGCCTTGAGAGGGCGGCGTCCTAAACCGCTAGACGAACGGGCCATATGTAGCAAATGCAATGGCTGGGATGGAGGGAGTCGAACCCCCATTGACGGAACCAGAATCCGCTGTCCTGCCATTAGACGACATCCCAATGACTGCATCGCTGCGCTCGGCTGTGCCTTTGCGCAAGAAAGAAATATACGGGAAGTCTCGCCGTGACGCAAGCCCCAATTTTGACTTTTTTGAAATTCAGTCAAATTGGCCTAATTTAGTCCAACCCGTGAAGGACCTGTGAAGCCGACCGCTGTACACGAAGGGCAAAACACCGCGAGCGGTAGCCGTCAACCGTTGGCAGATTCTACCGCGAAAACGATAGCACCAGGCAACACAATCGAAGTATCAATGATCGCGTAGATATCGAGGTACCATGGACGAAGAGCTTGATTACCTATGGGAGACCCTGGGCCTCGAGATCACTGCCGACCTTTGGCCCGAACGGGACAAAATTCACCCCACGTTACGCCCCGCCATTACTGTGGTGCAGGCAAAATACCGCCGTGCATCCTTTTTGATCATGCGGATGTCATGGCACGCGGGACTCCCCGACCTTAAGCGAATCCAGGCAAGCCTCGTCGAGTTGTCCGGTATGCCGACCGTCATATCCGAGGCGCACCTGGAGCAGCGCCAGCGCGAGCGACTGCAACAGCAGCGGATTCCCTTTATCTGCCCCGGCGTTCAGGCATATCTGCCCTTTATGGACGAGGAGTACTGGAGCGGCAAGCCCAACAAACACGTAAAGGTCTACGATCCGCACGAATGGGCACAGCTGGCGGACTGACTGGGGCAGGCCCGCCGGCGGAAAGTGCGTCCCAGATTTCAAGCTCAAACTGGTCCCCACTTTCCCGTCGAGCCCTCAACCGGAAACCGTGTCCCACAATCGAAGCTCAGAATGGGACGTGCTTTCCGCAACCGGCCACTTTGGGAAAGCGCATCCCATTCTGGAAGCGAATTCCGGGTCGCACTTTCCGCAGCCGCTACAGCAACGCCTCGGCCCAAGCCGCTTCCCTAAAGCCGGGAATCGCAAAGTCGTCGCCCACCAGCAGCGGACGCTTGACCAGCATGCCGTCGGTCGCCAGCAGCTCGTAGCACTCCCGATCCGTCATGCCCGCATCCAGACGCGCCTTCAGGCCCAGCTCTCGATATTTCATGCCCGACGAATTAAAGAAACGCCGCACCGGCAGCCCCGAACGAGCAATCCAGGTCGCAAGCTCATCAGCCGTGGGATTGTCCAAAACGATATCGCGGTCGATGTACTCTACCCCATGTTCGTCCAGCCATGCCTTGGCCTTCTTACAGGTCGAGCACTTGGAATATTCAACAAACAGTACGGTCATGGGATTTCCTTTCTTAGAGAAAACAGGTGTCTGGAAAACTGCACATCGACGACCACTCGCGATTGCAGCCGTTATTGTAGTCAATGTCGAAGCATAGGCAGTCGCGATGTCTCGTCTTAAGGCTAGCGTCTCGCATGGGCGCCGATCGGCCGAGTCGCATGGCGCACCAACGCCGCTGCCAGCAATACCAACAGCATGGCGGTGACATAGCCCGCAGCATCGAATCCTAAATCGATAACGTCGAAATGCCTGCCGGGAACAAAGATCTTATGTACCTGATCGCCAACGGAGCAGGCGGTGCAAAAGAGCAATACGGGCACGCAACGGGAGCATACGCTCCACGGACGCCTGGAAAAGCAAACCACGACCACCGAGGCGAACAATCCGACGAAGAAAAACTCTACGGTATGGGCAACGCGACGGACGTTTGTGCCCACCCACATGCGAATGGAAGCAAGTCGGCCAGACCGGACATTCGAGGCAGCCGAATCGGTGCCCCCGGTCATTCCGTTCTCCGCCTGAGCTTCACCCGTGGCATCGACAGCCTGAACGCCCGTAGCCTGGCCCTCCACCACACGCGCGGTGGACTCGCTCAGCAACGACGTCTCCACCGCATTTTGCTCCGTCAGCACCCAGATGCCCGCCAGCGTTGCAGCGAACAGAACGATCGCGGTCCATCCGATTATTTGTTTTACGCGCGCCAAGGGCCAACCTCCTTTTTTGAATATCAGCGAGTGTAGCCCCAGATGGCATCGTCACCGTATCAAAATTTGAATCGCAACAGGAAGCGACAAAGCGACGCAAACCCCTACCCCGCCTCGCGCATCCAGCGATCGAACGTCCCCACGCACACGCCCAGGCACTTTGCCGCCTGGCTGCGGGTAATATCGCCCGCCTCATAGCTATCGCGCACCAGCTCAAACTGAGGAGGGCACGGCTTGCGAGGTCGACCGAAACGGACCCCTCGCGCCCGCGCCGCTGCAATTCCCTCCGCTTGGCGCCGATGGATATTCTCGCGCTCCACCTGCGCCACGTAGCTCAGCAGTTGCAGCACAATATCGGCAATCAGGACGTTGGTCACATCCGGCGCGCCGCTGGCCCTAGCGCGCGTGTCAAGCAATGGCATGTCCAACACCACAATGGCAACCCCGAGCTCCTTGGTAATGCGTCGCCATTCCTCAAGAATCTCGGAGTAATTACGGCCAAGTCGGTCGATAGAAAGCACCACCAGCACGTCCCCGTCTCCCAGGACGTGCAGCAGCTCGCGATAACGCGGTCGATCGAAGTCCTTGCCGCTCGCATGGTCGGCATAAATATTCGCCGAGCCCACGCCATAGGCGCCCAGCGCATCCAGCTGCCGATTAAGGTTCTGATCGCGCGAACTCACCCGCGCATAACCGTACACCGTCGCCATCTCATCCCCGCTTTCTTGTAAACCTGCCAAAAAGGGACAGGTTTATTTTGGTAGGTTTTACCTCTCAAATAGCAGGTAAGCGGGCGGCCGAGCAGACGGCAAGGTAGCCACGATTCAAATGCGGAGGGCGGTCCCGAAAGGCCGCCCTCCGCTCCCCCACCATGAGTCGGGATTTGGCTAATGGATAAGCTTAAAGTCCAAGTGCCCACGCGTGGTATTGACGCGCGAGACCTCGATAATCACGCGCTGCCCCAGCTCGTAACGGGTGCCCGTGTCGGCACCTGTGGGCGTGAGCGCGTCCTCGTCGAACTCGAACCACTCGTTGCCCAGACTCTTGATCGAAACCAAGCCTTCGACCTGCGTTAGGTCCAAGCGCACAAAAAGGCCCATGCTGCTAACCCACGAGACGGTTCCGGCATAGCGCTCGCCCAGACGGTCCTCATAGTACTGGGCAATCTTGATCTTTTGCGTCGCATGGCTGGCGGCATCTGCCGCGCGCTCGGCATCGCTGCATGCGCGGCAGATCTGCGGCAGAATGCGCGGCAGTGACTCGCGCCCCTTGCCGATCAGGCGCGGCGTACGGACCAGGGCGTCCTTGCCGCCCAGCTGCTCATAGGCCAACTGCAGCTTGAGTACGCGGTGCACCACCAGATCGGGGTAGCGACGGATGGGACTCGTAAAGTGACAGTAGCACGGCGCGGCGAGCGCAAAGTGGCCCTCGTTGCGCGGCTTGTACAGCGCGCGCTGCATGCTGCGCAGAAGCAGCGTGTTAACGAGCGGTGCGTTGGCCGTACCGGCGGCAGCATCAACTGCAGCCTGCAGCTCATCGGGGCTCCCCAGGGCAATACCGGCAGCACGGCGATCGTCGATGATGCCTAGCTGCGCCAGCGCAACGGCGGCACCGTGCAGGCTATCGGGGCTCGGATCTTCATGCACGCGATAGCAGGCCTCGATATCACGGTCTGCCAGCCACTCAGCAACGCACTCGTTGGCGAGCAGCATGGCTTCCTCGATAAGCGACGTGGCACACGAACGCTCACGCGCCACAATCTGCACGGGCACTCCGTCCTCATCCAATAGAGCGCGAATCTCGGCTGTGTCAAAATCGACTGAGCCGCGGGCGCGACGAATACGACGGCGAAGTTCGGCGAGTTCGTTAGCGGAGACAAGGAAATCGCCGAGGTCGATGTTGTAGCCGCGGGCGGCCTCCTCGCACGCAAGACCGCGCTCAAGCGCTTCCTCGCGCGAGGTCTCGGCAGCCGCAACATCCTCGGCTGCACCCTCCAGCACCGAATACTCAACCGCGCCGGCACGCACCAGCAGCGCCTCGGCGCCGTCATAGTCCATACGCACACGCGAGCGAATCACGCTGGGATACGGATCGTAATGCCGCACGCGACCCTGCGCATCGAGCTCGATATCGACGGTAAACGCAAGACGGTCCTCGTCAGGGCGAAGCGAGCACAGGTCACAGGACAGGCGTTCGGGCAGCATGGGAAGCACGCGATCGGCCAGATACACCGATGTCGTACGATGGCGAGCCTCAAGATCGATATGCCCGCCCCAAGCCACATAGTGTGAAACGTCGGCGATATGCACACCCAGCTTGTAGCCACCCTCGGGCGTGCGCTCCAACGAAATGGCATCGTCAAAGTCGCGCGCGTCGACCGGGTCGATCGTGATGACAAAGCGGTCGCGCAGATCGCGGCGGAGCGGGTCCTTAAGCGCCGCGGACACATCGAGCGAAAGCCCCTCGGCCTCGTCCAGCGCGGCCTCGGGATAGCTATCGGTATAGCCGTAACGCGCCATCACATATTGAACGCCCAAATCGGGCGCGTCATCTCCGCCAATGCGGCGCTCGATCGTCACGGTACCCGATTCCAGGCGCGTCGGGTAGGTCAAAATGCGCGCGACAACAGCATCACCCGGGTGGACACCCAGACGATCCGCCGAGGTATCCTCGGGCAGAATGAAGAAGTCGGCCTTCAGACGCGAATCGAGCGGCTCGATCACACCGAGCGGACCGGCGGTCTGGTACGTGCCCACCACGCTTATGGCTGCACGCTCAACCACGCTTTCGATCACGGCGCGCCGCTCACCGTGCGGGCTGTTCTTAATGCTCACGGCAACGGTATCGCCATCCATGATCTCGCGCTTACCGCGGCCCATGACCTTGTAGTCGTCGTTTTCGGTTACAACGTAGGCGCTATGCTCATGGAGCTGCACGCGCCCGGTCAGGCTCGGACGGCGTTCGCTGCGCACCGGCCCGCGCTGATTGCGAGCTCCACGCTTATGCTTGTTATTGCGCCCCATGGCGCCTCCTAACTATCGATTGCGAACTCCAAAGAGTCTACCCAAATGATTCGCTTTCCTGCCGTCCCCTAGGGATCAAAAAACGGGCCGCCCCATAAGAGACGACCCGTTGGAAGGGATGAATTCCAAGCATGCCTACACGCGCAGGTAGCGGCGCATGGCGATGGCAGAACCAAAGAGACCGATAATCACACCGACCAGAATCAGCGCAGCATAGGTCACCAGGTAGTACTGCATCGGCAGGGCAAACGACATCCAGCCGATGCTCTCCTGCAGACGCGGAATCATCAGATTGCGCAGCAGCTCCAGAACGCCGATGGAAAGCAGCGAGCCCAAAATGGCCTGCAGCACGCCCTCGGTGATAAACGGGCCACGAATGAAGCCGTTGCTGGCGCCGACCAGACGCATAATCGCAATCTCACGACGACGCGCCGTGATGGACAGGCGAATCGTGTTGTTGATGAAGATGAATGCGATAAAGGTCAGAAGACCAACGAGCACCACGGCGGCGATGCGGATGTAGTTGGTCACCTGGAACAGGCGGCTCACTTCCTCCTGGCCGTACAGCACGCTCGCGTTGACGTCGCCGTCATCCGCGATCTTCTGGAAATCGGCATCCTTCTTGAGCTTCTTTGCCGTGCTCTCGACCTTGGACGGATCGTCCATCTCAATAGCGAAGGAAGCCGGCAGCGGGTTCTGGCCATCGAGCGCGCTCATGGTGGCGTCGGCGTTGCCCGACATCTTGCTCGTATACTCGGCCAGCGCGTCGTCCTTGTCCTTATAGGTCACGGACTTGACGTTATTCCACGTCTTAAGCTCGGCCTCAAAAGCCTGAACATCGGCCTGATCGGCGTCATCACTAATGAACGCGTTGATGACAACCTGATCCTCGACGGTGCCGATCACGGAGTTCAGCATCGCAGAGCCCATGATGAACAGGCCGATGATAAACAGCGAAAGGAAGATCGTGATGACGGCGCCGAGCGAGGTAGTCCAGTTACGGAAGAAGTGGCTGATTGCCTCTTTGAAGGAGTAGCCCACGTTAGTTGGTGCCATAGTTGCCGTAACCTCCCCTCTCCTGGTCGCGGATGACGTGGCCGCCCTCGAGGGCGATCACGCGACGGTGCATGCTATCGACCATCTCGCGGTCGTGCGTGGCGACGATCACGGTGGTGCCGGTGCGGTTAATACGCTCAAGCAGCTTCATGATGCCCAGCGAGATCGCCGGGTCGAGGTTGCCCGTGGGCTCGTCGCAGATCAGCAGCGGCGGACGGTTGACCATAGCACGGGCGACGGCAACGCGCTGCTGCTCGCCACCGGAAAGCTGGTCGGGCAGCGAGTCCATCTGATCGGCCAGACCGACCAGGCGCAGCACCTCGGGCACCTGGCTGCGAATGACGCCCTTGGGCTTGCCGATGCACTGCAGGGCAAACGCCACGTTTTCGTAGGCGGTCTTTTGCGGCAGAAGCTTAAAGTCCTGGAACACGGCGCCAATCTGGCGGCGCAGGAACGGAACCTTGCGGTTCTTGATCTTCATGAGGTCCTGACCGGCAACCAGGATGCGGCCGCTCGTCGGCTTGACGTCGCGGTTGAGCGTCGACAGCAGCGTGGTCTTACCCGAGCCGGAGTGACCGACCAGGAAGACGAACTCGCCCGGATAGATCTCGATGTTGATGTCGTCGAGTGCAGGCTTGTTGGGCTGTGCCGGATAGATCTTGGTGACATGCTCCATAAGGATGACGGGCTCGACACCGGCCTGCTTGGCCATCTTCTTGCGGCTGGCCTGCGGATCGATGGGCGCAAACACCGACGTAAAATCGGGGTTGTTGAGCGCGTTATCGAGGCTTGCGACCTCGGCTGCCTGATCGCTCTCGACCACCGGGGCAGCAGGCTGCGTGGGGTCGGGAATAGCGGCAAAGAGACCGGACTGCGCAGGCTGAGGAGCCGGCGTCGCAGGGGCCAAGGGGTCGGGAATGCCGGCCATGGTAGGCTGCGGCGTGGCGGCACCAGCCTGAGGCTGCTCCACGCGAGCGGTCACGGCCTGAACGGGCTCAAAACCCGCCGTGCCGGAAAGCGCGACATCGCTGGTTGGATTGTAGGCAAAGGGATCGGATGCCGGCTGTGCCTGATCTGCCGGCTGAGCGGGGGCCTGAGCAACAGGCTGGCCCTCTGAATCCGGAGTGGCGAAACGACTGCCCTGGACGCCTGCCTGCGTCTTGGGGGCATCATCGCCCGCACCGGAGGTACGGAAGTGGTTACCCACTGGTGCTCCTTATCGTCGTGCGTTTAAACTACATGAGCGCTTTGTATTTTAGCAGCATTAGCTTTGCTGCACATAAGAAGCATGGCCGTGTTTGGGTCCCTCCGGCCGGCCTTGATTATCAACTTCATCCGAACACCTCCCACATTCATCCGCACATGTGCGGATGAATGTGGGAACCCGATACCCTGAGGGCCGGACCGGCCGGCACCGGGAGATCGGAGGACGGCCGGTCCGGAAAGAGGAAGAAGGGTTCCGCGGAGGCGGCCCCGAGGGCCTACGGCAGGCTCACCAGGCACGAGCGGGACACGGTCCAGAGGATGCTGGAGCGCAGGGCCTCGTGCAGGGAGATCGCCAGGGAGCTGTGCAGGTCGCCCTCGGCGGTGAGCGCCGAGGTGGCGTCGCACAGGTTCGTGACGGCGCCGAAGTCCAGGCGCGGCGAGCGCGTCGACGGCTCGGCCGACCTGTCGGCGGCCTGCCCGCGCCTGGCGGCGTGGCCGCGCTGCTGCAACGGGTGCGGCCGGTACCGTGCGATCGGCTGCAAGCGCCGCCCGCACGTATTCTGTGTTTCGTCAAGAGGATTTGAGCAAAAAGAGCATCGGAAATTGAGCAGTCGCAGCATCGGAAGCGCGCACGCTTTTTGAGCGGCTAGCCCTCCTGCATGAGGGCATGGCGGACGCGGTAGGACTCGCCGCGGAACTGGACGAGCCTCCCGTGGTGGACGATGCGGTCGATCAGGGCGGCGGCCATCTGGTCGTCCCCGAACACCGCCCACACCTGCTGAACTCCAGGTTCGTGGTGAATACCACCGACTGCCTCTCGTATGCGTCGGCGAGGACCTGGAAGAGCAGCCTCGCCCCGTCCGCGTCGAGCGGGAGAAACCCGAGCTCGTCGATGACGAGCAGGCGGGCCTTGCCGATGATTGCGGCCTCCCGGTCGAGCCTCCCGTCGTCGCGGGCGCGCCTCAGGCGCATCACGAGCGAGGACGCCGTGAAGAAGCGCGCCTCGAGCCTCCTCTCGCACGCCAGCGCGCAGAGGGCCGACGCCATGTGCGTCTTGCCGGTGCCGACGTCGCCCATGAGCACGAGGTCCTCCCTGCGCTCGACGAAGTCGAGCGCGAGCAGCGACTCGCGCCCCATGCCCTCCGGCCACGACACGGCCGACCAGTCGTAGCCGTCGAAGGTCTTGGGCGCCGGCAGCGCGCAGCGCCTGAGCAGCGTCGCGCGCTTCGAGGCCTCGCGGCTGGACCTCTCCGCCTCGAGGTAGCCCGCCAGGTACTCCACCTGCTTCGGGGTGCCGAGCCTCGACCACTCCTCCAGGACGGCGGTGGTGAGCGAGCACGACCGCCCGGCCTCCACGACCCTGCGGGCCAGCTCCTCGCTAGCTGCCATCGGCGACCGCCCCCTTCAGGAACCCGTCGTAGACCGACAGGTCGGCCCCGCCGGCCCCGCCGAGAGGGCGCGCGCAGAGAGGGGCGATGCCCCGCTGGCCTAGCCTAAGGGCGAAAACGGAATAGACGGACCGACCGTCCGGCTGAGTCTGGGAAGAGGTGCCGGGCGGCGGGCGGAGCATGGCCACCGGACCCATCGAAACACATCTCCACCGTTCCTTCAACTGGGAAAACGACGCCCCGTGGCCTGAATGGGGCCTCGGGGGCGTTCGGCTAACTGCGGGAACGGCCTATCCGCTCAATGTGTTCGGCTGAGATCGGAAATCAACCTCCCTCCGGCCGGACACAGGGTTACTCTCCAAATCGTCCTCGGACATGTCGGAGCCTCCGCTGCGCACTACGTGCGGCGGGGGCTCCTCCGTCCTGCGGAAAGATTTGGAGAGTAACCCTGTGCCCGGCCTGCGATAACTAAGGGGTCGCTGCGTTTATCTTGGGGTGCTGCATATACAAAGCTGGAAGGGTCTGAATTGCGCTTTGTCGATATATGTCCTTTTCCCTGATGGGACCGTGCTTGAGGGGCGTCTTCATAAGTTGCGGTGAAATAGGGACTGTTGAGCCTTTAGGCTGGCAAAATAGTCCTTATTTCACCGCAACTGAAACAGGGGCGCCCTCCAAGAGAGCGCCCCTGCCGGGTTTCCATAGTACTGGCGAAGCAGTTTTATAGTTCTGGCGAAGCAGTCCTTGAGATCCACCTTGCCTTATGCCAAGAACTCCTTGGTGGTCGCCACGATGTTGGCGGCGTCCAGGCCATACTTGTGCAAGAGCTCGGCACCCGGGCCGGACTCGCCAAAGGTGTCGTTGACGCCGATCTTCTTGAGGGGCGTCGGGCACTGCTCACACAGGACGTCGGCAACGGCGCTGCCCAGGCCACCGATTACAGAATGCTCCTCGACGGTCACGACGTGGCCGGTCTTGGTGGCGCTCTTGACGATCAGGTCGGCATCGATGGGCTTGATGGTGTGCATGTTGATGACCTCGGCGTCGATGCCCTCGGCAGCGAGCTGCTCGGCGGCCTCGAGAGCCTCGCCGACCATCAGGCCGCAGGCGATGATGGTCACATCGGCGCCCTCGCGCATGACAATGCCCTTACCCAACTCGAACTTGTAGGTCTCGGGGTCGTTGATAACCGGCGAGGCCAAACGGGCGAAGCGCATGTACACCGGACCGTCGCACTCGTAGGCGGCGCGCGTCACGGCGCGGGCCTCCACGTCGTCGGCGGGAACAATCACGGTCATGCCGGGGATGACGCGCATCAGGGCGATATCCTCGCAGCACTGGTGCGTGGCGCCATCCTCGCCCACCGAGATACCGGCGTGCGTGGCACCGATCTTAACGTTAAGGTGCGGGTAGCCGATGGAGTTACGGACCTGCTCAAAGGCGCGACCGGCAGCGAACATGGCAAAGGTGCTCGCGAAGGCAACGCGGCCGGTGGTCGCGATACCGGCGGCGACGCCCATCAGGTTGCTCTCGGCAATGCCCACATCGAAGAAACGATCGGGGCAGGCGGCCTTAAACTTACCGGTCTGCGTAGCGGCGGCCAGGTCGGCGTCGAGGACCACAAAGTCATCGTGCTCGTTGGCGAGCTCGACGAGGGCCTCGCCGTAGCTTACACGCGTGGCGATTTTCTTGACGTCTGCCATCCTAGAGCTCCTCTCCGGCGGCCGTGAGCTCTGCCATGGCCTGCTCAAACTGTTCATCGTTGGGGGCCTTGCCGTGCCAACCCACCTGGTTTTCCATAAAGGAAACGCCCTTGCCCTTCATGGTCTCGGCGATAATGGCGGTCGGCTGCCCCTTGGTGGCGCGAGCCTCGGCAAAGGCGGCGCGGATCTGGTCGAAGTCGTTGCCGTCGGCGAGCTCCACCACGTGGAACTTGAACGCGCGGAACTTGTCGGCGAGCGGCATGGGGTCGTTGACCTCCTCGACGGGGCCGTCGATCTGCAGGCCGTTGTGGTCGACGATCACGCAGAGGTTATCGAGCTGCTGGTTGCCGGCAAACATGGCGGCCTCCCAGACCTGGCCCTCCTCGCTCTCGCCATCGCCCAGCAGGGCGTACGTGCGGTAAGTATCGCCCCAGTGCTTGGCGGCAACCGCCATGCCCACGGCGGCGGAGATGCCCTGGCCGAGCGAGCCGGTGGACATGTCGACGCCCGGGGTGTCATTCATGTTGGGGTGGCCCTGCAGGTGGCTGCCGATATGGCGCAGCGTCTCGAGATCCTCCTTGGGGAAGAATCCGCGCTCGGCGAGCACGGCGTACAGGCCCGGAGCGCAATGGCCCTTGGAGAGCACAAAACGATCGCGGTCGGCCTTGCGGGGATCGGCCGGGTCGACGTTCATTTCCTCAAAGTACAGATAGGTCATGATGTCGGCAGCGCCGAGCGAACCGCCCGGATGGCCGGACTTGGCAGCGTGCACGCCGGTGACGATGCCCTTCCTTACCTCGTTGGCAACCTTTTTGAGCTCTTCGTCGCTCATTGTGCCTTCCTTTCATCCTCTTTAGACAAGATGCGCACGGCACAGAAGGTCGTCCCAACCCAGCCGCGATGCACGTACGTCATTCATTATGCTGGAAACTGATGGCTTTACCAGACTTTTTATCATAATTTGAGCAATTGAGCAGGCAGAACCGCTGATGAAACGGTTTACCAATGTGAACGTCTTTTGGAAGGAACGCAGTCGACCCTACGCGTTAATGTCCTTGAAACCCTCGCCGAACGTTTCCGTAACGTCGGCCACGGTCACGATGGCGCGCGGGTCGCGCTCGCGCACAATGGTCTTGAGCGTATTGAGCTCGCGACGGCTCACGATTACCATGATCACCGGCTTTTCGGCACCCGAGTACATGCCGGTCGCCTTAAACTTGGTGCAGCCGCGACCCAGGCCATACATGATGTCGGCCGCAATATCGGGAAACTTGTCCGAGATGATGAGCACCATACGGCGCCTGTTGCCGCCGTCGACCACGGCATCGATCACGTAGCCGCTAATGACCATCGAAAGGCCCGCATACAGCGCGTTTTCGACCGAGAAGACCGGGGCCGACAGCGCGCACACGGCAACGTCGATCGCCATGACGGTGGAGCCCACCGGTAGTGACGTATTGCGCGAGATGATCTGGCCGATCGTGTCGGAGCCGCCAGTGTTGGCACCGGCGCGCAGCACCATGCCATAGCCGATGCCCGTGATAATGCCGCCCCACATAGCGGGCAGCATCAGATCGGCATGTGCCAGCGGCGCCACAAACGGAGCAAACAGGTCGGTGAAGAAGCCCAGCAGCACAAAGCCCGTCGCCGTCTGGACCACGTAGAACATGCCGCCCTCGCGCATAACGACCAGCAGCAGCAAGGCATTCATCACGATGGTCTGGATACCAACGGGAAGCGATATGCCATGCGAGGCGCCGACCGCCTGGATAATCGTGGCGAGACCCGTAACGCCGCCGGCAGCAAGACCGTTGGGGATCAAAAACAGGTCCGTCGCGATAGCGGCCAGAGCGCAGCCCAGCATAATCTTGGGCAGATCGTGAAAGAAGTTCAGCGAAAGAATGCGCTTGATGTCCAGACGATATGCCATGCTGCCTCCCTCAAAAAAGCGCACCCAAACGAGTGCGCTTTGAACTTCTTGCTGTATTCGATTCTACCGATTCATCGAGCAAATACCACCCCTGCGAAGTGTTTGCATCGACCCGGAGCCAACCATGTGCCTAGGCGTCCGAGCCTTCCGCATCGGCGTTGCCGGTTGCCCAGCGATGGTAGCCGATCACAAACGGATCCAGATCGCCATCGTCGAGAACGGCCTCGACGTTGCTGGTCTCCACGCCCGTACGCAGGTCCTTGACCATCTGATACGGGTAGAGCACGTAGCTGCGAATCTGGTTGCCAAAACCGATCGTGGTCTTTGGCCCGCGAATCTCGTCGAGTGCCTCGGCGCGCTTCTCGAGCTCGATCTCGTACAGACGGGCCTTGAGAATCTGCATGCACGCGGCCTTGTTCTGAATCTGGCTGCGCTCGTTTTGGCAAGTGACAACGATGCCGCTGGGAAAATGCGTCACGCGTACGGCGGAGTCGGTGGTGTTGACGCCCTGGCCGCCCGGGCCGCTCGCGTGATACACGTCCACGCGGATATCGTCGGGACTGATCTCGATGTCGATATCGTCAGGCAGCACGGGGATGACCTCGACGCCGGCAAACGTAGTCTGGCGGCGCTTCTTGTCGTCGGTGGGGCTAATGCGCACCAGACGGTGGACGCCGGCCTCGGCGCGCAGCATGCCAAACGCATCCTTGCCCTCGACGGTAAAGGTTGCACGGTCAATGCCGATGACCTCAGCCGCGGGGCAGTCGTTAATGGTGACCTTCCAGCCGCGACGCTGGCAGTACTTCATGTACATCTTAAAGAGCATGAAGGTCCAGTCCTGCGCCTCCAGGCCACCCTGTCCGGGCTTGATGGTCACAATCGCGTCGCCGTGATCGAACTCACCGGTAAACCAGCTCGAAAGCTCGAGATCGTCGATAGCGCGAGCCAGGCGTTCTGCCGTAGCGGCAGCCTCCTCGCGCAATGCGGCGGCATCGGGGTCGTCGCCCATCTCCTCGGCAAGCTCCAGCGCCGCACGGGCGTCAGATAGCTCGCCGCGTGCGGTATCCACGGCAGCGATATCTTCCTTGGCGCGAGCGATCTCCTCCATGGTGGCGCGAGCGGCGTCGGCGTCATCCCAAAAGCCGGGGGCCACGCTTTTGGCCTCGAGCTCGGTCACACGCGTGCGCTTCTCGTCCAAATGAAGATACGACTCGACCTCGCCGAGCCGGTCCGCAAACGCGTCCAGCTCGGCGGGCGTTACCTCTAAAGCCTCGGCCATTAACGATTCCTGCCGTGGCAGTACTTGAACTTCTTGCCGCTGCCGCAGGGGCAAAGGTCGTTGCGGCCCACGTTGACATAAGGGTCATCGCTCTCGGACTTGCGGTAGGTGGTCACCTTGCCGCCGTTGTTGACAGCAGCCGGGCCTCCCTGGACGGCCGTACGAGCCTGCACCTGTGCCTGTTTGCGCAGCACCGAGTTGCCGTTGTCGCCATCGACATCGGCGGGGCCGGAGAAGCGCGCACCCTCGAGCGCGGGGTCCTCCTTGTGCTCCACGGCATGCGGGGCGGCCTTGATCTCGATGCGCAGGACGGTACGCAGGTAATCCTCGTACATGGTGTCAACGAGCATCTGGAAGGCACCATAAGCCTCGGTCTTGTACTCGACCAGCGGGTCGCGCTGACCAAAGCCGCGCAGTCCGATACCGGTCTTGAGGTAATCCATCTCCTGCAGGTAGTTCATCCAGCGGGTATCGATGACGCGCAACATGACCTGGGTGTTGAGCTCGCGCATGAGGTCCTCACCCAGGCGCTCGGCCTTCATGTTGTAGCACTTCTCAACGTAGGCCAGGACATCGGCAGCCAGGGCCTCGTAATCCTCGTCGGGGAACTTGGGCGTATCGATATGACCGGTCAGCTCTACGACCCACTTGCGCAGGCCCTCGAGATCGCGCTCGCCATCGTGGCTGTCCTTGGTGCAGAACTCCTGCACGCAGCGGTACACAGTGTCGTGCATGACCTCGGTGATGTGGTCGGTCAGGTCCTTGCCATCCAGAATCTTGTTACGCTCGGCGTAGATGACCTGGCGCTGCTTGTTCATGACGTCATCGTACTCGAGGACGCTCTTACGCATGGAGAAGTTGATGCTCTCGACCTTGTGCTGGGCGCTCTCGACGGCCTTGGAGATGATCTTGTGCTGGATGGGCATGTCGTCGCCCATGTCGGCCGTGACCATCATCTTGGAGACGCGGTCCATCTTGTCGCCACCGAACAGGCGCATGAGGTCGTCCTCGAGCGACAGGTAGAACTGGGTCTCGCCCGGATCGCCCTGACGGCCGGAACGGCCACGCAGCTGGTTGTCGATGCGGCGGGACTCATGGCGCTCGGTGCCGATGACGGTCAGGCCGCCGGCGGCAAGCACGCGCTCGCGCTCGGCCTTGCAGGTCTCCTTGGCTTCGGCGTTAAACTGCTCGAGCTGCTCGGGCGTCACGTCCTCCATGGTCAGGCCCTCGTACTCCAGGCGCTCGCGCACCAGCTCGTCGGGGTTGCCGCCCAGCAGGATGTCGGTACCACGACCGGCCATGTTGGTGGCGATGGTCACGGCGCCGTAGCGTCCGGCCTGGGCAACGATGTGGGCCTCGCGCTCGTGATGCTTAGCGTTGAGGACCTCGTGCGCGATGCCGCGCTTGGTAAGGGCGGCGGACAGCTTCTCGGAGCTCTCGATGGAGACGGTGCCCACCAGGACCGGCTGGCCCTTGGCGTGACGCTGCTCGACATCGTCGGCGACGGCATTGTACTTGGCCTGGATGGTGCGGTACACCAGGTCCTCGTGGTCCACGCGCTGCACAGGCTTGTTGGAGGGGATGACCTCGACGGGCAGCTTGTAGATCTCGCGGAACTCGGCATCCTCGGTAAGTGCCGTACCGGTCATGCCGGAGAGCTTGTCATACAGACGGAAGTAGTTCTGCAGGGTGATGGTGGCCAGGGTCTGGTTCTCCTCGCGTACGAGCACGCCCTCTTTGGCCTCGATGGCCTGGTGCAGGCCCTCGGAGTAACGGCGGCCTTCCATAATGCGGCCGGTGAACTCGTCGACGATCTTGACCTCGCCGTTGGTGACCACGTACTGCTTGTCGCGGTGGAACATGTACTGGGCCTTCAGCGCCTGCTGCAGGTGGTTGACAAGCTGGCCGGAGAGATCGGCATAGATGTCATCGATACCCAGGCGGCGCTCGATCTTCTTAAGGCCGCGCTCGGTGGCGGCAATGGTGTGCTTGGCCTCGTCCATGACATAGTCGCCCGTGGGCTCGACGTCCTCGGTGGCGGTGAGCATGTCGTGCGACACGTCCTCGCCGCGCTCAAGGCCACGCACGGCACGCGCGAAGTCCTTGTAGGTACTGGCGGACTTGGTGCCAGCGCCCGAGATGATCAGCGGGGTGCGGGCCTCATCGATCAGGATGGAGTCAACCTCGTCGACGATGGCGTAGTTGTGACCGCGCTGCACGCGCTGCTCGGGACGGGTAACCATGTTGTCGCGCAGGTAATCAAAGCCGAACTCGGAGTTGGTGCCGTAGGTGACGTCGGCCTGGTAGGCCGGGCGCTTGAGCTCGAGCGGCATGTTGTTCTGGAGCAGACCGACGGTCATGCCCAGGTACTTATAGATGCGGCCCATCCACTCGGAGTCGCGCTTGGCAAGGTAATCGTTGACAGTAACGACGTGCACGCCCTTGCCGGCAATAGCGTTGAGATAGCCGGCCAACGTGGAGACGAGGGTCTTACCTTCGCCGGTCTTCATCTCGGCGATGTGGCCCTCGTGCAGCGCCATGGCGCCAATGAGCTGCACGTCAAAGTGGCGCATACCCATGGTGCGCTTGGAAGCCTCACGCACGGTGGCAAAGGCCTCGGGGAGCATGTCGTCGAGCGACTCGCCGTTGGCGTAACGCTCGCGGAACTTATCGGTCTGGCCGCGGAGTTCCTCCTCGGTCATCTTCTCAAACTGGGGCTCAAGACCGTTGATCTGGTCGACGATCTTGTAGTAGCGCTTAAGGTCCTTATCGGATCCAAAGGACAGCAGCTTTGACATGAATCCCATGTGGTTTTCCTTTTTGGCCATCGCCCACGCCGTGCAGCTGCGGGCGAGTTAAACACAGATAATTGTACTTTAGCCAAACAAGGCGCGGCCTATACGGTCGACCACGACCGCCACGTAATAACTACGACCAACCTGCCACAATGGGACAGGTTAATTTTGGCAGGTTTTATCTGGGCAAACGCCGCCTCTCTGCCATTTGGTGCAATGGGGGCAGGTTGGTTTGCACCAATAAAAAGAAAAGGACCGCGCACCCAAACGGATGCACGGCCCTTATGCCATGAATGCGAGTGATTCCGCGGCGAGCTATTTACTCAGCAGCCTCGGTGGTCTCGGCCTCGGCAGCGGTCTCCTCGACGGGAGCCTCTGCGGGAGCCTCGGCGGCCTGCTTGGCAGCCTCCTCGGCAAACTTAGCGGCACGCTTAGCCTTCTCGGCAGCCTTAGCCTCAGCGGCGGCCTTGCGAGCGGCCTCGGCCTCAGCAGCCTTGGCGGCCTTGGCAGCCTTGGCCTCCTCAGCCTTCTTGAGCTGGGCGGCAGCGGCGCCACCGAACTTGTCGGCGAAGCGCTGGACGCGTCCACCGGTGTCGACGAACTTCTGCTGGCCGGTGTAGAACGGATGGCACTCGTTGCAAAGCTCGACCTTCATCTCGGACACGGTAGCGTGCGTCTTGAAGGTGTTGCCGCAGGAGCACGTCACCGTGCACTCGACATACTGGGGATGGATACCCTGCTTCATGGTAGGACTCCTTATTGGTCAGGCGCTGGTTACCGATCAGCGCATAAGGCGTCTTGGTTTCCGACCAAGACAACAAACTCGGCTATGGTATCACGGCGCCGCGTGTCCCACAAAAGGTTCACGGTCTTTGTGCAACGCGGCGTGGCCAACCGCAGCGGACACGCACCCTGCCGCCCCTTCTCCCATGTTGCAGACGTGTAACGCCGCAGTAAGCACACCCCTTTTGGCGCCAGACAGGTACAATGATGAACACTGTACCGTAGCGGAGCGCCCCGCGCGCACCGCAACCACGCGAAAGGGTTTCCCATGGCCGAGATCTCGTCCTCCCGCATCGTCATCACCGTCCTTGGCAAGAACCGCCCCGGCATCGTCGCCGGCGTCACCCGCGTTTTGGGCGAGGCCAACGTCGACATCCGCGACATCACGCAGTCCATTATCGAGGACATCTTCACCATGACCATGCTGGCCGACACCGCCGAGTCCAAGCTCGACTTCGCCGAGCTGCAGAAGGCGCTGGCCGAGGCCGGTGAGCTTTCGGGCGTCAACGTGTCCATCCAGCGCGAGGACGTCTTTAACTTTATGTACCGCCTGTAGCGAACAAGCCGCTCGGGGCAGCTTGACGTCATATCGTCCAAGCGCGCGGCCCCAAAGCGGACCGGAGAGGAGCGCGCATGGCCTACGACGCCAAGAAAATCTACTACCGCTTCGACGATCACCTGAGCCGCCTGGTTCTGGATTACGAGGCGAGCCGTCAGATTTCGCCCGAAAGCGAAAACCTCTACCACGGCCTGCCGACCGCCCCGTACGACGAGGACCTGTTCGTAGAGCACAACGTCAAACGCGGCCTGCGCAATGCCGACGGCTCGGGCGTGGTCGCGGGCCTTACCCGTATCTCGGACGTGCACGGCTACAACAAGGTCGACGGCAAAGTCGTGCCCGATCAGGGCAAGCTCACGCTTCGTGGCTACAGCATCGAGGATCTGGTCAACAACGCCCAGGCCGAGAACCGCTACGGCTACGAAGAGGTCGCCTATCTGCTCATCACGGGCTCGCTGCCCACCAAAGAGGAACTCGACGGTTTTTGCGGACGCCTGGGTGCTTTTAGGCACCTGAGCGACGAATACGTCCGTGAGTTCCCCATGACCACGGTGTCGTCGAGCATCATGAATGTGCTTCAGCGCGCCGTGCTGCTGCTCTACGCCTTCGACGCCGAGCCCGACGCCATTACACCCGAACACGAAATCGACGTCGCCATCTCCATGCTCGCCCGTCTCCCCCGCATCGCCGCCTTCGCGCATATGGCCTCGGTCGCCAAGCGCCGCGGCTCCGAGGTTCATGTGCCGCACCCCACACCCGGCCTCTCCACCGCTGAGACCATCCTGCAGGTCCTACGCGGCGGCATGGCATTCACCCGCGACGAGGCCATGCTGCTCGACGTGATGCTCATGCTGCATGCCGAGCACGGCGGCGGCAACAACTCCACGTTCGCCTGCCGCGTGCTGTCCTCCTCGGCCACCGACCCGTATTCCGCCTACGCCGCGGCTATCGGCTCGCTCAAGGGCCCGCGCCACGGCGGTGCCAATGCCAAGGTCGTGTCTATGCACGAGGATATCCGTGCGCACGTCTCCAATTGGGAAGACGAGGACGAGGTCGCAGCCTACCTGGGCAAGATCCTCGACAAGCAGGCCTTCGACGGCACGGGCCTCATCTACGGCATGGGCCACGCCGTCTATACGCTCAGCGACCCGCGCGCCGAGGTCTGCCGCCGTTACGCGCGCACGCTTGCCGCCAAGAAGGACTTGGGCGAGGAGTTCGCGCTCATCGAGCGCATCGAGCGCCTGGCACCGCAGGTGATGCGCGACCACGGCATGACCAAGCCCATCTGTGCCAACATCGACCTGTACACGGGCTTTATCTACAAGATGCTCGGCGTACCCGAGACGCTTTTTACGCCGCTATTCGCCGTCGCCCGCATGGCCGGCTGGTCGGCACACCGCATGGAAGAGCTCTTCTGCGCGCACCGCATTATTCGCCCCGCGTATCGCCCGGTTATCGAGCCGCTGGAGTACAAGCCGCTCGCCGATCGCTAGGACGCGGACCGTTATAGAACCCGAGCGTGGCCAGGGCATCATCGCCCTCGGCCACGCTTTTTATGCCAGTAGAAAGGGCTGCATCAAATGATTGTGTTTTCCGATATGGATGGAACGCTGTTGACGAGCGATAAGCAGATGAGCGATGCCACCTGGGCGATGCTCGACGAGCTCGCTCGACGCGGGATTGAATTTGTGCCCTGCACGGGACGTCCGCTGTCGGGCATCTTTGAGCCCATCCTCGCCCATACCGCCGTGCACTATGCCGTTTGCGCCAATGGCGCCAGCGTCTGGCAGCTCGACGACGATGTGCCCACCGACGCCTCGCGCGCCACGTGCATCTTGAGCCGTCCGCTCGATTGCGGCATTGCCCATCGCATCCATCGCATCGCCGCCGGCCACGATGTGACCTTCGATATCTTCGCGGATGGGCAGTGCTTCCTCCCCCGCTCGCTCTACACGCGCCTGGACGAATTCTGCGGCGGCGACCCCCACATCGCGGCTTCGCTCAAGCGCACACGAACACCGATCGACATGGATATCGACAGCAAGATCGACGAGGTCGAGACGCTCGAGCGCATCGCCATGTACTGGCACAACCCGGCTGATCGCGACGCCATCGCGGCGGAACTCGACACGCTCGGAGGCATTGAAGTCACGCGTTCGTACGCCATGAATATCGAGGTCATGGGCGAGGGCGCCACCAAGGGAACGGCCCTCACGTGGCTCTGCGAGCACCTGGGCGAGCGTCTCGCCGACGCTTGGGCGTTCGGCGACAACATCAACGACATCCCCATGCTGCAGGCAGCGGGCCACGGCATGGCCATGATCAACGCCGAGCCCGAGGACCGCGAGGCCGCCGACGCCATCACCGAATACGACAACGACCACGACGGCGTCGCCCGCACCATCATGGCCGCTCTCGCCTAGCAGCAGCAACCCGGCAGGGTAGCTAAAACAGTCATTGGGGACGTTCTTGAATGACTAGTCGTTGGGGACAGTCTTCGCGAAAAAGCTGCAAGGACTGCCCATTACAGTCTGAAATAGGCCATCGATAAATTTCGATGGCGAGCATTCGGCGCATTGCCTACGATACGGGCAAGC
>NZ_JBCPDH010000008.1:0-76296 GCF_040915545.1 Collinsella aerofaciens | reverse complement strand
GGGTATCGGGTTCCCACATTCATCCGCACATGTGCGGATGAATGTGGGAAGTGTTCGGATGAAGTTGATAATCAAGGCTGTGAGGATGTTGACAGATTCTTTGCCGCAAGATTAGACTCACCGATTAAACGTACTGTATTGTTTAGATAAACAAGCTGTGTCTCACCGATGAAAGGAGATGCCATGACACCGATCGCTCCGCTCAAGATGCTCGTCGCGCCCGCCGCCAAGGCCATCACCCGACTCGGTTCTTCCATGACCTACGACAATGTCCCCTGCGCCGTTGAGGCGCGTTCGGACAGCTGCCCCTACCTGGGCCACGTCCCCTACTTTGCACCCAAGCTCGCATCTGATCCCGAGCAGCGTGAGCAGTAATCCAAGATGCATCTAGCACCGCACAACTCGCGGCGCTACTGTTTTGGTGCAAAGCGACCTGTCCCCCTTGCGCCAACGCCGGGATTGTCGATGCTGCGGCCGCGGCGCGATATGAGGCGCGAAACCTCGCCCAGCAACACGCCGATCACCACACCCATGAGGATCGGCAACTTTGACATCTCGGCGGGCGAGCTGTTAAGCGGCACGATTGTCGCAACAATCGAAAGCACGAGTTCTACCACCGGCACCGCAAGCGCTACCGCAAGCACCTTGCCCTCGAAGGGCGCGCGAAACACACGCGGGCGGTCGTCGTATTTACGCAGGCGCCAAAACGCCGGGAACATCGGGATATAGCTCATGAGCAGAAAGACGACGTTCATCGAGAAGAAGACCCAAAAGACGTCGGAACCTTCACCCAGCGGAATCTGAAGTAGCAGCACCAAGCTGGCAAAACAACCGTTAATGAGTGCCGAGCCGTTGGGCATGCCGGTCTTCTTGGACACCAGCGCAAAGGGACGCGGCATGTT
Source organism: Collinsella aerofaciens (assembly GCF_040915545.1). Classification (GTDB taxonomy): domain Bacteria; phylum Actinomycetota; class Coriobacteriia; order Coriobacteriales; family Coriobacteriaceae; genus Collinsella; species Collinsella aerofaciens_BE. The sequence continues at coordinate 75,394 of NZ_JBCPDH010000008.1, read as the reverse complement.
GCCATGGCGCGCGGCATAGCTCGCCACGTTGTTGACGCCAAAGCTCCAACAGATCATGTTGGCAAACAGCGTTACCAGAAAGGCCACGCCCACGACCATCGTCAGCGGGTGAGCGCGCCCCACCATGGCGGCAACCGCGTCCACAATGCCCGAATCGAGTGAAAGCTGCTCGGTGGGAACCGCGGCTCCAATACCGATGCCACAGATAATGTAGATCGCCGCGATGGCAACGCCACCGGCGATAACCGCCTTGGGGATATCGCGCGATGGGTTCTTCATCGTGCTGGCAAAGGTCGCGACCACCTCAAAGCCCATAAAGTTGAATAGGATGATTGAAAGATACGTCAGTGAGTTAGTGTCTCCCAGATCGGGGACAAATGTCTTAAACGACATATCGTTGGCAAAGCCGTTGTTGCAGGCAAACCAGATGCCGATGATTCCCACCACGGCGGTAATGAGCACCTTGATGACGGCGCCGCCATCCATGACCCAATCGGCCTCGGCCACCGGCTGCATTGCCATGACCGTGACGCCCCACACAAAGGCAAGCTCGATGGCAATTCGGACCCCAAGCGAAAATTCGATGCCCCATACCGCATTGATGACACTGGGGAACATGCAGGCGATACTTGCCACCCACAGTGGAAAGTTGACCCAATAGCACCAGGAGCAGCGTGCACACCAACGGTCTCCCAAGCCCAGGCGAACCCAGTCGTACAGGCCGCCCTCGGAATCGAACGCCGTACCGAGCTCGGCCACCACCAGGCCATAGGGAAGCAAAAACGTAATGATAAGGAAGATCCACCAGAAGAACTGCACGTTACCCATGGCAGATGCCGGAGCAGCCGCCTCGATGGTAAAGACAACGCAGATAACCGAGAGGATGACCTCGAACAGGGAGAACTTTTTACCTGCCATGGCACGCTTCCCCTACAGCAAAAAGGATGGCATCTGTACCGAAGGCGCAGCCCAAGGTAGGGTTGCAGGCCGCGTCACCGGTGCAGGTGCCATCCCAAAGAGAAGAGAGGATGCAATTGTTGGACCAACGCTCGCGGAACAGGCGCGTGTATATAACGATACGCTGGTACATAGATACTCCGATCAAAACGGCCGCGATTGCGACCGGTATCTTTTGGCAATTGAAGACGCGTCTGACCTGGGATATTCAAGCGAACAATTGGCCTAACCCGCAATAAATCCCAGATCAGACGCGTACTCAATCAAAGAGGCGGGCACTCCGAAGTGGAGGCAACGGAGTGCCCAAAGAAAAACCCAGCCGACCAAGACATCGAATAAACCGACCATCAATGCCCCGAGATGGTCACGGTGCGATTCACCGACTGTCCGATTGATCGGCTGGGTTTCTGAGGTGCGGCAGATTGCCCTGAAAGAGGAGGGCATAGACCTTAAGGGTCATGCCCGACGATTGAAGGGCAAGGTGCCGTGCCTCGGGAAGACAGACAATTACGCGGACGGCTCCTGCTGAGTAATGCAGTGGATGTTGCCGCCACCGAAGACGACCTGCTCGGACTGAACGCCGACGCACTTGTAGACGCCCTCGCCCCAGACCTCGTCGTAGATCTTCTGGAGCGTGTCGACGGCCAGCTGGTCGTTCTCGTCGCCGTACTGCGGGACGATAACGCCGTGGTTGGTCACGAGGTAGTTCATGTAGGAGGCGATCAGCGGCTCGTCGGGGACGCGCGGCTCGGCGTTCTCGTCGGCGTCGATGGTGTCGCAGGAAGCCTGGTCCATGAACAGCGGGTTCACGGGCATGCAGAGCTTGTAGACCTTCATCTTGCGGCCCTTGGCGTCGACGGCGTTGGAGAGGGTCTCGTAGGCAGCGTGGCACTGCTCGTAGAACGGATACTCGGGATCGTCGGTCCAAATGCAGGCCATGACGCCCGGCGCGATGAACGTGGCGACGTCGTCGATGTGGCCGTTGGTCTCCTCGGGGTCGATGCCCTCCTTGACCCAGATGACCTTCTCGACACCCAGGAAATCCTTGAGGTGCTCGTCCATGTAGGCGCGAAGCTCCTCGCTCCAGGGCTCAAACTTCTTGCGGTACTTGGGCCAGATGGACTCGGGATCCTCTTCCTCCTCCAGAACCGCAGAGCAGGTGCGGCCCGGGGAAAGCAGGCACTGGTCGGTCACGACAAGGGTGCCCTCGCCGTCGACGGTGATGGAGCCGCCCTCGAGGATCATGTCGTCGGGACGATAGCGGCGGCAGCCGGAGAGCTCAGCCATCTTGAGGGCGATCTGCTCGTCCTTGTCCCACGGGAAGTACAGGCCGTCGACGAGGCCGCCGTAGGCGTTGAAGTGCCAGTGGTTGGCGCGCTTCTCGCCCTTGCCGTTGATGACGTAGGTGGCGGCAGTGTCGCGGAACCAGGCGTCGTCGGTGGTCATCTCGATGACGGTGACGTTCTCGTCGTTCTCGAAGACGGCCTTGCAGTTGGCGTAGTCGACCTGGTTGGCGCACATATAGACCGGGGTGAACTCGGAGATGGCGCGGGCGATGGCGGCATACTGCTTCTGGGCCGGCTTGGCGCCGTGGGCCCAGGTGTCGGTGCGGTGGGGCCAGCCCATCCACACGCGATCCTGCGGGGCGAACTCGGCGGGCATGAAGAAGCCGTCGGCCTTGGGGGTGGACTCGGACTCGGTGATCGTACGCATAAGATTTCCTCCAAATCGAACGATCGCTTGCTGCGGGCGGGTTACCCGCAGCCTAAAACCAAGAGATGGTAGGCGCCCGTTCCCCGGCAAAGGTCGGGGCGCCCGGTGCCGGTTTTCACGGAATCGCACCGGCAAGCGACGACGTAACCAAGTGCGCGGAGACAAAACGCACGAAGGATACGGAAGAGAGATTGGGGTGGGCGGTGGTTACCGGAGCTATCGCTCACACCCACCCCGGGGGAATGGTTAGCAAACCTGTCGCTTGGACACGCCTCCGAAGAGGCTAGAGTGCCCGGAGTCGGGAGCGACAAGCCCGACGAAGCGCGCGTTGGTACACGAGGAGGGTTGGAGCCCCAGAACCGGGTGCTCTAGTTCTCCTCGGCCTCGGCGGCCTCCTCAGCGAGACGCTGGGCTGCGAGCTCAGGGGTCAGACCCTTGTACTCGGTCTCGCGGCCCTTAGCGCTGACGACGCGGACGACCTCGCCGATGAGCACGAGCACGATGAAGATAACGATCATCGGGACCTTGTCGCCAATTTCAGCAGCGGAGAACGGGATCAGCGTGGCAACGATGGCAAGAACCAGCTCGATGCAGGGGATGGCCAGCATGACCTTCATCATGGCGCCCTTAAACGGGAACGTGAAGATGCGCTCACGGTTGGGGTCGTTCTTACGAAGGTTGAGGAACGCCGGGAACATCGGGATGTAGGTCAACAGCAGGAAGACGACAGAGGTGCCAAAGAGCATCCAGAAGACACCGTTGGAGATGGCGTCGATGGGAACGAGCTGCAGGCACAGCACCAGGGAGGCAACGACAGCGTTGACCAGGTTGGCGCCGTTGGGCATGTCGTCATCCGAGATCATCGAGGCGAAGACCTTGGGCATGTTGCCGTGCTCGGCAGCGTAGCGAGCAACGGAGTTAACGCCGAAGGACCAAGCGGCCATATTGGCGAACAGGGTGATCAGGAAGGCGATGCAGATGACCTTAAAGATCATGGAGTCGCCCACCATGGTCTGGACTGCGACGATCATGCCGTAGTCGGGATCGATGGAGTCGGCCGGCACGGCGGCGCCGATGCCGAAGCCAGCGAACAGGTAGATCACGGCGATGGACAGGCCACCGACGATGATAGCCTTGGGGATATCGCGAGCGGGATCGGCCATGTCGTCGGTCATGGTGCAGATGACCTCGAAGCCCATGAAGTTAAAGATGATGATCGACAGGTAGCCGAGAGCGTTGGTGTTGGTGAGCTCGGGCAGGAAGGTGGCAGCGGACATGTCGTTCGCAAAACCGTTCTCCATGGCATACCAAATGCCCAAAGCGCCAACGATAACGGCAACGGCGACCTTGATGATGGCGCCACCGTTAAGGACCCACTCGGAGTCGGCCGCCTTGGAGCGGCCCATGAGGTAGACGATCCACACAAAGGCAAGATCGATACCCATCTTGGCGATCAAGTTGAACTCGACGCCAAAGACCATGCCCAAAATGTCGGGGAACATGGTAGCCAGCGAGGCGATCCACAGCGGGTAGTTGACCCAGTAGTAGTACGAGATGCGGGCGCCCCATTTGTCGCCCAGGCCATCGCGTACCCAGTCGTAAATGCCGCCCTCGCCGTCATAGGTGGTACCGAGCTCGGCGACAACCATGCCGTAGGGAAGCAGGAAGGTCAGGATCAGGAAGATCCACCAGAAGAACTGCTGGTTGCCAATGGCAGCAGCAGGAGCGGCGGCCTCGCAAACGAAGACGACGCAGATGATGGTCGAAATGACCGTCAAGAAGGAAAGCTTTTTCTTTCCGTCGCTCATGATGAGCTCCTTCGCTCAGTCTTGGACAGATCCGAGGCCCTAAGGTATTAAGGCAATTGCTTGGGCCTCGGTGAGCGGGCGACAGGAGACGAGCATCCGCCGCCCGCAAACGTGCTTTTAGAAGCCTTGAGGCTTAGAGCTGCTCGAGAGCCTCGAGAGCGGCGTGGAGCTCAGCCTTGGCGGAGTACTCGACACCCTCGTCGTTGAGCGGGGTGCGCTTGCCCAGGGCGGCAAGGAGAGCACGGATGGAGTGCTTGCGGTTCTCGGCCTCGACCCAGCACAGGGAGCGCTCGGGATCGTCCATGACTTCGTCGACGACCTCCTCGTTGCGGGTGGCCGGCAGGCAGTGCATGAACTTGGAGTTGGGGCCGGCAAAGTTCATCATGTCCATGGTGACCTGATACTTGGGATAGAACACGTCCATGTAGTTCTCGCCCGAGACCTCCTCGTCGTACAGGCCATACCACACGTCGGTGTAGATGAAGTCGGCGCCCTTGATGCACTCGATGTCGTCGGAGATGACGACAGAGCCGCCGGAGACCTTGCAGTTCTCCTCGGCGATGGCCATCATCTGCTTGCCGAACTCGGCGCGCTCCTCGACGGTGCCAACGTGCAGGCCGCCGTCGGGAATCTGGTGGCCCTTAGGTCCAAACTGGACAAACTTCATGCCGACCTTGGAGGCGATGAACATGAGGGAGACGCAGACCTGGGTGGCGTCGCCGATGAAGGCCAGGGTGCAGTCCTCGATCTTCTTGCCCTCGGGGAGGTTCTCGAGCATGGTCATGAGGTCGCCCATCTCCTGCGTGGGATGGTTGAACTCGGACATGCCGTTGATGACGGGCACAGCGGAGCCCTCGGCGAGGCCGACGACGTCCTTGTGACGGTCAACGCGAGCCATCATGATGTCGAGCAGCGAGCCCATAACGCGAGCGGTGTCGCCCAGGGACTCGTGACCGCCGAGCTGGATGGTGCCAGGGCCATAGAACTGAGCATGGCCGCCGAGGTCGGTCATAGCGGTCTCGAAGGAAAGACGAGTGCGGGTGGAGACCTGCTGGAAGATCATGCCAAGGCTCTTGTTGCGGAGCAGGTGCGGATAATAACCGTCAACCTTGATGGCCTTCTTCATTGCCAGACCAAGATCCTCGATAGCCAGGATCTGCTCTTTGGTGAAGTCGTTGGTGTCGATGAAATCCTTAGGCAGTGCCATGTCGATTTCCTTTCCGCCGGTCTTGCCGACTATTACTATGAGGCGCTCGAACATCACGCCTCGTGTTGACAAGACCATCATTCACCCGTATGCAATTTTTACCTAGTTTATTCGGGATTAAAGACCGTTCATGGAGTTACACCCCCTCTAAACCAATATAAACCCGCAGGTCAAGAGTTTACAGGGGGTTTACCATCTAGAACCGCGAACGGTATACGGCTATGCTGTATCTCGGCGCCTAATCCGCAATGAAACGAAGGGTTGAGACGTCTATATCCCACAAGGTATACAGAGCTCGGCCATAGAATAAATGAGATGGGACGGTGACAGATGAACACCCTGATGTTCTTCTATACCCTAGCGATACTCGTGATCTGTATCGTGACGGCGGTGCTCTCGCTTGCCGCCTATGCCTCGTCTCGTCGACGCTTCTTTATCTATGGCAGCGGCGTATTTATCTGCTATGCCATCGAGATGACCGAGATTTTCTTTTTTGAATACACGCTGCAAAACCAGAGTTTTCCAGCCAGCGACTATTACTCAATTACCATGCCTGTGTTGCGGACCTTTGTGGCGACCGCTTCGCAGGCTTTTTTTTGGCTCATTGCCATGGATTTGCTCGACAAGCATTCAAAAAAGCAGTTTGTCATTCCCGTCGCAACGTTCTTGCTGAGCGAGCTGCTGATTATCGTCGCTGTCCCCTACGGCCCCATTCATCAATGGCTCTACTACACGATGCGTCAGGTATTCCTTGTTTTCGTGGGGCTATATATCTTTTGGACGGCACGCAAGAGCACGCAAGTCGAGCTGAAGGCACGCGTTAACAACCAACGAAAGCACCTGATTATCGGCGCTATTCTGGTCGGTTGCATCGTTGCCGAGGATTTCTACAACATTCTGATTGTCCCCATGAGTCTGACGCCCTCTTGGCTGCAACTATATCTGTCCGAGCGCAACTTTAGCGAAAACGTCTTTGCCTGCTACTTTGCGATTCTGCTGATCATCTACTCCTACCACGTGCTTTCAATCCGCATGCAGGAGGCGCCCGAGGAAAAGAACGTCAGCGATCTTGATCGACACATCGAAGAGCAGATGCCCTTCTATCGCAACGCCTACAAGCTCTCCAACCGTGAGACCGAAGTTATGCGTCTGGTCGTACTGGGCAAATCGAACCAAGAGATCGCTGACGAGCTATTCCTTGCCGTGGGCACCGTCAAGACCCACATCCACAACATCCTGGTCAAAACCGAACAGCAAAACCGCACGACGCTCATCCTCCACTTTTGGAAGCGATAACCTGCCAAAAAGGGACAGGTTTATTTTGGCAGGTTTTATCTGGGCAAACGCCAAAAACCGCCGCGAGGGAGCTACTTTCCCTCGCGGCGGTTTTCTAGCAGTAAAACCAAGTGAGTAGGCTTTTGGCGGGATGCCGAGCACACCTCAAAACGCCACAGCCCTGACCTGCGATTTTATTGAGCACTTGCCGCGATGTGCTTGGCAGGTTCAAAATAGTCTACTCACTTGTATCTAAGACGCACCAGATTGGCAAAAACCGCCGCGAAAGGACCCCTGGTCCCTTCGCGGCGGTCATACGCCTCTGATTTTGCGACGATTTTGCCCGCTTGTTACTCGCTGTAACGGGTGGCGATGGCAGCTTGTACCATGCCGGTGCTCATGAGATAGGTCACCAGGAAGTAGCCACCGTATGCTACCAGAAAGATTGCACAGGTGAGGCCCACGGTGCCGCCGATGCTCATATTTCCGAAAATGCTCACCAGCTCGATGATCACCTTAAGTGCCACAAAGGAGTGCGCCAGGCCCACTGCCAGCGGGAACAGGAAGAATACCGCTTGCTGCGCCATCACCGAATGGCAAATCTTGCGGTCCTCACAGCCGATCTGTGCCAGCACACGATAGCTGCGGCTGCCGTCGGCCACGTTGGAGAGTTGCTGGATCGACAGAATCGCCGCGCATGCAACGACCAATACAAAGCCGATGTAGATGGCTAGGTAGCTAATAAGACCGTTCATTTGCGCTGCTTGCGTGTACATCTCGGAGCGTGTGATGAAGGTTCCCCACGACCCCGACTCCTTGCCGTCAACGAGCAGATTGTCGAGCACAGTGTATTTAATGCTCTCGTCTGCCTCGGTTGTATCCATCCCCTGTTTGTAGTTAACGAGCAGGCTACTGGAATACGGCTGCAGATTAAGCCGGGACAGCAGCTCATCGGCTACGACCACGGTACCCGGATTACTGCCCATCGCCGAGTTGGCGATGGCCGCCGTATCTTCGTCCGACTTATCGGTTGCGGGCTTGAGCGTATGCCCGCCCAAGGTAAGGGCATGGCCGCCAGCCATATACTTGGTGTACATGTCGACCAGCTCGCCGCCCATATCACACGTGAGCAGATACTGGTCGTGACCGATGTGCACCGGCTCCTTGCCCATCATCTGGCGCAGTTTGTTGTACTGGCTCGCCGGCGTCACAAACAGACCCATCGCATCGGCATTGCTACCCCCGAACGCCTTGGGAAGCTTTTCGCCCATGATCTTGCACATCTCACTTGGGGTCACCGAAGGATCCGAACCGCCAAACGGGTAACTCAGATACGAATCGATCTGCACATGCTCACCGGCAACATCGGCGATATTGACCTTCTTGCCGGTCTCGTCGTTGTTGTCCGCCGACTTGCCCTTAATACCGTCTGCAACGTTATCGTGATCGATACGATCGCCGTGCCATGCGGAGTACAAATCGACCGTACTATCGGCCAGCACCATGCGATCGGCTTCAGACGGATTGATGTACTCTTTGTAGTAGTCGAGCGTATCGGGCGTGTAATAGACATACGTCTGTGACACGTCAACAGGGTTATAGCGCTCCAGGTTTTCGTTCATCACATTGGCAATCGACATACCGCACGTCACCGAGGTGATGGCCAAAAACAGAAGCATCGCGATGACGCCCATCGAAAAGCACACCGTGTTGACCTTGGCCGCAAGCTGGCGCACGGTAAACATGTTGAGGCCGCGCCAATACACGCCGCGCAGGCTCTGCAGCAGCTTGATGAGCATGCCCGAGAGTCCCCAGAACAGGGCAAAGGTGCCCACGGTAACCATAGCGGTCGTAATACCAAACTGGTTCATGGCCTCTTGCAGCTTGCTGTCCGTCGCGGCTAGCGGGAACCCATCACGTAGCAGACGGTAATAGGCCACGCCCACAAGCACCACGCCCACGGCAAAGATGGCAATCGCGATCCAGGGGTTGCGTGTCTTGATGCTCTCGTTGCGACGCTCGGCACCCATAAGCTCGATGAGTTTGGTACGACGCACGGCGCGAAGGTTCAGCAGTAGCGTGAGCACAAACATTACGAGCATGCAGGCAAGGGTCAGATTGAACGCATGCACCGAGAAAAAGAAGTGGAAATTGGCGATCTGTGTCTTAAAAAGCGAGGCCGTAAAGAACGTCATGAGCTGGGAGAGTCCCACACCCAGCACAATGCCGGCGACAAAGGCCACGACCGACACTATCACGGTCTCGAGCGCCATGATCGTGGCGACGCGCCCACGCCCCATGCCGAGCACCTGGTACAGGCCAAACTCCTTCTTGCGGCGTTTCATGATGAAGTTATTGGCATACACCATCAAAAAGGCCATGACACCGGCCAAAAAGTACGTCAGGTCGCCGAGCATGCTGCCCATTACCTGCGCCAAGCCCTTTTCATCGATTCCGGCGATGTCGACCTGCATCGAGATGGTGTTAAAGGCGTAGAAAACCGTAACGCCCAGGGTGAGCGTCAAAAGGTAGACGAGGTAGTCGCGGCCGGCGCGGCGGACGTTGCCCCAAGCGAGTTTACAGAGCATCGGAGCCCTCACCGCCCATCATGGCAACGACCTCCATAATGCGGTCGAAGAACTCTCGGCGGTCGGTGTCGCCGCGGCGCAGCTCGGTGAAGATCTTGCCGTCGCGGATAAACAGCACGCGGCTCGTGTAGCTGGCAGCAAAGCTGTCATGCGTGACCATGAGCACGGTGGCGCGCAGGCGGCGATTGAGGGACTCCAGGCTCTCGAGCAGCAGGCGGGCGCTCTTGGAATCGAGGGCGCCGGTGGGCTCGTCGGCCATGATCATGGTGGGGTCGGTGACGAGCGCGCGAGCCGCGGCAACGCGCTGCTGCTGACCGCCGGACATCTGGTAGGGATACTTGTCGAGCACCTGACTGATGGACAGGCGCGCTGCCACATCTTGCACGCGGGTCGAGATCTCTGCCGAGTTTGTGCGGGCGATGGTGAGCGGCAGGGCGATGTTCTCGCGTGCCGTGAGCGTATCGAGCAGGTTGGAGTCCTGGAAGATAAAGCCGAGCTCCTCGCGGCGGAACTGCGAAAGCTTAGCCTGCTTCATGCGCGTCACGTCCTGCCCGTTGATGCGGATCGTGCCACTTGTGGCGCTATCGATGGTCGAGACGCAGTTGAGCAACGTCGACTTACCCGAGCCCGAAGCGCCCATGATGCCAACAAATTCGCCGCGGTTGACGGTAAAGCTGACGTCGTTGAGCGCGCGGGTCACGTTGCCCAGCGCTCCATATACTTTTTCGAGATGCGCGACCTCCAGTACCGGGGTCGCCATGTGCGTGGTTTGCATACCGAGTCCTTTCTTGCGATTAGTCTACGGCATCTATAGTCGCAAGAAGACGAGTCGGCTACCATCGATATGGCTTACGCTTGCCTTACCGTTGTGTAAGGTACAGGTAGCCGACCTGCCACGTGTTGATGTTGAGAGAGGACTCCTGTTGAAGACTGTTCATGTTGCCGCTGGGATCATTCGCAAGGAAGGATCTGACGAGCTGCTTGCCGTGCAGCGCGGCTATGGCGACATGCAGGGACTTTGGGAGTTTCCCGGCGGCAAGCTCATGCGCGGCGAGACACCCGAAGACGCCGTGCGACGCGAACTCATGGAAGAGCTGCAGGTCAAAGTCACCAACCTGCGTGATTTCTATACCGTTGAGTACGACTACCCCGATTTCCATCTCTCGATGGAGTGTTACTACTGCTCGCTGGCCAAAGAGTCTGGCGAGCCCCAGAAACATGACCGCCAGCTCGATATCCGCTGGATTCCACGCACCTCGCTTGCCACCGTTGAGTGGATGCCCGCCGACAAGGGGCTCATTGATGCCCTGATTGAGTTGAAAGAAGACCGGCTTGAGGCCAACGGCACTGCCAACGACGCCGAGGCCACCACGGCCGACAAACCCGCCACCAAACCCAAGCGCGCACCTAAGCGCCGCAGCAAGAAGCGTCCCAAGCCCGGTCTGCTCGACGGCATCGACACCTCGGACCTTTCCGCTGACGAGCGCGAACTGGTCCGCCGTCGCGCCGCCATCAAAAAGTCCATGAAGGGCAACAAGCGCGCCAACACCAAGCCCGAGCTGCTCGTTCGCCAGCGCCTGCGGGCAGCGGGCCTTACGGGTTATCGCTTGGAATGGAAGGTTCCCGGCAAGCCCGACATCGCCTTTCCCGGGCGCAAGATCGCCATCTTCGTCAACGGCTGCTTTTGGCATCGCTGCCCCAAGTGCAACCCCAGCCAGCCCAAGCGCAACGTTGAGTTTTGGGAGGCAAAGTTCCGTCGCAACGTCGAGCGCGACCGCGCTGCCATCAACGCACTTACCCAAATGGGCTGGACGCCCATCACCGTCTGGGAATGTGAGCTCAAGAAAGACCGCATCGATGCCACCATGGAAAAGGTCATCGAGCAGGTGCGCGCCGCAGAGCCGCAGCGCTAGGAGCGATCCGGCCACGCGCCCCACACAGGCGAGCCACATCCGCGCCACAAACCTTAGAAAACACTTAAGCTCAAAACCTTTCAAGAGTGTTACTCGATAGCTTTTACCTGCGGTTTCATCGTAACACCAAACCAGGTTAAGCCTTTCTTTAGCGCTTCTTTGCGACGTCCGCGGCATAATACTGCCAACGCACGGGATCTAGCAGCACACCCCGTGCGCAAACTTTTGGTGGACATCGAGGAGGCCGCATAAGCATGCATTCTTCCAATGACGCAGCACAGCAGCCATCCCTAAATCATGCGAACCTTTTCTCCTTCCCCCCGACACAGAGAAACGGCTTCCTCGACTCCCCCACCACAAAAGCCAAACGCTCAACCGACCAGAGCCACAACTTGCGAGCATCGTTCGAAAAGCTCCAAGCATCCCTAGACAAGGCGTTCCCCGAACAGGCAAGAGCAATCTAAGCCCATCGCGCTTTATACTGATGCCATGCGAAACATGGATCACATAGAATTGCACCGCGGAGGACGCGAGGAAGCGTTTCCCGAGACCGCCGAAGACTGGCCCTATATTGCCGAACGCGCAGAATTCGCTCGCTATCCGGGCAATTCCGTCCCCTGGCACTGGCATTCCGAAGTTGAGCTTTTCTACATGGAGCAGGGAGCGATTGACTATCGAACGCGCGCGACTCATGAGCACGTACGCTTTGAGGAAGGGTCCGCCGGCTTTATCAACGGCGGCGTTTTGCACAGCACGCTGCAATCACCCAATTCGGCGCCAGCCATTCAAATGCTGCATATCTTTCAGCCGTCGATGCTCGGCGATCCCGCGGGACGTCTCCAAAAGCGTTACATCAACCCATTGCTTCAATGTCGAGGCGTCGATGTGCTCAAATGGTCGCCCACCAATCCCGACGATATGCCCTTTATCGATTTGCTGAAGAGCTCCTTTAGCCACGACCTTCAACGGCCGCAGAACGAGATGGCGCTTCGAAATAGTTTGTCAGAGCTCTGGATTCAGATTAACGCCAAGGCCGAACCGCTCTTTTCTTCCGACGGCGCCTCTTGGATGACCAGCCGCGACGTACAGTTCAAGGCAATCCTGGACTTTATCCGCGCAAACTATGCAGCCGCTATAGATGTGCCTCAGATGGCATCTGCAGCCGGCGTAAGCGAAAGAGAGTGTTACCGCATTATCGAAACTTGTGCAGAAACGACCCCGGCGGCATATCTACGCGCATACCGCATAAACCGTGCTTGCGAACTTTTGGCACACACCACGCGAACGGTACAGACAGTCGCGCGCCAATGCGGAATTATAACAGCGAGCCATCTTGGCCAGGTATTTAAAGAACAAATGGGGTGCACTCCTTCGAGCTATCGAGCAGCGAGGCAGAATCTCGATAGCACCAGGCAGAAATCCCGCTAGCCCTTCTTCTGTCACTGCATCAAACTTGCAGGCAAACAACAGAGAGGAGCAATCATATGAAGCACTTTGACCATATCGCATTTGACGTTGATGGGACATTGGCAGATACAGAAGAAAGCGTTCTGTCATCACTTGGCCAGATTGTCCAAGAAGAAACCGGCAAAACGCTCCCCCGACACGAGCTTGAATTTGCCCTCGGCATACCCGGCAAGAACGCCCTTGAGAAACTTGGGATCTACTCACAGGCAACGCTGGATCGCTGGTGCCAAGTTGCCGCCAGCTTTAAAAGCACCATCAGCGTGTTTCCCGGCTTGCACGAAGTTATCGCAACACTCTCCGACAACGGCTGCAAACTTGGCATCGTCTCCTCACGTGCGCGCGACGAATACGCAAAAGAAATTGCACCCCTTGGCTTCGATAAGTATTTTGAGCACATCATCCTTGTCGAAGACACAACCGAACATAAACCCGCACCCGCTCCCATGCTCGAATATCTCCGGCGTACGGGCGCGAATCCTGGCAACGTCGTCTACGTTGGCGACACCGTCTACGACGAACAATGCGCAACTTCGGCAGGGGTCAGTTTTGCCAGAGCGGCATGGGGATCACACCAAGACATCCCAAACGCCACCTACAACCTCAAAACCCCCAACGACCTGCTAACCCTAACAACCAAGTAACCCCCGCGCCCCACCCTTTCAGACCTAACGCCACAAGGGCGACGACCTCGAGTAGGTCAACCTGGGAGGGACGAGGGCTTAGCTCCCCAATCTTTCCGCAGGGGGCAAAAAGCAACGTCTTATTTTTCCGACACTAACGCCACAAGGGCGATTGAGCAGGACGGTTTGGGCGGGTCCCGTACTTAGTTTCCAAAATCATTCCGCAGCGCGAAGGCTTCTTATTATTTTTCCGCCCTAACGCCACAAGGGCGACGACCTCGAGTAGGTCAACCTGGGAGGGACGAGGGCTTAGTTCCCCAATCTTTCCGCAGGGGGCAAAAAGCCTCGCCGCACGAAGTGCGCAGCGAGGCTATTTGCATGCCCGAGGACGATTGGGGAACTAAGCCCTCGTCCCTCCCCGGGATATGTAGCGAGTCGGAGTACCCTTGCTGTTACTCTGCTTTGCCCACAGAGTTGAGGTTGGTCATGCGGATCTTAACCAGCTCGGTGATCTCACGCATGCCCTCCTTGGCCGGCTTCTTGGGATCGAAGCAGGCGGGGTTCTCGGCCATGTAGGCCATGAAGCCCTTGGTGTAGGCCTGACGCAGCTCGGTGGCGTAGTTAACCTTGCAGATGCCGTTCTTCACGGCCTCGGCAACCTGCTCATCGGGCACACCGGAAGTGCCGTGCAGAACCAGCGGCACGTCGACGGCGTCGCGGATGGCCTTGACCACGGACTGCTCGATGTGCGGATCGCTCGTGTACACACCGTGGCTGGTGCCAACGCCAATAGCGAGGGAGGTGCAGCCGGTGCGCTCGACGAACTCCTTGGCCTCGGCCGGATCGGTGTAGGGGCTCTCGCCCTCAACTGCGGGACCGTCGTCCTCCTTGCCGCCAACCTTACCGAGCTCGGCCTCGACAGGCACGCCCATGGCGCGGCCAGCGTCGGCGACGGACTTGGTCAGGGCGATGTTGTCCTCGAAGGACTCGTGCGAACCGTCGATCATGACAGAGGTGTAGCCAGTGCGGAAAGCCTGCATGCAGCGGTCATAGCCATCGCCGTGATCGAGGTGCAGGGCGACGGGCACGGAAGCGCGCTCGGCGGCAGCCTTGACCATGCCGTAGAAGTAGTCCAGACCAGCGGTCTTGATGGTGCCCGGGGTGGTCTGCATGATGACGGGGGACTTGGTCTCCTCGGCAGCGGCCAGAACGGCCATAACAAACTCGAGGTTCTCGACGTTGAAAGCGCCGACGGCGTAGTGGCCGGCCTGAGCGTCCTTGAGCATCTTTTCGGTGGTAACAAGTGCCATGAGCGTTTGCTCCTCTCCCTCGCCCGCATCTGGACATCGGGCGTAGTTGTTCACAAGGCGTTTTACCTTGCGTTTTGCTGCGCCCATTGTATGAAATTCAGCAGCTTTGCACGCGCGAGATATTGAGCCCATGCAGGTCAATACAGTCATTTTTGAAAAGCAAACGGAAGAAATTTGAGCCGAGTGAACATGTTCGATATTGAATTTTGGGCGTTCAGCGTCTTTCTTTTATAGAAAAGATAAGTAATCGAAAGGTGTTTTCTTACCCAAAAAGAAAATGAACGAAAATAGAGTCAACACAATTCCTGCAAATTTAGCCGAGAATGGAGCAAGCATGGCCCAAGCCACCAACCGCGCTTTTGCCGACGAACGCCGTACCGCCATTATGGAAATGCTCGATCATAATGCCTCGGTGCAGGTAGCAGAAATCGCCCAGACCTTTGGCGTGTCCTCCGTCACCGCCCGCGCCGACCTGGACGCGCTCGCCGAAGCAGGCAAGCTGCGCCGCACGCACGGCGGTGCCGTATCACTCCACAAACGTCTGACCGTCTCCACGCAGGATCGCCGCATCAACGTCAACGTCGCCGCCAAGCAGGCCATCGCGCAAAGCGCCATCGAGCTCGTCAATGACGGCGACACGTTGCTCGTCGACTCGGGCACCACGGCGCTCGAGTTCGTCCGGCTCCTCGATCAACGCGACGGTATCACCGTCATCACAGCAGACATTACCATTGCCGATTACATCGACGAGAGCATGCCCTCAGTCGATGTCGTCATGCTGGGCGGGGCGTTGCGCAAAGGCCATCGTTATTTGTACGGACCGCTCACTATGCAAGCGCTCCAAATGGTCCATGCCGATCTGGCCGTCATGTGCCCCGGCGCCTTTGTCTCCAGCTGCGGCTTTACGACCGACTTTCCCCAGATGGCCGAGACCAAAACGGCTATGATCGCCGCGGCCCATCAAAGCGTCGCCCTCATGGACGCCAGCAAGGTTAACGGACGCGGCATGTACCGCTTTGCCGAGCTGACCGATGTCGACACCATCGTGATGGACCGTGACCCCGATCATGCCGTCGCCACCTCAATCGCCGAGATCGTCGACAACGCCCGCCCAAATCTCCTCATCGCCGGCGCTTAAACAAAAACCACCACAAAGGTGCCTGTCCCCTTTGTGATGGTTGAGCGTCAAAAGTGAATGTGTCGCTACTTGGACAGCTCGTCGGCGAGAACCTCGATCTGAGCGCGCGAGGCGTCGTTGAGCGAGCCCAGCACGGTCACCTTGTTCTGCGTCAGGGTGATGTCCTTCATACCCTCGAGCTCCTTGGTCATAACCTTGGCGGCAGCGGGCGCCCAGGAACCGGACTCGACAAGCGCCACGGTACGGTTCTGGTAGGCATGCTCGGCGAGCGTGTGGATAAAGGTGCTCATGCACGGGAAGATCTCGCCCTGATAGGTAATGGAGGCGAGCACCAGACGGTCGTAGCGGAACGCATCCTCAACGGCCTCGGCCATGTCGTCGCGAGCCAGATCAAAGACGGAGACCTTCTGGCCGCGAGCCTCGAGCGCAGATGCGAGCTCCTCGACGGCAGCCTTCAGATGGCCATACACGCTCGCATAGGCGATCGTGATGCCCTCGTCCTCGGGCTGATAGCTCGACCAGGTGTTATAGGTGTCGAGGTAGTAGCCCAGGTTCTCGGTCAGCACGGGGCCGTGGAGCGGGCAGATGATCTGGATGTCCAGGTCGGCGGCCTTCTTGAGGACGGCCTGCACGAACTTGCCGAACTTACCGACGATGCCAAAGTAGTAGCGGCGAGCCTCGCAAGCCCACCCTTCCGGATCCTCGATGTCGTTGGCGCCAAACTTGCCAAAGCCGTCGGCACTAAAGAGCACCTTGTCGGTGGACTCGTAGGAGAAGATCACCTCGGGCCAGTGAACGTTGGGGGCGCCGATAAAGGTCAGGCTGTGGCCGCCCAGGTCGAGCACATCGCCCTCTTTGACGACCATCTTGCGCTCGGGGTAGTCGGTGCCAAAGTAGTTGACCATCATGCGGAAGGCGCCCATGCTAGCCACAATCTGGGCCTGGGGATAGCGCTCCATAAAGGCGGCGATACCGGCGGAGTGATCGGGCTCCATGTGATGGACAACCAGGTAGTCGGGCGTACGGCCGTCGAGCGCGGCCTCGAGGTTGCCGAGCCATTCGTCGACAAAGCCAGCGTCAACCGAATCGGCGACGGCGATCTTGTCGCCCAAGATAACGTAGCTGTTGTATGCCATACCGTTCTCGGACACGTCGTACTGGCCCTCGAACAGGTCAATGTCGTGATCGTCGACGCCAATGTAGCGGATATCCTTGGTGATCTCCATCAGGCAAAGCCTCCTAGATAGACAAAAGAGCCCGTCTATCATAGCACTCGGCAGCATTCCAACTGTTATCTGCCGGCATCCTTACCGATTGTTATTGAAATACGATAAATCGCCGTTTACCTGCACAAACTATACGCGCGGTGCCACCGTACTATGTCGAATAACGAGTTGGCCGGGAATACGAATGGCAACGGTTTTGCCCGCCGTACCCGCCTCGGGAACCGCATGCTCGAACACCTCGCGTCCGCGCTGATGTAGATCGAATCGCACGGTCGTGAGCTCGTTGTGTGCTACAAAATCATCGAGCGAATCATCGACGCCCACCACGCTTACGTCCTCGGGCACGCGCAGACCGCTATCGCGCAGCGCGGCAATCGCGCCATTTGCCATCTGGTCGTTTGCCGCATAGATCGCCGTCATAGTGCGGTCGTGCTCGGCCAGATATCTGCCGGCCTCGTAGCCACTGTTGGCAGACCAGTCTCCCTCGAGCGGCGCATGCGGTTGAATGTGTTTACGCTCGAGCGCATCCTGCCAACCGGCGCGACGAAATTGCTCGTCGACTGAGAACGACGGGCCGCCGATATAGCGAATCTGCTCGTGCCCCAGCTCAAACAGATGATCCATTAGCAAGAGCGAGCAGCCGTAATGGTCGGAATCGACCGTGGTCACCCGCGGGTGCGCGTACATGGTAACGATGACCGTGCCAATGCCCGGCAGTGGATCAAACGTCTCAAAATCGGGCGCCATGCGGCTCATGCCGATGATGATGCCGTCCACCGGCAATGCGGCCATACGACGCGTGGCCTCGGCAAGCGAAAACTCCTCGGTCTTGGACATCTCGACCAGCGTGATGGCGCAATTATGCTCGCGAGCAGCACTGGCGATGCCGTCGATCATTGAGAGGTTGCCAAACTTGGTGACATCGTTGATGCATAGGCCGACCGAATGGTAACGGCCGTCGCGCAGCGAGCGACCGGCATAACTCGGACGAAAGCCGAGCTCTTGCATAGCGGCCTGCACGCGCTGGCGCGTCTGCTCGTTAACGTTGGGCAAGCCGTTGGCGACGCGCGAAACCGTCTGCTGCGAAACGCCGGCAGCGCGGGCGACGTCAGCCATGGAGACCGGACGCGAACTGGTATCGTTGGACGGGCGCCTTGCCACAGGATCACCTTCACCCTTGCGAGATCTGAATAGCGTGAATGCCGGCCCGGGCAGTAATACATCCCGCGCCGAGGCCCGCTATCGTCGGACGCATGTTAACGTACTCTACTTTTTCTATCTGCATCTCTTCTGCTTTATAAGTCCATACGGCAGTACCGTTCACGGCTGTATTTCTACCGATTACCAGATTCTCAAAAAGTGACAAGCGATGTGTTATGAGTACGTTAACATAGCCCGTAACGTGCGGTATCGTGAACACTTGGTTCATACCGCTACAAGTTGTTAACGTACTCATAACGACGCAAAACCCACCCGGGCACGCCAAGGAAAGGACCCCCATGACCACCCCCGACGAAAAGACATTCGCCACACTCACCAAGCTGTTTGAGGAGGAGTTTGGCCCCATCGGCGACCGCCAGGTGCTCTACGTGCACGCGCCCGGCCGTTCCGAAATCAGCGGCAACCACACCGACCACGAGGGTGGCCACGTTATCGCCGGCTCGCTCGATGTCGCCGTCGACGGC
Organism: Collinsella aerofaciens; assembly: GCF_040915545.1. GTDB lineage: Bacteria > Actinomycetota > Coriobacteriia > Coriobacteriales > Coriobacteriaceae > Collinsella > Collinsella aerofaciens_BE. The sequence continues at coordinate 56,487 of NZ_JBCPDH010000008.1, read as the reverse complement.
ATCGCCGTGGCAACCGATTCCAACAAGGTTCGCGTAGCCGACGAGGGCTATCCCACGTTTGAAATCGCGCTCGACACGCTAGACGTTCAGGAGTCCGAGAAGGGCACGTCCGCAAGCCTTGTGCGCGGTATGGCCCACGAGATTGCAGCCCTGGGTGTTGAGCCCCACGGCTTTGATTTCGCCTTCACCTGCTCCGTTCCCTCGGGCGGTGGCCTCTCCAGCTCCGCTGCCGTCGAGGCCGCATACGGCCGCGCCATGGAGACGCTCTGGAGCGCACCCGCCATTGAGCCCGTCACGCTTGCGCAGATGAGCCAGCGCACCGAGAACAACTACTACGGCAAGCCCTGCGGTCTGATGGACCAGGCCGCTGTGTGCCTGGGCGGCCTTGCCTACATGGACTTTGAGGACCAAGCTCAGCCTAAGACCCAAAAGCTCGAGCTCAACTTTGAGGATCACGGCTATGCGCTCGTGCTCGTTAAGGTTGGCGCAGACCATGTGGCAGCTACCGATGACTACGCCGCCGTTCCGCGCGAGATGCAGGACGTCGCCGCCGAGCTTGGCAAGGCACGACTGTGCGAGGTCGACGTTGCCGACTTTGACGCCAAGCTCCCCGAGCTGCGCGCCAAGCTGGGCGACCGCGCCTGCCTGCGCGCCGTTCACTACTGGTACGAGAACGGCCTAGTCGACAAGCGCTGGGCAGCCCTGAACGCCGGCGATATCGACCAGTTCCTGACCCTGACGCGCGAGTCCGGCGCCAGCTCTGCCATGTACCTGCAGAATGTCGTTGCCAAGCTGGGCTCCGAGCAGCCCTCCATGTATGCGCTGGCACTTGCCGAGCACGTGCTCGACGGCCGCGGCGCCGTCCGCATCCACGGCGGTGGCTTTGGCGGCACCATTCAGGCCTTCGTGCCGCTCGACCTGGTCGACACCTTCATTGCCAAGATGAACGGCTGGCTGGGCGAGGGATCTGCCCGCCACTACGCGATTTCTGACAAGGGGGCTTACGCGGCATGGCTGTAACGACCGACGTGCGCGAAGCTGCGCAGAACCTGATTGAGTACGCCATCCACCGATCCATGATTGGGCAGGACGACCGTATCTGGGCCTACAACACCATTCTTGAGTGCATTGGCGCCACGGGCCCCGCGCTCGATATGGCCTGGGCGCTCCAGGTCGAGAAACTCTCGCTCTTGCACCCCGACACCCTGCCCAACTTTGACCTTGAAGGCACACTTGCCGCGCTTTCCGAGGCCGCCGTTACCAACGGTGCTGCCGAGGATACGGCATCGGGCCGCGATCGCATCGCCATGCGCATCATGGGTGTGCTGATGCCGAGGCCTTCGGTTGTAAACGAGGAATTCAACGGCCGCATTGGTGTCAACGAGCCCCGCGCCGCAACCGACTGGTTCTACGGTCTATGCTGCGACGCCGGCTACGTGCGCCGCGCCGCCATCGCGCGCAATATCAAATGGAGCACCCCCACCAACTGGGGCGACCTGGAGATCACCATCAACCTGTCCAAGCCTGAGAAGGACCCGCGCGATATTGCCGCGGCCGGTGCCGCCAAAAACACGAGCGAGAAGTATCCCGCCTGTCAGCTGTGCATCGAGAACGAGGGCTACCCTGGACGCTCCGCCGCAGCCGACGGCGGTGCCCATCCCGCCCGTCAGAACCTGCGAGTTATCCCTATCCAGCTCGACGGCGAGCGCTGGGGCTTCCAATACAGCCCGTACGCGTACTTTAACGAGCACTGCATTGCCATGAGCTCCGAGCATCGTCCGATGCACGTCGACCGCAAGGGGCTGACCTGCCTGCTCGACTTTGTCGACCTGTTCCCGCACTACTTTATTGGCTCCAACGCCGACCTGCCCATCGTGGGCGGCTCGATTCTGTCGCACGACCACTTCCAGGGCGGCGCGCACGAGTTCCCCATGATGCACGCCGCCGAGGTCTCGCAGTTTAGCATGCCCGGCTTTGACCAGGTCAGCGGTACCGTGTTGCAGTGGCCGCTTTCGGTGCTGCGACTGCGCTCGCACGACCGCGCCCAGCTGCTCGACGCCACCGAGAAGATTATCCTCGCCTGGCGCGAGTGGACCGATGAGTCTGTGGGCGTCATCGCGCACACAGCCGACGGCGTGGCCCACAACACCGTGACGCCCGTCATTCGCCGCGTGGACTCCCGCGGCAACGCCGGCGGCGAGATTTACGAGGCCTACCTGGCGCTTCGCTGCAATATCACGACCGACGAGCACCCGCTAGGCGTTTTCCACCCACATGCCGAGTACCACCACATTAAGAAGGAGAACATCGGCCTGATCGAAGTCATGGGCCTGGCCATTTTGCCGCCGCGCCTGGTTCCCGAGCTTGGCGCTGTCCGTGAGCATCTGCTGGCAGCCAAGGTCGATGCCAGCTACGACCTTGCCGGTGCGCTCGAGGGCGATGATCTTTGCCGCAGCCACGCCGCATGGGCTGAGGACGTCTTTGCCCGCCGCGCCGACGAGCTTACGGCCGACAACGCCATCGATATCCTGCACGAGGAGGTCGGCGTGGTGTTTGGCCACGTGCTCGACAACGCCGGCGTCTTTAAGTGGGACGAGGCAGGACGTGCCGCCCAGCAGCGCTTTATCGACTCGCTGTAGAGCACAGACCCGGACGCTCAACGGCAGCCCCCACGACATAGCCACCTACACGACCACGGCGCCCACCGGCAACATCGCCGACGGGCGCCGTTTTCTGATGCAAGGGTAGCTAATTTGCACCAAAACAAGGAGTGTTCCAAACTGCCGGCAGAGAAGGAACGTCCCCAGGTGCCGACCTAAACTCCCACATTATTCGATGGAAAAAAGTGGTTGCCTCACACATTATTCGATGGAAAAACGTGGTTTACTCCCACATTTTTCGATGGAAAGACCAAGACGGTCTTATACTAACCATGATCGTTAGGAGGCAGTATGCAGCGACAGCTAATGGACGAACTCATCGCTTGGAAATCTAGGGCAAACCGCAAGCCCCTCCTGCTTAAGGGGGCCCGCCAGACGGGAAAAACCTGGCTTCTCAACGAATTCGCAGGCCAGCAGTATCAAAACGTCATCCGTTTTGACTTTATGCTCGAACCGGGCGCACGTTCGCTGTTCGACGGAAGCCTTGACCCCAAACGCATCATCTCCCAGATAGAGCTCCTGCGCGGCCAGACCATAACGCCGACAGACACGCTCATCATCTTCGACGAAATCCAAGAGGCACCGCGTGGCATCACCTCGCTCAAATACTTCAACGAGCTGGCGCCGGAATACCATATCGTGGCAGCCGGCTCCTATATGGGGCTCGCGCTCCGACGCGAAAACGAGTCGTTCCCCGTCGGCAAGATTGACCAGCTCACCATGCGCCCCATGGGGTTTGTCGAGTTCGTTCGTGCCGTCGATGGCGATCCGCTCGCAGATGCCATCCTTGCCGCAGACATGGACCTGCTGGCAAACGTTTCCGAAAAGCTCGAGCGCCTGCTCAAGGAATACCTCGTTGTCGGTGGCATGCCAGAAGTTGTCTCCGCTTTCGCCGCCTCCCACGATTTCATCGAGGCCCGCAGGCTTCAGCAGCAAATCATCGAAGCTTACGAATCCGATTTTGGCAAGCATGCGCCAGCCCGCATCGTCGAGCGCATGAGGCTGGTTTGGAAATCCCTTACCGGCCAGCTCGCAAAGGAAAACAAGAAGTTCGTCTACGGTGCGCTCCGTCCCGGGGCGCGCGCACGCGATTTTGAGGAAAGCCTCCAGTGGCTCATGGACTATGGAATCGTTCATAAGGTGCCACGTGTTTCCGCCCTAAGAGCACCGCTCACAAGCTACGAGGATCTCTCGGGCTTCAAGCTGTTCTGCATCGACACCGGCATCCTCGGAGCACTCTCCGGCCTCTCGCCAGCCATTGTTCTGAACGGGCCCGCTGTTTTTACGGAGTTCAAAGGCTCGCTGACCGAGCAATACGTCGCACAGGAGCTTTTGCTCCAAGGCAAAACTCCCGCGTATTGGTCATCCTCCTCCGGCAATGCAGAGACTGACTTTGCCATCGACCATGCGGGGACCGTGCTTCCGCTCGAGGTCAAGGCGGCAGAGAACCTCAAAGCAAAGAGCCTGAGGATTGCCTGCGAGAAGTTCAAGCTCGAGCGCTGCGTGAGAACATCGTTAGCGGCATATAGAGACGAGGGCACGCTCGTCAACATTCCGCTCTGGGAGATTGGGCAAATCGACAAGCTAGCATAGGCGCTGTGGAGGGGGTGCCCCGTAAGGAGTGTCCCAAACTGCCGGCAAAAAAGGAACGTCTCTATCTGCCGCATTCCCGAAGCAAGACAACGCCGATGTTTTGGCAACGGCAGCGAGCGGGCCGCATTTGAGACAAGGTGACGTGAAACGAAAGGGCGCTGACCTTCTGGTCGCGCCCTTGAAGTTGAACGTCAGATTGTCCAAATGCGGCCCGCGCAGCGTCGAGCCGTTACGCGGTTTGGTAAAACCGCGTAACTCTAAAGCTCCGTTACTTCAACGTTGTTGTAGACCTCGTCCCAGCGATCCATGACCAGGTGGCCGGTCTTGGGATCCATGGCGTTAAGCTTGCCGCAGGTATTGGCGGTCTTGAGCACCGTGACGTCGTCGGCACCAGCAGCAATCGCATGCGCAAAGCCGGCGATGGTCGAGTCGCCGGAACCCGTCGCGTTCACAGCCGCAATCGCGGGCGTCTTGGCGCGGAACGCACGGCCCTCATGGAAGCCCACCGAACCGGCAGCGCCCATCGAAACGACAACCCAGGGAATACCGGCAAAGCGGCCATCGGCGGCAAGCGCCTCGCGCAGGGCATCGACATCATCGGTCGTAAAGGACGTACCCAGCAGGCCGTTGATCTCGGTCAGGTTGGGCTTTACGAGCTCAGGCTTAGCGTCGGACTCCAGCGCGGCCTCCAGCGATGCACCCGAGGTGTCGAGCAGCACCTTGGCGCCCGCCTCCTCGGCGATCTTGACGAGCTCGGCATAGTAGCCGGCATCGACGCCGCGCGGCAGCGAGCCCGAAAGCGTCACAACGTCCGCCTTCGCTGCAAGCTCGGCAAACTTGGCCGTAAAGGCCTCGAGCTCGGCCGGGGCGATCTGCGGGCCGCTCTCCAGCAGCTCGGTCTGATTACCCTCGTGCAGGATATTCAGGCAAATGCGCGTCTCACCGGCGATGGGCACAAAGTCATTCTTGACGCCATCGGCATCCATAAGCTCGGCCATATAGGCACCCATGTGGCCGCCGAGCAGACCGGTCGCGAGCACATCGTCACCCAGCTGCAGCAGCACGCGACTCACGTTGAGGCCCTTGCCGCCAGCGGTCTTTTCGGGCGTCACACGGTTCACGTCGTCGATGATCAGCTTGTCGAGCTGATAGCGCGTATCAATCGACGGGTTCATGGTAACGGTCAGAATCATGTTGAACTCCTGTTCCGGGGCGGCATAACCCGCCCCAAACATACGATAGCTCGTTAAAGGATCTCGATCTCAAAGCCGCGAGTGACGGTCTCCCCCGGCTTGGCCACCAGGCAGCCGCGCTTGTGCTCCAGAATATCGTCCTCGTCGGAGCAGGTGGACAGGCCGCCCCACGGTTCCACGGCCACAAAGTCCCCCTCGGGCTTGCTCCACACAATCAGGTACGGCATATCGGGGAACGTCAGGCGCACGCCCTTGTCCTCGGTCTTCTTGGTCAGCGTAACCACGCGGCTCTCGAGCACGTCAAAGATGGTCTCCGCGAAGTCGAAGAGTTCGTGGGTAAGCGGCAGGTCATGGCCGATCATGGGGTTCTTGCTGCGATGCTCAACATCAATCAGGCCCGTCGAGGGAACGGCAGTACAGAGCTCGGTGGCCTCACGCTGCTCAAAACGAAGCTCATAATCGTCATAGGACTCGCCCTCGTCGAGCGGGCACTTAAAGCCGGGGTGGCCGCCCACAAAAAACGGCATGTCCTCGGTGCCCTCATTGGTCACCTCGTACGACACGGCCACCTTTGCCGCATCGATCGTGTAACGAGCAACGATCTTAAACGGATACGGGTACTGCTCGAGCAACTCGGCATGGTCGGCAGAGCTTAGGCTCAGCGCGACCATGTTGTCGCTCTGCTCCTCGAGCTTCCACTCCTGTTTGCGAGCAAAGCCGTGACGGGCGAGCTTAACCTCGCGGCCGCCCATGGTCATTGCGTGACCGTCGCGAAGGCCGCCGCAGATCGGGAAACAAATGGGTGCCTGGCCCGACCACACCGCCGGGTCGCCCTGCCACAGGTACTCACGGCCGTTGGCCGCAATAGAAGTGAACGACCCGCCCGCCGTGCTCAGTGCCACGCGGATAGAACCGTTATCAAGAACAAACTCCATAGGAGCCTTCCCTTTCTTACGACAGCCCACCAAGTCAATAGGGCTGATAGAAAACCGGCCCGCGCCCCCTCACAGAAACGCGAGCCGTCAATTGAAAAGCTGCAGAATACCGGGTCCCGCCAAGAGCGAAGCACTCAAGCCAAGCAAGCAAACGTGTTATCGGAGCAGCTCGCCGTACCAGAACACTTCGCAACAACAGGGGCGATCTCACAGGTCACTCAAACGTCAGCGAGCGGCGCTCAGGTGCCCCAGGTCGCCGCGAAAGAGGAGCGACGCGTACTTCATGTACGCGAGCGACGGTTTGAGCGGCGAGATGGGGTGCCTGAGCGCCGCGCAGCGTCGACCGGTCCGGCGTTCGGCAGAACGCCGGAACCTAATTAGTCGTGATACTCGCCGCGGTCCCACTTCTCGAGGAACTCGTCAAAGAAGTGCGGGTCAGCCTGAGCCTCGGCGTCGGCCTTATTGCAGGCATCGATCTTGGCGATCAGGGCATCGTGCTCGGGAGTCTTCTCGTAGGGCTCCTCCAGGAAGGCAAGCATGATATCGGCCATCAGGAACTCGCCGGTGATCTTGCCACCAAAGCCCACGATGTTGGCGTTGAGCTCACGACGGGCATACAGGGCAGAGGTCATGTCGCGGACCAGGGCGCAACGGGCGCCGGGGACCTTGTTGACGGCGTTGGTGATGCCGATGCCGGTGCCGCACAGGGCCACACCAAAGTCGGCCTTGCCGCTGGCAACAGCCTCGCCCACGGCCTTGCCGTAGATGGGATAGTGCGTACGGGTGTGGCTGTAGGTGCCGCAGTCGAGCACCTTGTAGCCAGCCTGCTCCAGGCGGTCGGCCAGATAGATCTTCTCGTCCGTAACGATATGGTCGCAACCGATTGCGATGGTCTTCTTCATCAGAACGTCCTTTCGTCTGAATTCACAAGTTGAGGTAGAAGTTCGAGTTCTCGGTGGCTCTCGTTAGGCCATCTTGTTGAGCATGTCGACACGGATCTGGTGACGGCCGCCGGCGTACTGGGCGCGCAGGAACTCGCGGGCGATCTTCTTGGCGACCTCGGTGCCCACAACGCCCGGGCCCATGGTGACCATGCGCGAGCCGTTGTGCTCGCGGGTCATGTAAGCGGAACGCTCGTCGGAAATGTTGGCGACGACCATGCCCTTAATCTTGACGGCGGCCATATAGGAGCCGACGCCGTACTTATCGAATGCGAAGCCCTGGGAATCCTTGTGCTCCAGCAGGTCCTTGGCAACGGCGGTCGCGGAATCGACAAAGTCCGCGGCAGGGGTCTCAGAATAGTCGACGACCTCGTGACCGTCGGCGATGAGCATCTCCTTGATGGACTCCTTCATCGACATACCGTCGGCATCGGAAGCGATTACAACCCTCATGACATCCTCCTTGAGAGATACGCAGGTGCGTAGTTTCTGTTTGGAAGTGTTGAATCGCGTTCAGGTCCGGGCATCTGAATGTGCGGTTCTTCACTGTTCATGTTTATTTGAACACATTCAAACATCAACTGCAACAACTATTTGTTTATCTTTGTTCTTTTTTGAACGAATACCGTTCACAGATGATTGTTGACCGTTTGGACTCAGGAAAGCTCGACTTGCCACGCATTCAACAAACAAAAAGGGCGACCGAGAACGTGTCTCGGCCGCCCTTCGGCGGTATTCCCCGGTATATACAGCTGTTTTAGCTACTCGGACTGCCCGCCCTTTTTGGCATGCTTGGACGGAGCACTCAGAAAGCGGCCCGTCAAATAGTTCGCCGGGCCGGAAATATCAATCCCCAGCAGCACGTGACCCAGCCACAGAAACGCAACGAGCACCAGCAGCGGGATAACGCACGAGGTCACGATCATCACGATGACGCCTTCAATCAAATCGGTCACCTGCTGCACGATCTCGTCGGTCATCTGCTTGGCACCACTGGTTACCGACGTGACCAGGCTCGAGGCACCGTCGGCAAGCTGCTCAAGCACGTTCTTGGACTCTGTGGACTCGGTCTTTTTCTTGCTTGCTTTGGAGCTATCGCTATTTGCCGTACCCGCAGCGTCGGCCGCCTTTTGCTCCGCCGCTTCGATGCTCACCCGATACGTTTCGTCGACCTTTTGCGACACCCATACGCTTGCAGGCACCAACGCCATGCCGATCATGGCGACCACCAGCACGCGAGTCGCCACGCGGCGCAGGACGGCGCTCGTGCTCCAGCGTCCGTGAATACCAAGCGACGCTGCAAAGAGCACCAGCGCAAACGGAATCAGGATACCCAGACCAACCGACCACAAAATGGTTAGCAGGTATTTCTCGAGGTAGAGCACAGCAAGTACGATGCCCAAGTTTCCCGAAAGCTGCGCGAGCTGCTCGGCAACCGGTGTTCCCGTATCACCCGGCAGCGCGGTAATGCCCGCAGACAGCGCCACGCACGAGGTCGTGAGCGCCAGTACGTTACCTTTCTTTTGATCGATGACCTCGATGGTGGAGTCCCATGTTTTGGTATCGGCAAAATGCGGACGAGCCACAAAGCCCGACAGCAGCGCCAGTACCACGAGCGCAACGATAAAGCCAATCTGAAGCTTTTTGTTTGCGCACACGACATCGGACAGGCTGGGCTGCAGCTCGGTTACCGTCGTGTGCTCGGTTATCTGGACAGGACGCCCATGAGCCATCTCGTGCGCGTCTCTTTTTTGTATTGACCCGTTATCCGGCATTTGGATACCTCCTCAGTCCGGGGCTTAATGCGAAAGGAAGTATACCCACCGAGCAAAAATCGAACGGGAGGACGAACGAAGCGCACCAAGACTGTCCCCAATGACTATCTCCGGATGAGTTGCGGTGGAATAGGGATTGTTTTGCGCCCGCCGGCCCCTATTCAGTCCCCATTTCACCGCAACTTGGAGGAGGACAGAAAAAGCCCTGCCGCGGGTAGCGGCAGAGCTTTTGGAAGGGGACTTGGTTGTGAGGGCTCGTTAGGCGAGCTTGGCCTCGAGCTCGGCGATGCGCTTGTAGGCATCGATGGTAAAGCGGGTCTGCTTCTCCAGAATCATAGTGGTCATGAGAGTGTCCTGAGCGTGAGCCATGATGAAGGTCATCTCCATCTCGCCGCCGCCGGCCTCCTGCGAAAGCAGTTTGGTCTGCGTGTCGTGGGCACCGATAAGTGCATCGCTGGCATCCTTGTGCAGCTGTTCGGCCTTCTCAAAGTCACCCTCGCGAGCAGCATCGAGCGCTGCAAGCAGATCGGTCTGGGCGTCACCTGCGTATGCGACGATCTCGAATCCAACCATCGAGATTTCTTCTTTGGTTGCCATATTGCGTTCCTTTCACATATGAACCAATGGAGAGCATCGCGTCCGGGCATACGCGCTGCGTTGTGTATGACAGAAACAATAACATTCAAACAAAAAAGAACAGCTCAAAACGTAATTTCAAACTATGAACGGTCACTTTTCGCCCGTGAACGGTTTTTAAACCAATCTGAACAATATCGAACACAATTAGCGGCAACCCAAACAGGGCCGCACCTAACGCAAATCGCGCACCGTATCGCCCTCTACGAGCACACCGGGGATCAGCATGTGCTCCACGCCAGACGCACCCCCATCGGCGCCGGCAATCTTGTCGACCGCCCACATGCCGACGCGCTTGTTGTCAAAGCGCACCGTGGTCAGGCGACGGTCGGGCACGATATCGCCCAGGCTGTCATCAACACCCACCACGCTCACGTCCTCGGGCACACGCCTTCCGCACGACTCGAGCCCGCGAATGCAGCCGTATGCCATGGCATCGTTGGAAGCATAAATGGCCGTACAGGTCGGATCTTCCGCCAGAGCCTGACCGGCAGCATATCCGCTCTGTGCCGTCCAATCCCCACGGACGAGTCGCGGCGGCTCAATTCCATGCGCGCGCAATGTCTCGCGCCAGCCTTCCTCGCGCCGCATGCCCGAAAGTGAGCGCTCGGGACACGAGATAAAGTGCACGGTTTTGTGCCCCCGCCCCAGCAAGTACTCGACCACCTGGCGCGAGCAATCGAACTGGTCGTTATCGACCGTTGAACAGAGCGGGTGCTCCAGCATCGTAACGAGCACCGTCTGCATGCCGGGCAGCGGCTCGAAGGTGCCAAAGTCCGCCGGCATGCGATTCATGATCACGACCATGCCATCCACCGGCAGCGCGCTCATGCGCGACGATGCGCTCTCGAGGGTATAGGGATGTCCATCTACTTTAGTGAGGGTGATGGCATAGCCATGTTTGTCGGCCGCGGCGGCAAAGCCCTCCATACGGTCGAGGTTGCCGGTACCGGTAATGTTGAACATGGCGACGCCGACGGTCTTAAACTTGCCACGGCGCAGCGATCGACCGGCGAAATTGGGGCGATACCCCAGCTCGCGCATGGCGGCACGCACGCGTTCCTTGGTCTCGGGGCGCACACTGGGCGAATCGTGCACGGTGCGCGAGACCGTCTGCTCCGAAACGCCCGCGAGGCGCGCCACGTCTTTGACGGATACCGATTTTTTAACAGCGGCCATAGGTCGATCTTTCTATGTCAACGATGCCATTGGTGGCACCCTACGCAGTCAAATGAAACGTCTTCAAGTATATCTAACGCCTCCCCCACCATACGCTCACCACCCAAAACCTACCGTTCACCGACATTTTTGCTTCCCCGAACGGCTTTTGTCGCCCTAATGTTAACGTTGCCATTGTGCAAACACAGAGCTACCGGGCGGCTCAAACGTTTACGCGTAAGGAATCGACGGTTCGCAGGCACAGGAACCACCGGTTCGCGTCTTTTTTTGTGTCACAAAATGGCAACGTCAACATTTTGGCAACCGAAAGTCAAAAGCTACCATCGTTGCTAACCCACCGACTCTTAGGAGCATTGCATGGAGCAACTCATCGCCATCATCGAAAAGGGCCAGCCCTTTTTCAACGCGATCGCCCGCAACAAGTACCTCAAGGCGATCCGCGACGGCTTTATCTCCGTCATCCCCATCATCATCTTCTCGTCCATCTTCTGCCTGGTAGCCTCGGTCCCCAACATCTGGGGTTTCTACTGGCCCGATGACATCAACAACGCCCTGTGGAAGTGCTACAACTACTCCATGGGCATCCTGGCCATCGCCTGCGCCGCCACCACGGCCAAGCACTTCGCCGACGCTCAGAACCGCGATCTGCCCAAGAACAACCAGATCAACTTCATCTCGTGCATGTGCGCGGCCATCATCGGCTTCTTGCTCCTTTCGAGCGACACGATCGCCACGGACGCCGCCAGCGGTTTCAACACCACCTACCTTGGTTCCAAGGGCCTGCTGACCGCTTTCATCGCTGCGTTTGTGACCGGCATCATCTACAAGTTCTTCATTAAGCGCAACATCACCGTCAAGATGCCCGAGCAGGTTCCGCCCAACATCTCGCAGACCTTCAAGGACATCATCCCCTTCTCCGTCTGCATCACCGTCTTTTGGGTTTTTGACATCGTCTTCCGCGCTGCTTTTGGCTTCTGCTTTGCCCAGGGCGTCATCCAGGTGTTCCAGCCCCTGTTCACCGCTGCCGACGGCTATATCGGCCTCGCTGTGATCTACGGCGCCATGAGCCTCTTCTGGTTCGTCGGCGTCCACGGCCCCTCGATCGTCGAGCCCGCCATCGCCGCCGCTCTCGTTGCCAACATGACCGACAACCTGGCTGCGTTCCAGGCTGGCCAGCACGCTTCCGCTGTCCTGACCCAGGGTGCCCAGTACTTCGTCGTCTGCATGGGTGGCACCGGCGCCACGCTCGTCCTGGTCTTTATGTTCTGCTTCCTGGCCAAGTCCCAGGAGATGCGCGCCGTCGGTAAGGCCGCCATCGTCCCCGTGTGCTTTGCCGTCAACGAGCCGCTGCTGTTCGCCGCACCCATCGTGCTCAATCCCGTCTTCTTTGTCCCGTTTGTCTTTGCCCCGATCGCCAACATCTGGATCCTCAAGATCTTTATCGACTTCTTGGGCATGAACGGCTTTATGTACACCCTGCCCTGGACCGTCCCCGGCCCCATCGGCACCATCATGGGCCTGGGCTTCCAGCCGCTCGCCTTTGTGATGCTCGCCCTTATCCTGGTCGTCGACTTCGTCCTGTACTATCCGTTCTTCCGTGCCTATGACGCCCAGAAGTGCGCCGAGGAGGCCGAGATCTCCCAGGAGGAGCTCGCCGCCAAGAACGCGGAGAAGGCCGCTAAGCTCAACGATGCCTTCCAGGGCAAGGCTGACGCCAAGAGCGTTGCCGCCGGCGCTGCTGTCGAGGCCGTGAAGGCCGACGCTCCCGCCGTTGTCGCCACTGAGACAACGGCCGCCAGCGACCTCAACGGCAAGCGCGTGCTCGTGCTCTGCCAGGGCGGCGGTACCTCGGGCCTTCTCGCCAACGCGCTGGCCAAGGCTGCCAAAGAGCGCGGCATCAATCTTGAGACCGCTGCCGAGGCCTATGGCAACCACGTTGACATGCTCCCCGACTTTGACCTGGTCGTCCTGGCCCCGCAGGCCGCAAGCTACCTGGCCGACCTGCAGAAGGACTGCGAGCGCGTGGGCAACAAATGCGTCGCCTGCCGCGGTAAGCAGTACATCGAGCTCTCCCAGAACGGCGACAAGTCTCTCGCCTTCGTAAGCGAGCAACTCTCGAAGTAAGTAACGCTCAGGGCCAGCCGACTATCCGAGACCGGCTGGCCCTTCGATTTAGACGATTGGATCATCATGTCCGTTAACCCTGCTAGCGTAACCAACCCGCCCGCGCAGTTTCCCGAGGACTTTGTCTTTGGCGGCGCCACTGCTGCCTACCAGGTAGAGGGCGAGACCCGCACTCACGGTAAGGGCAAGGTTGCCTGGGACGACTTCCTGGAGGCCCAGGGCCGTTTCTCCCCCGATCCCGCTTCGGACTTCTACAACCAGTACCCCGTCGATTTGGAGCTGTGCGAGGAGTTCGGCATCAACGGCATTCGCCTCTCCATCGCCTGGAGCCGCATCTTTCCCAACGGCACCGGTGAGATTAACCCCGAGGGCGTCCAGTTCTATCACGATCTCTTCGCCGAGTGCCACAAGCACCACGTTGAGCCGTTTGTCACGCTGCATCACTTTGATACGCCGCTGTCCCTCTTTGAGAAGGGCGACTTCCTCAACCGCGAGACCATCGACGCCTTTGTGGACTTTGCCACCTTCTGCTTTAAGGAGTACGCCGACCAGGTGACCTATTGGTTCACCTTTAACGAGATCTGGGCCGACGCCTCCAACACCTACATCGAGGGCACCTTCCCCGGTGGCGTCAAGGCGCATCTGGCCGAGGCCTTCCAGTGCGAGCACAACATGATGCTCGCCCACGCCAAGGCAGTACTGGCCTTCCACAACGGCGGTTTTAAGGGCAAGATCGGCGTCATCCAGTCGTTGGAGTTTAAGTATCCGCTCAACGAGAACGACCCCGCCGACATCAAAGCCGCCAACAACGAGCACGTGCTGCAGAACCAGTTTTTGCTCGACGCCACCTTCCGCGGCGACTATGCGCCCGATACGCTCGAGTGCGCTAACCGCCTGGCTGCCGTCTCGGGCGGCACCATCGAGATCCCGGATGAGGACCTCGAGATCATGCGCGAGGCCGCGCTCTACAACGACTACCTGGGCGTTAACAACTACCAGTGCCGTTTCTTGAAGGCTTACGATGGCGAGAACGACCTGCACCACAACGGTACGGGCGAGAAGGGCACCGGCCGCTGGCGCGTCAAGGGCATTGGCGAGCACGTGAACAAGCCTGGCATCCCCACCACCGACTGGGACTGGATCATCTATCCCGAGGGTCTGTTCGATCTGCTCGTCTACATTAAGCAGCGCTACCCCAACTACAAGCAGATCTTCATCACCGAGAACGGCATGGGCTACAAGGACCCCTACAAGGACGGTTTTGTGGACGACCAGCCGCGCATCGACTACATCGAGCAGCACCTGCGCTGGTTGCTCAAGGCCATGGAGGTGGGCGTCAACGTGGGCGGCTACTTCCTGTGGAGCCTGCAGGATCAGTTCTCCTGGACCAATGGCTACAACAAGCGTTACGGCTTCTTCTACGTTGACTTTGAAACCCAGAAGCGCACACCCAAGGCAAGCGCATACTGGTATAAGCACGTGGCGCAAACCCGTCGTCTGGACTAGCGGCTTGCGACGAGCGGTTGGCGGAGTTGCACCGCCCACATAACCTGTCCCCCATTTCTCAGCCGGGGGTGGCACGTCACACGGCGCGCCGCCCCCGGCCTTTTTGGGCGGTTCGGAGTCCGTTTGTCTCAATCTGTAACATCTAGCCGAGTTTTTGGGTCCTAGCTGTTACAGATTGAGACGAACAGGATTGCTCTTTCCGAAGAATCTAAATCTGTAACACGTAGCCCGCTTTTGACCGTCTACCTGTTACAAATCGAGACAAACGGAGTAGGACCTAACCCCGTATGTCCCTAACAGTCGAGCGTTCGACCAGCGTGCTCGGCACATGAATCGCCTCGATAGACGAGCTCTCTCCAATCGCCGCCTCAAACGCAAGCTTACCGACACCGCGCAAATCAAATCGCAGCGTCGTCAGCCGATTGTGAGGAACAAGTCCCTCGAGTGCGTCGTCGATACCAACCACGCTCACGTCGTCGGGCACGGACAGGCCCGCGTTCTCGAGCGCGGCGATAACGCCCAGCGCCATCTGGTCATTTGCCGCAAGCACGGCAGTCGGCGCCTGCGACCCGCCGGCAAGCACCTCGGCCGCAATCCGCTCGCCCATGGCGTACCCACTGTCCGCACTCCAATCGCCACGCAGCATCGGAGCGGCATCGACATGAGCACGACCCAGCGTATCGCGCCAACCGGCCTCACGAAAACGTGAGGAAATCGAGTTTTCCGGACCCGCCACAAACCGCATATTCGAGTGACCATGTTCCAGCAGATAATTGGTCAACAGCTCGCACGAACCATACTGGTCGGAGTCGATCGTCGTGCAGCGCGGATGCGCATACATGGACAGGATGACCGTTCGCACTCCCGGCTGGGGAACAAACTCCTCAAAATCGGGAGCCATGCGGTTCATGTTGAGAATCATACCGTCGACGGGTCGCTCGACCATGCGGCGCGAGGCATCGGCAAGTGCATAGGGCTTGTCGCCGCCCATCTCGATCATAGTGACGGCAAAATCGTGCTCGCGCGCCGCTTGCATGATACCCTCGAGCGTCGCCAGGTTACCGACACGTGTGATGTTGTACATGCACAGGCCAATAGAACGATACGACCCGCCGCGCAACGCCGCTCCAGCAAAATTGGGACGAAAGCCCAGCTCTTCCATGGCGGCCAGCACACGCTTGCGCGTCTTTTCCGTCACGTTGGGCATACCGTTGACCACGCGAGACACAGTCTGGCGGCTCACGCCAGCGAGCGCCGCAACCTCTGCCGCGCTCGCCGAACGACCATTCCTTGTCTGCTGATCCATGCCTTCCACGCTAACCTGCTTCCCAACTATTCCCCGCGCCCATGGCGCATCGTACATACATTGATAACGTGCTCATGATACCCGAGCCATATACCACAACATGAAAACTTCTGTCAATCAAAACCGCTTACCGAACAAATACAACCGTTCGCGGCTGTTTGAAGTTGTTTTGTTTCTATACATCCCAGCCGGATGTTAACGTGCTCATTGTCAAATGTTCACGTGCTCATTTTGGTTCTAATCATTTTAAGATAGTGTTTATCGGGCTTTTTCACCGCTGAACGCTAACCAGGGAGCCTCCTGAGCGCAAACGAACAATATCGAACAGCGAGACGAGAGGGTGTATGCATATGTCTTTGCTAAACCGCGTACAGCAGCTGCCGAAGGGCTTTGTTTGGGGCGCCGCAACCGCCGCGTACCAAACGGAAGGTTCCACGAAGGTGGCAGGCAAGGGTAAGACCATGTGGGACGATTACCTTGTCGCCCAGGGTCGCTTTTTGCCCGACCCGGCCAGTGATTTCTACAACCGCTACGAGGAGGATATCCGCCTTTCTGCCGAGCATGGACTCAACGCCATTCGTGTGTCCATCGCCTGGACCCGCATCTTCCCCAACGGCGACGATGCCGAACCCCTCGCCGAGGGCGTTAAGCACTACCACGAGCTGTTCGCCTGCTGCAAAAAGTATGGCGTCGAGCCCTATGTGTCCCTGCATCACTTTGACTCCCCCGCCGCCCTGTTCAACCAGGGCGACTGGCTCAACCGCAAGACCGTCGACGCCTATGTGCGCTATGCCGAGTTCTGCTTCCGCGAGTTCCGCGAGGTCAAGAATTGGTTCACCATCAACGAGCTCATCAGCCTCTCGCACTCCCAATACATCCAAGGCAACTTCCCGCCCAACCATCACTTTGATGTGACGAGCGGCATCCAGAGCCAGCACAACGAGCTCGTTGCCCACGCCCGCGCCGTCAACCTGTATAAGGATCTTGACGAGACCGAGCACCTGGGCGGACGCATTGGCATGGTCAACGTCCTGACGCCGGCATATCCTGCCACCGACTCGCCCGCCGACCAGCACGCCGCCGACCTGTACAACGCCTTCTACACCGACTTCATCATGGACGGCGCCTTCCTGGGTCACTACTCCGCGCGCACCCTCTCACTCATCAACGAGATTCTGCGTGCCAACAACGCCACACTTACGGTTGAGGACAGCGACATGGAGGAGCTCGCCAAGGCGGCGCCCCGCAACGATATGTTCGGCCTCAACTACTATCAGTCGGCGTTTATCGCCGCCTACGATGGCGAGTCCACCAACAGCTTTAACGGCACCGGAGACAAGGGCACCTCGTGCTTTAAGTTTAAGGGCGTCGGGCAGCAGGTCGATATGCCGGGTATCCCCACCACCGACTGGGATTGGCTCATCTACCCGCAAGGCCTCTACGACACGCTCAAGCACATCAGCGCCACCTATCCCAACCTCCCCGTCATCTATATCACCGAAAACGGCCTGGGCCACAAGGACCCCGAGCCCGACGCAAACGGCATCGTCGCCGATCCCGAGCGCATCGACTTTGTCGACCAGCACATGGAGAAGGTGCTCCAGGCGCGCGCCGAGGGCGTCGACGTCCAGGGCTACTTTATCTGGAGCCTGCAGGACCAGTTCTCGTGGGCCAATGGCTATAACAAGCGCTACGGCCTGTTCTACATCGACTTCGACACGCAAAAACGCTACATCAAGCAGTCGGCACTCTGGTACAAGGAGCTCGCCGACACTATGGCGGACGCGCAGTAGCGCATCGCCTCGCTTTCCCCCGAGAAGGGAGCGGCCCTATGCGATACAAACCCAGCCGCTCCCCTCTCTCCCCCTGGGACCGACCCCGCCTGCACCCGGGCTTTTAGCAAGCGGGAGACCATATAGGTTTTCAACGTCCATGCCATTAAGATTTCATGCAAAGAGGAGCGTGAACTATGGAATCGATCGTTAAGTTCTTGGAGAAAGGTCAGCCGTACTTCGACAAGGTCTCTAAGAACATCTACCTTCAGGCCATTAAAGACGGCTTTTTGGCAGCAATGCCCATCATCCTGTCTTCTTCTGTCTTCCTGCTTATTTCGACCCTGCCGGGCGTTGTCGCCACGGTCGGCGGCTTTACGCTGCCCGACTGGTGGAACGTCGACGTCGTGAACTTCTGCAACAAGGTTTACAACTTCACGATGGGCGTCGTGGGCATCATGGTCGCCGGCACCACCGCAAGCGCGCTGACCGGCTCCAAGAACCGCCGCATGCCTGCCGGCAAGGCCATCAACGCCACGAGCACCATGGTCGCCGCCATGTGCGCTATGCTCATCTTGGCCGTTACCCAGACGAGTGCCAAGATCGACGGCGCCGATGTCTCGGTGTTCTTTACCGACAACATGGGCACCAAGGGCCTGCTGAGCTCCTTTGTCGCCGCATTTGCCACGGTCAACATCTATGCCTTCTGCATTAAGCGAGACATCACCATCAAGCTGCCCAAAGAAGTCCCCGGCGCCATCGCCCAGAACTTCCGCGACATCTTCGCCTTCAGCTTCTCCATCCTGTTTGTCGCCGTCATCGACGTTATCTGCCGCACCTGCTTGGCCGTCCCGTTTGCCAACGTCATCTCCACGCTGGTGAGCCCGCTGTTCGCCGCTGCCGATTCCTACGCCGGCCTCGCCCTCATCTGGTTCATGATCCCGCTGTTCTGGTTCATGGGCATCCACGGCCCCTCGGTCGTTAAGCCTGCCCTCAACGCCGCGCTGTTTGGCAACATCACCACCAACCTCGCCACGCTGCAGGCCGGCGGTCACCCCGCCCTCGCCCTGACCGAGAACTTCGGTAACTACATCGGCGAACTCGGCGGCACCGGCGCCACGTTCATTGTCCCGATCATCTTCCTGCTCTTTATGCGCTCCAAGCAGCTCAAGGCCGTCGGCAAAGCCTCTGTCGTACCCGTGATGTTCGCCGTCAACGAGCCGCTGCTGTTCGCCGCGCCCATCATCCTCAACCCGTACTTCCTGATCCCGTTCCTGTTTGCCCCCGTGGCCAACGTCCTCATTGGTAAGTTCTTCATCGACTTTTTGGGCATGAACGGCTTTATCTATGCCATGCCGTGGGCACTCCCCGGACCGATCGGCACCTTCATCGACACCAACTTCCAGCCGATCTCTCTGGTCCTGGTTGTCGTCCTGCTGGTCGTTGACTTCTTGATCTACTACCCGTTCTGCAAGGCCTACGACAACGTCCTGTGCAAGCAGGAGGCCGAGACCCTGGCCGAAGAAGAGGCCGAGGAGACCAAGGCCGTCAAGACCGCTGCCGCCCCCGCCGTTGAGGCTCCTGTTGTCGAGACCGCTTCTGCCACCGAGGCCTCCGCAGCTCCGTCCGCCCTTAAGGGCAAGGATCTGAGGGTTCTGGTTCTGTGCGCTGGCGCCGGCACCTCTGCACTGCTCGCCAACGCGCTTAAGGAAGGCGCCGACGAGCTGGGCATCGACATTACCGCCAACGCCGGTGCCTACGGCAGCCACTACGCCATCATGGACCAGTACAACGTCATCGTCCTGGCTCCGCAGGTTCGCACCTATTACAACGAGATGAAGGCCGACACCGACCGCCTGGGCATCACGCTGCTGTCGCCCAAGGGCAAACAGTACATCGACCTCACTAAGGATCCCAAGGGTGCCGTCGCCTGGATCGAGGAAAACCTCAAGGCATAAGACGCTGACGCCACCTGCCGCTCGCAGACAAAAAATGGCCCGTGCATCGATGCGTGATGCGCGGGCCATTTTGTTTAGACCGCACCCGCCCTCCTGTTCATCTCAATCTGTAACATCTAGCCGAGTTTTTGGATCCTAGCTGTTACAGATCGAGACAAACAGAACGCCCGAGCAGAAATATCTCAATCTGTAATATTTAGCTGAGTTTTTCGGTCCTAACTGTTACAGATTGAGACGAACGGGCCGAAAAACCCTACGCCCGCAGGTCCTTTACGCTGGAACGTTCGACCAACACGCCCGAGACGAGCGTACGGCTTCTGGAGCTCGGGGCTTCCAGACCTGCGACGACCTCGTTAAGCGCACGGACGCCCAGCTCGCGGTGACGGAACTTCACCGACGTCAGAATCGAGTTGGGAATCGTCTTATAGAGCTCATCGTCGAAGCCGATCACGGACACATCATTGGGCACACTGAGCCCTTTGTCACGTAGAGCCATCATCACGCCGTTTGCCATGCAGTCGTTAGCAGCGAGGACCGCCGTGCAATCGGGCTTATCGGCAAGCACAAGGCCCGCGGCATAGCCACTATCCGCATTCCAATCGCCTTGCAGAGGCTCGGGCGGCTCAATGCCACGCGCCTCGAGTGCCGCACGCCAACCTTTCATACGGCACTGGCTCGACAACGACTCTTTCTTACCAGAGACGAAGTACACGTTTTTATGCCCGTGGTTCAAGAAGTACTCGCACGCCATGCGCGCGCCGCCCTCTTGGTCGTCACTGACGGTGGAGCAGGTAGGATGTTCCATCGGTGTGATAATCACCGTCTTGAGGTCCTTCGGTGCCTCAAAGGTATCAAAGTCATCGACCATCTGACGCAGGTTGAAGATCATGCCATCAACAGGCAGCTGCGACATCCTACGCGCCGCTTCGGCAAGGGTCATCTTCTCCCCCGCCCGCTTCTTAATCATCGTGAGCGCAAAGCCGCGTTCTTCGGCGGCATCGGCGATACCGTCAATCATGTCCACGGCGCCGCCCGACAAGTGGAACATCACCACGCCGATGCACCCGTAACGGCCCAACTTGAGCGAACGCGCGGCAAAGTTGGTTCGAAACCCGAGCGCCTCCATAGCCGAATGGACCTTATCGCGTGTCGACTCTCGCACGCTATTGGGCTCGTTGATCACACGCGAAACCGTCTTGAGAGAAACGCCCGCGGCAACTGCCACATCATTCATTGAGACATTTTTCTTGTCCATCGTTGCCACTGCTTCTCCACTCGGTTCTCTATCGCTTGTTTTTTGCGTTCTAGCATACACTACCTGCCTGACTGATAAATCAACCGTTTATCGGACAATATCGACCGCTCACCCGTGTATCCTTGTTGCTCTTCCAAAAATGTCTTACGTTGTCATTAACGAAATGACAACGTTGTCATTTCGCAATGCCTTCCTTAAGCAGGAAGGTTTCCGGGCAGTCCTGACCATCCATCGACGACCAGTTCCATCCACATGCATCGCGCATCAAGTAGCAAAGGAGCTTTATGGACGCCATCGTAAAGATGCTCGAAAAGCATCAGCCGTTCTTTGAGAAGATCTCGAGGAACATCTACCTCCAGGCTATTAAGGACGGATTCCTTGGGTGCATGCCCATCGTCCTCACCTCTTCGATCTTTCTGCTCATTGCCACCCTTCCTGGCGTAGTTGGCATCACGCTGCCCCAGCCGCTCATCGACTGGTGCGACAAGCTGTACAACTTCACCATGGGCGTCATGGGCATCATGGTTGCCGGTACCACCGCCAAGAACTTCACGGCTTCCATGAACCGTCGCATGCCCGCCGGCAAGGTGCTCAACGACGGCTCCACCATGGTGGCCGCCCAGTGCAGCATGCTGCTGCTCGCTGTTACGCAGTTCACCACCAAGTTCGACGGCTCCGAACTTTCGGTCTTCGATTGCACCAGCATGGGCACGCGCGGTCTGTTCTCGGCCTATATCGCCGCGTTCATTACCGTTTGGGTCTATAAGTTCTGTGTCTCGCGCGATCTGACCATTAAGCTGCCCAAGGAGGTCCCGGGCGCCATCGCTCAGAACTTCCGCGACATTATCCCCTTTGGCGGCGCCGTCATCATCTGCGGCATCATCGATGTCGTCGTGCGTAACCTCATGGGCGTTCCGTTCTCCGAGCTGCTTATCAAACTGCTCTCCCCGCTTTTCACTGCAGCAGAGACCTACCCCGGACTTATCCTTATCCAGGCAGCCACCGCGTTCTTCTGGTTCATCGGCGTCCACGGCCCCTCGATCGTCCAGCCGGGCATCGACCCCATCCGTCTTGCCAACCAGGCCGAGAACCTGCAGGTTCTGCTGGCCGGTGGTCACCCCGCCCATTCCCTCACCTTCAACATGTCGCTCGTGGGTGAGTTCGGCGGCACCGGCGCCACGTTCATCGTGCCGCTTCTGCTGATTCTCTTTATGAAGTCCAAGCAGCTCAAAGCCGTCGGTAAGGCCTCGATTGTTCCTGTTGCCTTTGCTGTCAACGAGCCGCTGCTCTTTGGCGCGCCGATGATCCTTAACCCCTACATGCTCATCCCCTTTGTTGCCGCCGGCTGCGTCAACGTGAGTGTTGCCAAGTTCTTTATCGATAACGTGGGCATGAACGGCTTCTCCTTCGTGGTGCCTTGGGCTACCCCTGCCCCCATCGGCATCTTCATCACCACGAACTTCCAGCTTATCGCCCTGGTGTTTGTCGCAATCATCATCTTGCTGGACGCCATCATCTACCTGCCGTTCTTGAAGGCATACGATAAGCTGCTCTGCGACCAGGAGGCCGAGCGCGCCGCCGAGCTGGGTCTTGAGTCCGATGGTGCCGCCACCATCGCCGCCAGCACCTCTGCGCCCGCTGTCGAGCAGACCGCCGCTTCCGTCGACAGCAAGCCTGTCGCCGATCAGCCCGAGCCCGCCTCCGACGCATCCGCTAAGAAGGATGTCGACGGTCTGAAGGTCCTCGTCCTGTGCGCCGGCGCCGGCACCTCTGCCATGCTCGCCAACGCCATCAAGGAAGGTGCCGCACAGACCGGAGAGAACATAGCTTCCTCCGCAGGCGCCTACGGTCAGCACACTGCCATCATGGATCAGTACGACGTTATCGTGCTTGCCCCGCAGGTTCGTAGCTACTACAACGACATGAAGGCCGATACCGATCGCCTGGGCATTAAGCTGCTCGCCCCGCGCGGTAAGGAATATATCGACCTTACTCGCGACCCCGCTGGCGCCATCAAGTGGCTCCGCGAGAACCTCGACTAGTTCCTCCCTCTGTTGGTGCCCGGATTCCCGGTTCGGGCACCTCTCCCTATTCGTATCCCACAGAAAGGATGACTCATGACCAACCCCATGCAGTTCCCCGACGGCTTTGTGTTTGGCGGCGCCACCGCCGCTTACCAGGTTGAGGGCGAGACCCGCACGCACGGCAAGGGCAAAGTGCCCTGGGACGATTTCCTGGCTGCTCAGGGTCGCTTCTCCCCCGACCCCGCAAGCGATTTCTACAACAAGTATCCGGTCGATATCGACCTGTGCCAGCGCTTCGGCATCAACGGCATTCGCGTCTCCATCGCTTGGAGCCGCATCTTCCCCAACGGCACTGGTGAGATTAACCCCGAGGGCGTCTCTTTCTATCACGAGCTTTTCGCCACCTGCAACAAAGCCGGCGTTATCCCCTATGTCACGCTCGATCACTTCGATACGCCCGAGGTCTTCTACCAGAACGGCGGCGAGGGCTTCCTGACGCGCACGACCATCGATGCCTTTGTCGAGTACGCCAAGTTCTGCTTTGCCGAGTTCACCGAGGTCAAGCACTGGTTTACCTTTAACGAGATTCCCGCGACCGCCGAGGGCAGCTTTATCGTCGGCAACTGGCCGCACGGCGAGAAGTACCGCCTGGACAAGGCCTTCCAGCTCATGCACAACATGATGGTGGCCCACGCCAAGGCCGTCGTCGCCTTCCATGAGGGCGGCTTTGAGGGCGAGATCGGCATTGTCCAGAACCTGGAGCCCAAGTATCCCCTCAACCCCAACAATGCCGCCGACTGCGAGGCAGCTCGCATGGCCGACGTCATCAACAACCGCTGGGTGCTCGACGCCACCTTCCGCGGCCACTATGCAGCCGACACCATGGAAGCCGCAACCAAGCTGGCCCATATCGCCGGCGGCGAGCTCGACGTCCGCGACGAGGACATCGCCGCGCTGACCGCCGCGCTCCCCTACAACGATTGCCTGGGCGTCAACACCTACAAGTGCCAGTTCCTGCGTGCCGCCGAGGGCGAAAACGACATCAACCACAATGGCACCGGCGACAAGGGCTCCTCGCGCTGGTTCCTCAAGGGCGTGGGCGAGTCGTGCGTGCGCGAAGGCGTACCCACCACCGATTGGGACTGGATCATCTATCCCGAGGGCCTGTACGACCTGCTGCTCCGCATTAAGAACGATTACCCCAACTACAAGAAGATCTACATCACCGAGAACGGCATGGGCTATAAGGACGACTTCGAGGATGGCTTTATCGATGACGCCCCTCGTATCGACTACATGCGTCAGCATCTCGCGTGGATCCTCAAGGCAATCGACGGCGGCGTAAACGTCGACGGTTACTTTGTGTGGTCGCTGCAGGACCAGTTCTCCTGGACCAACGGCTACAACAAGCGTTATGGCCTGTTCTACATCGACTTTGAGACCCAGAAGCGCTATCCCAAGGCGAGCGCGTACTGGTACAAGAACGTCGCGGAGACCGGCCTGCTTATGGCCTAACTTTTGCCGCATACCCCCTGTCGGCCGCATGCGAATCCCTCCACGGGTTCGCATGCGGTCTTTTTGTTTTTGGTGAGCCCGTGCGGACCGTTTATCTCGATCTGTAACATCTAGCAGGGATTTTCAATCCTAACTGTTATAGATTTAGACGAACGGGCGACCAGGGCTGAAAGATCTCAATCTGTAACACGTAGCCCACTTTTAACCGTCTAACTGTTACAGATCGAGACAATAAGATAGTCAAATCCGAACTTTCCAAGCAGTTATGAACCATGGTTTCCAGTTTTCGGTATCACGAACATACTTTCGGTATCATTTAATGGTATTATGATACCGAAAGTATGTTCGTGATACCGAAAGGAGCCGCATGCGCCAGTTCGATTACACCACAGTCCCAGCGGAACTCGAAGCAACTCCAATCACCAACCTCCTCCTCTCGATACGCGAGCATAAAGGCCGTCAGCTTGCTCTGAGTCAAGTCAAACCCGAGCTTCTATCGTCCCTAATGGAGGAGGCTAAGATCCAAAGCACCCGATCCTCCAACGGACTTGAAGGAATTGTTACCACCCAAAAAAGACTCAAAGCGATCATGGCGTATTCCGCCAAGCCAAGCTCCCGCGCAGAGGAAGAAATCGCTGGATACCGAGATGTGCTGTCGCTTATTCACGAGCAACACGATTCCATTCCCGTAACGCCATCGGTCATTCTGCAGTTGCATCGTGACCTCATGGCGCACACGGCAATCTCGTATGGAGGCCATTGGAAAGATGGCGATAACGAAATCGTCTCCATTGACGATCAAGGTAATCGATTTGTGCGCTTTAGGCCCCCTTCGGCTCTAGCAACCCCGGGACTTATTAAAGAAGCCTGCCAGTCCCTCAACGATGCTTTATCTCGCCAAGTTTGCGATCCCCTCCTTATATCGCTCCGCTTTATCTTCGATTTTGTTAGCATTCATCCCTTCAACGATGGCAATGGCAGGATGAGCCGGCTCCTTACAACGCTGCTGCTCGAAAAGACTGGATACGATGTTGCGCGTTACATCAGCATCGAACGACTTATTGAAGACAACAAAGCGCTTTACTACAACGCCCTCGCTGCAAGCTCCACTGGATGGAATGAAAATCAAAACACCGAAGTACCCTTTATCCGTTTCATGCTCGGAACAACCCTGGCCGCCTACCGACAGCTCGAGCAGCGTACCTTAATTGAATCAAGCACTCGTCCCATGTCGAAGCAAGCGCGCATCGCTGTTCTATTTCAACAGAGACCCGGCGTCATTAAGAAATCCGACATCCGGTCCAGCTGCCCCGATATCAGCGAGGTAACCGTTAAACGAACCCTCGGCCAGCTTGTTAGCTGCAGCGCAATCGAAAAAACAGGAGCGGGTCGTTCGACGGGCTACATACTCAAAGACGTCCATGCTCTAGAACTATTCTTGCAATCCACAATACCCGACAGCGAGGCCGCAATAACAAAAGAGGCTCCAAAGGATAAGCTTCTTGAACGTGTAAACCGCGCCGAGGATGAAAGCAGAGAGGGGCTCTATGAAGACTACGATTCATTCTCAAGGGACATAAAGACGAAATACGGAGTCTAGTCATATCCCAGAATAGTCTCATCCTTGTTGCCCAAAATTATTTACGCGTCATTGTGAAGCGATAATCCCCGCGCCGGCAGGGGGCAGAAGTATCGCCTGCAGCGTTAGCTAGCAGATGACCTGCGTGTGCTCCTCGATGGCAGTGCGGTCCTCGGCGGTAATACCCGGCTCGCACACCACGGCGTCCAGGCTGTCCAGACGGCAGAAGGTGTAGAAGTCGCGCTTGCCGATCTTACTGGAGTCGGCGATCAGATAGCGCGAGTCGGCCTTGCTAAAGGCGAGCTGCTGGATACGACCCTCATCCATATTAGACGTAGACACGTCGCCATCCAGAATGCCGTTGGCGCCGATAAACGCCGCGTCGATACCCAGCGCACGCAGGGTATCCTCGGCCGTTGGTCCCACAAAAGCGGCGGTACGGCGACGGTACATGCCGCCCACTAGGCACAGGTCGCAGTCCTCGCGCGCCTCGAGCAGGTTAAACACCGAAAGCGAATTGGTCACGATGCGCAGACGAAATGCCGGCAGCATCGAGGCCATCTGCTCAACCGTGGTGCCCGTACCCAAAAAGATGGTCGAGCCCTCCTCGATAAGCTCCACGGCGCGGCGCGCGATCTGCAACTTTTCCTCGGCATGCTTGGTGCGCTTTTCGCTGTGCGAATACTCATGGCGCAGCATAGCGTGTGGACGGCCCTGCGCACTGCGGGCTCCGCCGTGCACGCGCTCGATCTCGCCCAGGCTCGCAAGCTCCTCAAGGTCACGGCGGATCGTCATATCCGAGACACCTAACGCATCCGAAATCTCCTTGACCGAGACCGTTCCCTGTTCCTCGAGCAGCTGCCGAACCTTATCCTGTCGCTCCGCTTTAATCACGATGAGTCCTCGCTGTTCCACGCTCACGTCAATTCAAACAATAACGAACAAATTGTATCAGACTCGCGCGCGTCAGAAATGAACGCCCGCACAGCTCCAATCATCACTTTTTTGAGAAAAATACCTCCTGCTTTAGTGGGGTGTAGTGATAATCTCGCCTGTTCGCGCTACAGTTTGTCGGAAATACCTCGATGTTAGGAACCAAATGATCACTTCCGAGCTTTTCGGCACCGCGCCGTGCGGTACCCCCGTTCATCGTTACACCCTCAACGGGCCCGAGATCTGCGTTCGCATTATGGACTATGGTGCCACCGTGCTTGGTATCGACGTGCCCGACATTCCCGGCAACGTGCGCGATGTGGTGCTGGGCTTCGATAAGCTCGAGGATTACCTTGACAACCCCGCCTGCTTTGGCGCGACTATCGGCCCCGTGGCAAACCGCACCGCAGGCGCCACGATTAATATTAACGGCACCGACTGGCATATGCCGGCCAACGAAGGCGCCAACAACCTGCACAGCGATCTTGAGCATGGTCTGCACAAGCGCGTGTGGGATGTTGAGCTCGACGAGGTCCACAATGCCGTGCGCATGACCACCTCGCTTGAGGATGGCGAGCTGGGTCTCCCCGGCAACCGCACCTTTACGGCCGTGTTTACCGTGACGCGCACCGGCGTCTTTCGTGTCGAGTATGGCTGCGAGAGCGACCGCGCCACCTACGTTTCCATGACCAACCACACGTACTTTAACCTTGCCGGCCATAACGCCGGCATGGACTGCGAACACTTCTTTGTTGCCAACGCTACCCACTACCTGCCCATCAACGAGCAGAACATCCCCACCGGCGAGATTGCTCCGGTCGAGGGCACGCCGTTTGACTTCCGTGAGCTGCACCCCGTCGCGCCTGGCATGGAGGCCGACGACCCGCAGATTAAGCAAGCCCGTGGCTACGACCACTGTCTGTGCATCGATGGCTATCAGTACGGCCGTAATCTGCGCCGCGCGATGCACGTCGAGGAGATGTGGACCGGTCGTGAGCTGGACTACTACACCACCGCCCCGGGCGTGCAGCTCTACACCGGCAACTGGCTGGGCGACGAACATGCCAAGGACGATGCCAACTATGGCTGGGGCGCTGGCTTTGCCCTCGAGGCAGAGATGTACCCCGACACGCCGCACCAGCCGCTGTTCCCGCAGGGCATTGTGGGCCCGGGTCACCCCTATAGCAATGTGATCGAGTACCACTTTATGAGGCACTAAGCCCACAACGCAACATATCGCACAGCAGCGCCCGCCGGCACCACCGCCGACGGGCGTTTTTCTATCCAGTCGAACGCCCGCTCGTTCGCGGCGTGGGTCGGCCTGACGCCCTCCGAGCACTCCAGCGGGGAGAGCGACAGCAGGGGCGCGATCACCAAGGCCGGCAACAAGCACCTGAGGAAGGCTCTGGTCGAGGCCGCGTGGCACTACCCGACGTGCTCCGCTCGGCCGAAGGGCCTCGCCAGGGGCCAGGACCCGGACCGGGGCGCCCGGAGGCATGCCGCCAAGGGCGTGCGGAGGCTGGTCGAGAGGCGCGAGGCCCTGCTCGCGCGCGGGGTCCACGGCAGAACGTCGCCACGGCGCGCGTGCTCGCCTGCTGGGTATGGGCGGTCGGCCTCATGGCCGAGGAGGCGTAGGGGGGCGTTCCCCCGCACATAAGCCGATCACCCCGGAAGCGGTTGTATCCGAAGCCGTTGAGGCGAACCTCAGGTCCCTTTTCTGCGAGCGCCCAGGGCGCCACACGCGTGCGCAGACTGTCGGTTCGACGAAGAAGCCTCAGCCGTAGCAACGGATTGCCCAGCGAGAGATCGCCGCGGGCGGATATTAAACTGCAAAGACGAGCGTCGGGAAGACACGCCGAGGTCGCCGCGGACGGGCTGATATAGGGAGGGGGCCTGACCCCATATCGTTGGGGCCAGGCCCGATTTTGCCTCTTGACAATGTCCTGCTCATATTAAAAGGAACGTCCCCAAGTGCCAAGGGTGTCCCCAACGACTAGTTGAATGGGGTCGGGATTGGAGCTGGGGAGGGAGCGGATTTCTAGCTCTATGCCGAGTTCTTGCAGCTCTTTGAAGGCGGCGACGTCTGTGTCGTCTACGGCAACTGTGGGCGTCGCGGGACGCTTGCCCTCCCCTGCTTGCATGTGACCGATACTGATCTTGGTAATGGGCACACCGCCCTTGACCAGCGCGAGCGCATCCGCGGGCGACGCCACCATGATGAGAATCCATTGGCGCGGCGTTGCGGTATGAATGATGTCGATGGTCCTTTGCACCGAGAAAAACCGCGTCCACACGCCCTCGGGCGCCGCGACCCTCATAGGCGCCCACTTGCGCGAATCCGCCGCAATCTCGTCGTTGACGATTAGGACGAGGTTGGAACCCATAGCCTCGTTCCACAGCTCGACGTCTTGCCCGTAAATAAACCGGTCATCGATACGCGTGAGAAGGATCTTGGGTTGAGCCATGGCAGTCCCATTCTGTTTGAGACTCGTAAGAGCGAGACATCACGTCTCCAATATTAGTGCATTTAAAGTGAGAAAAGCCGTCAGAACACTTGCACGGATGTGCGATGTCCCGTATCATAGACAGCCGTTGACGCCTCAGTTGCGTCACCACATGGCCGCCAGCGTAGCTCAGTTGGTAGAGCACCGCTCTCGTAAAGCGGGGGTCACCGGTTCGAGCCCGGTCGCTGGCTCCATTGCACAAGATAGCCGCCTTCGGGCGGCTTTTTTGTTGCCGATTCGCCCACTCGGTGGACTTCGGATTTAATGCTTAGGGGGCGGGGATTTACCAAAGTGAAATTTTAATGAAAAGAAACCCAGCTGCAACAATTGCCATGGTGAGGGCTCGAATTGGCCATATAGATTTAAAATAGCCACGATACCTTCTCTTTTGCTGGAACGATATTTCTATACAAGGTTGTGAGCGGAAAACAAAAATACGTCGATTGCTATCCGACAAACGGGTCTGGAATTGCATTCACCGGCATTTCGGGGCAGATTGATACACATGTACGAAAGGGAACCTATGTGGTGCGTTGGGTTGGAGCTGCTGCAGGCCCGATATGGATTGCGGTCTTGCGCCCCGATGTCCAAATAGGTTTCTCTCTCTAGACGGGAAGTTGCTCATGGACGCCATATATGACGGAGATGACTGGGTCGATCATTATACTTGGCGCCTGGTCGGCTCGAACGACAATGGGGATGTGGTGTTTGATGGACTATGTCCAAAGCATCTCCATCCTTTTGTCTCGTCGTTAATTGAGAGTTCCGCTCGTGTTGCCCCCTACAGCTCGGCATCGCTTCATGATACGGACGTTTTGAAGACCATAAGGGAATCAATTGACGATGGCACGATGAGCGGCCCGCTGTTTTCTCGGCTTGTGGGGCTAGATGAGATTGGCTCGAAACGACTGCTTGCGGGCGAAAAAGTGGAACTCACTTATCGGTCGATGATTTCAATCCTGCGGCTAGCCGATGTTCTTCGCAAATAAATGAGGCTTCCCTATTCAAAAACAGAAAACCCCGCTAAACGTGATTCCCCTAGGGAAACACGTTTAGCGGGGTCCTAGCGTGATTTCCCTAGGGGAATCACGCCATCAGACGAATAGCTCTGCCAGGCAGTTCGCTACTCCTCCCAGTAAGCGTCTGCAAGCAGCTTAAAGCAGATCTTCTTGACCGGCTGTGCGCCATCGCCCGGGAACTCGAGCGTGGGCATATGAGGCTCGCCGGCAACGAACAGCGCAAACTTATCGTCAGCAAGATCGCCGGCGATCGAGGCGTCGGAATCGACCAGATCGTAGTCGTCCTTCTCGTCAAACTCCTGGACCAGCGTCAGGCTGCCCGTAGCGACCTTAAAGGCCTCACGACCCTCAACGTCGATCTGCAGGTCGTGATAGCGCTGATGCGTCTCATAGTGAGCCTCGGCCTCGGGACGCGTCGTGGGAGCCATGACGTTCGCATAGACCTTGTCGCCCAGAATCGGATGGCTGCCGACCTCGAGCTGCGCCGGGTCGTTCTCCTCGAGCCAGTCGATCAGCACGTCGAGGCCCTTGAGCATTCCGCGGTACTCCTCGATATCGCCCAATGCACCGTAAATCATCTAAATCCCCTCTCGGATCGTTTCTTTGGCGGCTACTCGGCAAACGCATTGCCGACGCTCTTGCCACCCACATACGTCTCGACCAGGGTAAGGTCGGGATTGAACACGACTGTGTCAGCGTCGCGCCCCGGCATAATGCTACTGCACTTATCGTCGACAGGAGCTAGCAAGCGATGCCGGGGCCGTCACCCAAACTCTTACAGCTCGGTCACGACAACGCCGTTGTAGACCTCGTCCCAACGGTCCATGACCAGATGGCCGGTCATGGGATCCATGGCGTTGAGCTTGCCGCAGGTGTTGGCGGTACGCAGCACCGTCTCGTCGTCTGCGCCGGCAGCGATGGCATGCGCGAAGCCTGCGATAGTGGAGTCACCAGAGCCCGTGGCGTTAACGGCAGGGATATCGGGCGTCTTTGCGCGGAACGCACGGCCATTGTGGAAGCCAACGGAGCCGGCAGCACCCATGGACACGACGACCCAGGGGATATCGGAGAAGCGGGCATCAGAGGCGAGCGCGGCGCGGAGCTCGTCCACATCGTCGGTGGTAAAGCTCGTACCCAAAAGGCCGTTGATCTCGGTCAGGTTAGGCTTGACCAGCTCGGGCTTAATTTCGGACTTAAGGGCGGCCTCGAGCGAAGCACCCGAGGTATCGAGCAGCACCTTGGCACCGGCGTTCTCGGCAATGCCCGTGATCTTGGCATAGTAGTCTGCCTCGACACCGCGGGGTAGCGAACCCGAGATGGTAACGACAGCGGCCTTGCTCGCAAGCTCGGTAAACTTGGCGGTAAAGGCATCGAGCTCCTCGGGAGCAATCGTCGGGCCGCTCTCGAGCAGCTCGGTCTGGTTGCCGGCGTGGAGGATGTTGAGGCAAATACGAGTCTCGCCCTTGATGGGTACAAAATCATTCTTAATGCCGTTGGCATCCATGAGCTCAGCCATGTAGGCGCCCATGTGGCCGCCGAGCAGACCGGTTGCCACAACGTCGTCGCCCAGCTGACCAAGGACGCGGGCTACGTTAAGGCCCTTGCCGCCGGCGGTCTTTTCGGGCGTCACACGGTTGACGTCGTCGATGACGAGCTCATCGAGCTGATAGCGCGTATCGACAGACGGGTTCATCGTAACGGTGAGGATCATTTTTAGCTCCTTATCTCGCAGGCTCCTTGTGCCTCGCGATACGAGTCGACAAAACGGAATTACAGGATCTCAATCGTGAACGAGCGCACGATGGTTTCTTTGGGCTTGGCGATAAGGCAGCCGCGCTTGTGCTCAAGCACGTCGTCCTCATCGGAGCAGGTCGAAAGGCCGCCCCAGGGTTCAACTGCCACAAAATCGCCCTCGGGCTTACTCCACACAATGAGATACGGGAAGCCCTCAAAGCTCAGGCGAACGCCCTTGTCCTCACCCTTCTTGGAAAGCGTGACCTGACGGCTCTCGAGCACGTCAAAGATGGTCTCCGCAAAATCGAAGAGCTCATGCGACAGAGGCAGCGTCTTTCCCACCATGGGGTTCTTGGAGCGGTTTGCCACGTCAATCAATCCAGTCGAGGGAACGGCGGTGCAGAGCTCCGCAGCCTCGTCTTTCTCAAAGCGCAGCTCGTAGTCCGTATAGGCCTCGCCCTCATCGAGCGGACACCTAAATCCCGGGTGTCCACCGATAAAGAACGGCATGTCCTCGGTGCCCTCGTTGGTCACCTCGTAGGAGACGCGCACGGCAGTCCCCTCAAGCGCATAGCGGGCGACGAGCTTAAACGGGTACGGATAATCGCTCAGCAGCGCGGCGTTATCCTCCGAAGCCAGGCACATCGCCAGCTCGTTCTCGCCTTGACTCAGCAGCCTCCACTCCTGTTTGCGCGCAAGCCCGTGGCGAGCGAGCTTTACATGATGCCCGGCAAACGTCATGGCGCTGTTATCGCGCAAGCCTCCGCAAATCGGGAAGCAAATTGGTGCCTGGCCGGACCACACGGCGGGATCGCCCTGCCACAGATACTCGCGACCTCCGGCCTCAATCGAGGTAAACGAACCACCAGCCGTGGACACCTTAATAGAAATCGAATCGTTGGAGAGAGCGTATTCCATTGCCCATCCTTTCGAACAACTGCTTTTTGCTCGCAAGAACCCGTCTCGGCCCTGACCAAAGGACAAACCCGCACGTTCATCGATGCGTCCGGTATCCCCGCCATGTAACGGGGTACCATACAGACATTGATGCAATTACAGCTGAAAGGCCTTCTTATGCGAACCATCATCCTCTACGCCTCGCGCCATCACGGCAATACGAAAAAGCTCGTGGACGCCATCGTCGAGGCGCACCCCGAAATCGATACCCTCGACGTGAAGTCACTCGGTAAAAACGAGTATCCCAACCTGCACGAATATCATCTGATCGGTGTCGCCACGGGCATCTATTACTCCGAGATCGACAAGGACATGGCACGCGTGCTCACGAACGTGCTGCAGCCGCAGGACAAGGTGTTTGGCCTTATGACCTACGGTGGCAAAAACAAGTGGTACGGCAAGGATATCGATGGCATCTGCCGCATGAGGCAGGCCATCTTTATGGGTGTCTACGGCTGCCCCGGCTTTGATACGTGGGGTCCGTTCAAGCTCGCCGGCGGTGTCCAAAAGGGACACCCGACCGCTGAGGAAATTAAGGGCGCCGTCGACTTTTTCGACAAGATCGAAGACGAGTATGGCGACATCATCGTCGAAGAGTACGCCAAGCGCGAGAAGCGCCTAGCATACGAGAAGGAGCATCCTGCAGGAGGCCTGGTGGCCGGCGTTAAGCGCACGGCAAAGAAGATCGCTAACAAGCTGTAACTGTTAAGGTGCTTTTGAGCGTTTAACCCATACGGCGGGTCCGAGCAGATTCGGGCCCGCCGTCTTTTTCTATCGTTACTCGGTAAAGGCGTTGCCGACGCTCTGGCCGCCAACATACGTCTCGACGAGGGTGAGCTCATGGTCGAACACGACAAAGTCGGCGTCGCGACCCGGCATGATGCTGCCGCACTTATCCTCGATGTGCGCGGAGCGTGCCGGCACCTCGGTTGCCATGCGAATGGCGATATCGGCGCTGGCGATGCCCCAGTCGACGATGTTCTTGACGCCCTGGGCAAGCGTGAGCACCGAGCCGGCAATGCTCTTGCCGTCGGCGAGCCAGCACAGGTTGTCCTTCATGATGACGTCCATGCCACCACTGGTGTAGCTGCCCTCAGGCATGCCGCCGCAACCCAGGCAGTCGGTGATGAGCACCGTGTGCTGCCAGCCCTTTGCCTGCAGCAGCGCCTTGATGGCGGCAGGGTTTACGTGCTTGCCGTCACAGATGATCTCGGCGTAGGTCTCGGGCGTGGACATGGCAGCGCCCACGACGCCGGGCTCACGGTGATGCAGCCCGCGCTGGCCGTTATAGGTATGCGTAAAGCAGCTGGCACCGGCGTTGATGGCGGCGATGCACTCATCGTAGGTGGCGTCGGAGTGACCGATACTGGTCACCACACCCTTAGCGTTCAGAGCAGCCGCATAAGCAGCGGCACCATCGCGCTCGGCCGCCATGGCGCTCTTGACGATGCGGCCGCCGGCAGCCTCCTGCCACTGATCGAAGACCTCCTCGGAGGGATCGATAAGATAAGCGGGGTTCTGCGCACCCACGTGCTTCATGGTAAAGAAGGGGCCCTCCAGGTAGATGCCTTGGATACGAGCACCACAGAAGTCGGGGCCGCGGCCCTCGTCCGCCTGGGCGATGGCGGCGCAGGCGTCCTTGATCTGCTCGACGCCATCGGTGAACGTCGTGGGCAGCCAGCTGGTGGTACCGCGACGGGCGAGCTCGGTCGAGCTTATATCGATGCCCTCGGGATCGTTATCGGTAGTTGAGTGGTTGTAGAAACCATGGATGTGAGTATCGACCATGCCCGGTGCGATCCACGATCCCGTGTAGTCCTTAATCTCGCAAGAGGGCTCGTCGGCCTGCCAGGCGCCAAAGACGCCATCCTCGACCATAAGATAGCCGCCCAGTTGCGGGCCTGCCGGCAAGAAGAACTTGTCAGCCTTAATTGCGTATGTGCTCATATGCACTCCTTGCTTCTTGAAGCAGTTGACCGTGGTGATACTTATACCCGGTCCATGTAAAAACAAAAAGCGCCCGCCCGCCGTTATGAGCGGACGGGCGCCCTTACAGGGGGGACGCGATTAAGCGGTGAAGGGGTGAATCGTCACGCCCTTAACCACGCGGTTGACCGTGCCGGTGGGGCTCGGCGTATCGGGCGTGTTGCCCACGCGCACGGAGTTGAGCAGGCTGATAGCCTGGGCAAACATCACGAACGGCAGAGCAAGGTAGCCCTCGGGAAGTGCCTCGTAGCCCTTAAAGGTGAAGGACTCACCCTCATAGACGGTGGCACCTTCCTGCTGAACGGCGATGGTGTGCTGAGCGATCTCGT
Organism: Collinsella aerofaciens; assembly: GCF_040915545.1. GTDB lineage: Bacteria > Actinomycetota > Coriobacteriia > Coriobacteriales > Coriobacteriaceae > Collinsella > Collinsella aerofaciens_BE. The sequence continues at coordinate 21,074 of NZ_JBCPDH010000008.1, read as the reverse complement.
CGCCACCGATCTCGTTGAGGATGTCGATGTCGTACTGACGGGTGTAGGCGTCGTTATTGACGAACACGAAGACGAGCGTCTTATCGTCGACGAAGGACTTAGGTCCGTGACGATAGCCCATGGAGGTGTCGTAGGAAGTAGCGACCAGACCGTGAGCGAGCTCAAGGATCTTGAGCTGGCTCTCCTGGGCAAGGCCACCGAAGGAGCCAGAACCCAAGTAGGTCACGCGGTTGAAGTCGCCAGCCAGGTAATCGGCGATCTCGGGCTCACGGGAGATGACCTCCTCGCCCATCTTGGCAATTGTCTCGACCCACTCGGCCTTCTGCTCGTCAGAGGCAGTGTCGAAAATAAGGGTGGAGAGCAGGGTCATGCAGGAATAAGAACCGGTCATGGCGAAGCCCTTGTCGTTGGCGCGCGGAATGAGCAGCGTCAGCGCGTTGGGATCATCGGCAGACTCGACGGCGAGCTTGCCCTCGGGAGCGCAGGTGATGTTGAGGAACTTGACGTTGTGGACGAGCTCCTTGGCAACGGCAACGGCGGCAAGGCTCTCGGGGCTGTTGCCAGAGCGGGCAAAGGAAACCACGAGCGTGGGATCCTCGGCGCGCAGGAAGTCACGCGGGGCGCTCACGATGTCGGTCGTGGCGATGGGCTTAAAGTCGTAGAGATCAGTGTTGCCAGCGTGACGCAGGTACGGGGCACAGGTATCGCCAACGTAGTCGGACGTACCGGCACCGGTGAAGACAACGGACAGACGGCCCTCGCCCATAGCGCGAGCCTCGGCCAGGAAGGCCTCGATGGCCTCCTTGTTCTCGCGATAGATGTTGAGCGTATCACGCCAAAGCTCGGGCTGCTGAGCAATCTCGGCCGTGGTGATCTGGGCGCCGAGCTCGGTGAGCTCCTCGACACTCTTCTCGAACATTTCTAATACCTCTCTCTAGAAGTAATCCTTTGACGTGCAATTATACACTTCAGTTGGTTATCTGGTAGTAACCAGTTAAATGCAAAGAATCATCATATGGATACGATGCGAACACTAGTCGCTACGCTGGTGGTAAACCTTGTATTTAAACTGATCGGCACGAGCAACCGAGAGTGTATACTCCACAACCTCGTATGACTCGTTATACGTAGTCCTGACCAAATCGAGCACAGGCGAGCCCTCGACAATTCCCAAAAGGTGGGCGTCGGTGGGACGGGCTATGCTCGCATAGAACTCCTCTTCGGCCACGCGTATCTTTTGCTGAAAGTCTTGCTCAATCACATCGTAAAGCGGCTTACGCTCCAGCAGCGGTCGCTTTAGGGACAGAAATTGACGAACTGGTAGATAGCTGCGTTCGACCATCATGGGCATATTGTCGGCAGAACGAAGGCGCTTAAGCTTAAAAATGCGATCACCGATACGCAATCCCATATGCTCGGCCAGATTCTTATCGGCCTCCATCTCGCAAAACTCGAGAATCGTGGTCTCGGGGTCGCGACCCATCGCGCGCATCTGCTCGGTAAAGCTGTAGGACTGCATAAGATTGGTTGCCTTTGCCGAACGGTCGGTCACAAAGGTACCGCGACCGTGCTGCCGAACCACCAGTCCTAAACGCTCTAGTTCCTGCAGAGCCAGGCGTACCGTAGTGCGCGAGAGACCATAGCGCTCCGAAAGTTCGCGCTCGGAAGGAATCATGTCACCGGCGCGATATTCATGGTCGATCTTTTCGGTCAGAATATCGACCAGCTGATCGTACAGCGGTTGCTTACGCGCTCCGATCGCCATCCTATCCTCCCTTTTGCTCGAATTCGGCTAACTACCTAGGGTGTTTAGCATTATCTGTCTGCCACACCCGAATCATCAAGAAAACAAAAGCCGCGCGCTCTTTCGAGCACGCGGCTTTTAACATACACATGGCTTAAGGGGTCGGGGTGTGAGCCGCGTAGGGACACACCCCTCAAGCTAGAGCCTTACCAGATGCTCGGCCAGAGACCAAGCGGGCCAGCGCCCAGGATGCCAAGGACGAAGAGCAGGAGAATGCCCTTGGTCGGGGTCCAGCTGTGCTTAGCGAACATGTAGTAAAGCAGCAGCGTAAGCATAAGCGGGACGAGCTTCGGGACGATGGTGTTGAGGGTGTCGGCAACAGAGAAGTTGACCGGATCCTCGGTAACGGTGCCGTAGGTAACGGACTCCATGCCGTTGCCCAGATCGGTGACGCCGCACTCGACAGCGTTGCCGTCGGCATCGGAAGCGGTGAGGGCGTTGCCGTCCTCATCGGTCATGGCGATGGTACCGGCCTCAGCGGTCTCGGTATCGATGCCCTCCATACCGGTGAAGTTCTCGGCCTCCTTCTCGGAGACGATCACGGTAGTAGCGGAGAGGCCACGGGTGGTGCCGTTGGGGATCTGGAGGTTGATCTGGGTGCCACCCATGGTGACGACCAGGCAACCGACGACGAAGACGCCCATGATGGAAGCGGCACGCGTGAAGGCCTGCATGTTGGCAGTCAGAGCGTCAATAGCGCTGGTGCCAAGCTTGTAGGACCAGTTCATGAGCCAGAAGCGGAGAGCGAACTGGACGACGTTGAAGATCACCAGGAAGATGATCGGTGCAGCGGCGTTGCCGTTGATGGCCATGTTGGAGGTAATGCCGGCCGTGATAGGCACGAGCGTCAGCCAGAACAGGGCGTCACCGATACCACCGAGCGGGCCCATTGCGGCGACGCGGACGGCGCGGATCGTGGGGATGTCAACCTTGTTCTGCTCGAGCGAAAGCACGATGCCCATAACAAAGGTGACGAGGAACGGGTGGGTGTTGAAGAACTCCAGGTTGTGGCTCATGGAAGCCGCGAGGTCGTTCTTGTTGGTGTGGATCTTCTCCAGACCGGGGATGATGGAGTAGAGCCAGCCAGCGGCCTGCATACGCTCGTAGTTGAACGAGGCCTGCAGGAAGCAGGAGCGCCAAGCCATCTTGTTGAGGGTCTTCTGGTCGAGCTGCGGAGCAGGAGTGAGATCCTCGTAGTGCTCCGGGATCACATACTCATTAGATGCCATCTTCGAAGTCACCTCCGTCAGAAACAGCTGCACCCTTCAGCTCGGTCTGCTGCTGGAAGTCCCAGAAAGCGATGCCGAAGCCGATGAGAGCGAGGATGAGCAGAGCAGGGGTTGCCAGCGAATCGTTGGCAACGGTGATGAGCGCGAGGCCAAAGCCCATGAGGAAGAAGCCCCACATATCGCGGTTCATCATAACCTTGAGCAGGACGGCGAAGCCGACGAAGCGCATCATGCCGCCTGCAGCGGAGAGACCGGTCTGCAGCCAAGTCGGGATTGCGGAAGCGATGGTCTGACCGATGGTAGCGCCAGCGATGAAGAACAGGGTGACGACGACAGCGAAGATCAGGCCGAGCAGAGCCATGGCGAAGTAGTTCAGACGCTCGATACCCTTGGTGTCAGCGTTGTGAGCCATGTTGTCCGCGGAGGACATGAGCGGCGACATAAGCGTGAAGACCAGGGTAACGCCGAGCTGACCAAGCAGAGCGAACGGAATGGCAAGGCCGACTGCCGCGTTGGGCTCAAGGCCCGTAGCGATAGCGAGAATGGCTGCCATGATGCCGCCGATGACGGCGTTAGGCGGCTGAGCGCCTCCGATCGGCATGTTGCCGATCGTCATGAGCTGATAAGTACCACCCACGAGAAGACCGGTGTTGAGGTCGCCAAGGATAAGACCGATGACGGCGCCGGTGACGATGGGCTGATAGAGAGACTCGAGGAAGTTGAACTGGTCGATTGCCGCGACGAACGTGACGATGAAGACCAGAGCGACCTGGATGATCGAGTATTCCATCTTGCTCCTCCTTTCAAAATGTATGTACGCACTTTGGATTTCACGTACAGAATGTCAGGTTTTCATTCCTGACAACGTGGATCATGAGGATTACGAGAAGAGCTTGCTCGTGTCCTCAACAGGCGTGCTCGGAACGCGCCTGATCTCCAACTCCACCCCCAATTCCTGCAGCTCTTTAAACGCAGCGACATCCTCGTCGTTAACTGCGACGGAGGTGGCGACTTGGCGCTTTCCTTCCGACATGTGCATGTTGCCGATGTTTACCTTCTTTATAGGCACACCGCCCTTGACGAGCGTAAGCACGTCTTCCGGTGTTTCGGCCACGATGAAGATCTTCTGGCGCGGGCTCGCCTTGCCAATGACGTCGATGGTCTTCTGCAGAGAGAAGAAACGCGTAGCGACGCCGGCGGGAGCGGCCATCTTCATGAGGTTCTGGCGCATGGTGTTGGTCGCCACGTCGTCGTTGGCAACGAGGATGAGGTTGGAGCCCAGAGTGGAGTTCCACTGGGTGGCAACCTGACCATGAACCAGTCGGTTATCGATGCGGGTAAGAAGAATGTTGGGTTCTGCCATGTTGATCAGCTTCCTTTCGTTATTTGCTGACGACAGTTACTTGATCTCCTGAATCGCGTAACGCGAAACGTCTACGACGGCTCCGGATCGGACTTTGATCTGGACCTTTTCGCCTTCGATGCCTTTTACGGTTCCGTAGATACCGCCGGCGAAAAGAACCTCCTGACCCGGCTTGAGCTCGGTGTGCAGCTCCTTGAAGTACTTCTGCTTCTTCTTCATGTTGATTTGCGACCAGATGGTGTAAATCAAGCCCATGATGACAAGCAGGCCTAAAAGGGCGACCGAGGAGCTCAGGACGTTGGCTCCGAAATCGGCCATTAGATGCCGTCCTCGTCGCCGAAGATATCCTCTTCCTCGGAGCCGGCAACGGATGCGACCGTCTGGGCGGTGATGCCCGTCTGGCCAACGGTCACGGCCTGCTCGCCAAGCTCGGCGAGCGTGGCATTGCCGCGGAGGAACAGAAGCTCAATAACCATGGGAAGGTTGGTGCCAGTCAGAACCTCGACGTTGTCGACATCCTGGGCAATCATCATCGACTGGTTGAACGGGGTGCCGCCAAGCAGGTCGGTAAAGACAAGCACGCCATCGCACTCCTCGCGCATGGCGGTAATAGCGGCGCGGAGATCCTCACCGTAGGATGCGGCCTGGTCGCCCTCAAAAGGAACGACGGTAAAAGCAGGCTGGTCGCCGGCAACCATAGCGATAGCGCTTGCAAGGCCGGGTGCGAACTGTCCATGACCGGTAAGAATAAAGCCAACCATTCAAATTTCCCTTCCGAAGGTGTGTACAATCTGAGTCCGATGATTTTCGGAAGCCAGCGGGCACTCGCCCTTAAAGCTTCTTAGAAAGCGTTCTTTGAAGACCAGTGGTTTCTAAACTGGTAGTAACCACGTGACGTGTTGTTGTCACTATATCACCCCAGAAGAGGTCGCTTTCGTTGATTCATACGGTAAAACGTTTTTGCACCGCTCACGGTGATAAATCGACCGTTTACCGGTCGTTAACACTTCTACCTGCGGTTTTGAAACCGTTTCGAAATGCTTTGGCAAAAATTCGGATCTTTTCCTGTGTCTAAACAACGCAGGGCGGCTAAAAATAGCGTGTAGAAAAATTGCAGGTCATTGTGAAGATATGTGAATTGGTCTTTTTGACTTAATACCAGTTAGAACCAGTTTTGAGATTATCGGTGAACGATAGTTTTCGACCGTTCACCGGTTACTTGCAATCGTTTGCAGCTATTTTCCCATATGAATTAGGGGAACCCGATGGAGCGCTTGCGCGGGCGCGAGGCCTATCCTATTGATTTCGGCAACAAAAAGCCCGCTAGAACGTTGTCCGTTCTAGCGGGCTTAATCAGGTGATCGGTTAACGCGCAGTAGTGCAGGCAAACCTTACGCAAACAGGCCGTAGATGCTGATATTGGCCTTGGCGTAGAGGCCGTTGGCGTACTCGGTCCACTTGGAGCTGGCGCTCGAAGCCTGCGAAGAGTACTGCTGGTAGGCGGTGTAATAGGCGGTCATGGCCTGCTTGTAGGTAGCGCTATCAGCCGTAAAGGCATCGTCAGCGAAGGCCTTAGCGTAGGTGCCATCGGCGTCCTTCCAGGTTCCTTTCTCGCTATCCCACTCGTCGCCGGCAAGGTTGATGATGTAGTCGGCGTAGTCCTTGCTCGCGGTCTCCTCGTTGCCGTCAGCAGGCTCGGTCGGGGCGGTCGGCATGCTTGCGGAGCTGTCACCGACCTTCTTCTTGTAGAGCTTCTGCAACGTCGCGGACTGGCGGATGATCTGCTTGGCCTGGTCCTTGGACACGCCATACTGCGTGGCCATGGTCTTGTAGTCCGAAGTGCCGATGGAATCCTCGGCGTACTTCTTCATTTCCTTAGAAGAGACGGTGATGCCCTCGTCCTCGGCAGCATCGAGCAGGATCTTGTTGCGCACGTAAGACAGGATGACGTCGGCGGAAGGAGCGGTGTAGTTACCATCGCCATCCTTGACGGTATCAAGGCTGTACTGGCTCTCGATGGCCTCACGCGCGGTGATGTCGCTCTTCTTGCCGTTGTAGCTGTAGCTTGCCACGGTCGAATCAAGCTGGTCCTCGGTGAGGGTCGCCGAGCCGACGCCCTTGCCGCCAAAGCCTCCATTGCCAATAAAGAAGCCGACCACCGCAGCGATCACGACTGCAACCACGAAGGCGGCAACCATCGTCTTCTTGTGCTTGGATGCATGGTCGTCTTCGTCGGAGTCGTCGTCCTCGTCTTGATCCTCGGGCATCAGGTTCTCGTCAGCGGCATCCGCGGCAATCTGAGCCTCCAGGCGGGCGTCCTCCTCCTCGGCGGTCGTGACGGCGGCAATATGTTCGGCAGACGTGCCGGCGACCAGGTCGATCTTCTCGTCCTCGTCACCGTCGGGGCCTTCGCCGCGCTCGATGATCTGGATGCCGTCGATCTCGTCCTTCTCGTCCTTCTTTTGAATCAGACCCATATCAGTTACTCCTTGTTAGGAAACATAGTCCCCAATAGAATACGCCCGGCAGAGCGCCGGGCGTATTGATTCTCAGGTTATACGCAAACACTTAAGTACTATTTAGGCGTTTGCAGCGTGCATGTCTTAGGCCAGGTGCTCAATAACGGCATCGGCAAAGGCCTGCGTACCCACCGCACCCTCAACGGAACCGGTCTGGGCACGACGTACGTCGCCGGTAACCTGCTTGCCCTCGTCGAGCGTGGCGGACACGGCGGCGCGGATGCGATTGGCCGCATCGTTCTCGCCCAGATGATCGAGCATCATAGCCGCAGACAGAATCTCGGCCGTGGGGTTGGCGATATCCTGGCCCGCGATATCGGGCGCGGAGCCGTGCGTTGCCTCAAAGATTGCGCAGTCGGCACCGATGTTGGAGCCGGGGGCCATCCCTAAGCCGCCCACCAGGCCGGCGCACAGGTCGCTGACGATATCGCCGTACAAGTTGGGCAGCACCAGGACATCGAAGTCATTGGGGTTCTGGACCAGACCCATGCAGGTGGCGTCGACAATCTTGTCGTTGAACTCGATATCGGGATAGCTGGCGGCCACCTCGCGCGCCACGCGCAGGAACAGGCCGTCGGTCGCCTTCATGATGTTGGCCTTGTGCACGGCCGTCACCTTTTTGCGGCCGCAGCGGCGGGCATACTCAAAGGCATACTCCACAATGCGGCGGCTCTTGGCGATAGAGATCGGCTTGATCGAGATCGCGGAATCGGTGGCGAAGGTCTTTTGGCCCGAACGCTCGACGAGCTGCGAGAGCTCCTCGACTTCGGCAGCGCCCTCATCGAACTCGATGCCGGCGTAGAGGTCCTCGGTGTTCTCGCGCACGATAACCAGGTCGACGTCGCGGAAACGAGAGCCGTCGCCCGGCTGCGACAGGCAAGGGCGCACGCAGGCGTACAGGTCGAAGTGTTTGCGCAGGGCCACATTGACGCTGCGGAAGCCCGTGCCGACCGGCGTGGTGATGGGGCCCTTGATGGCAACCTTGGTCTCGGCGACCGCATCGAGCACATGCTGGGGCAGCGGCGTGCCAAACTCGTCCATGACGCCGGCACCGGCCTCCTGGACGTTCCAGTTGATCTGGACACCGGTGGCCTCGACCACGCGGCGCATGGCCTGCGTAATCTCGGGACCGATACCGTCACCGGGAATCAGGACTACATCGTGCGCCATAATCTGTTACTCCTCGTCTTCGGCGGCCTCAGATTTTTTAACGCTAGCACGCTTCTTCTTTTTGGAGAGATCCAGGCCAAAACGTTTAACAAGCATTTCGCAAATCTCGCTCGAACGGGCCTTGAGATAGCTGCCCTTGCCGTTCTCGGCGTCGAACTTAAGGCGCAGCGCGAGCTTCTCGGCGACCTCGGCGTCAATCTCACCCTGGCCAAACTCGTACAGGCAACCGAGCATATCGCGATACTCGAGGTCGCCGTGGTAGCACTGGATGGCCTCGTCCAGGATGGGCCAAGCCTCGCGCGAACGCTCGACACTTGTGGCGCCCCACACGCACAGCAGGCGGAAGGCGGCATAGCGCAGCGTGGAGGAAATCTCGTCGAACAGCGCGGTCTCGGCGCCCTCAAAGGCATCGCCCAGCTGCTCGGGGCAGGTGATGGCGAGCGCCGTCAGGGCATCGAGGGCCTCCCAGCGGGTCTGCGCCTCGGGGCGGTCGAGCGCCTCGATCAGCGCGGGCACGCAGGGCACGACGCGCTGCGGGTCACGCTCGGCCAGCAGATGCAGCACGCGGGCGGCAAACTGGCGGATGCGGCGCGTGGGGCAGCCGAGCTCCTTGACCAGACGGTCGACGGCGTTCTCGTTCTCCTCTGCCAGCTGAAGCTGTGCCAGCTCCTCGTCGGTGAGCTGTTCGTCTTTGTTTTCTGCCATAGTTACCTCTTCTTTTTATTTCTTGGCGTGCTTGCCAGCATCCTTGCTGTCATCGGTGACCGAGATGAGCTGTCGGTCGGCAGCGCCATTGTGGCGTGTGCGGCGGCGGTCCTCGGCGTCGCCCGCATCGGCGGCGGCGCGATGGGCCTTGTTGACATTAAAGACCTCGTCGTGCTTGCGCCACGGGCCGACAGACTCGCCAAAACTCATCTTAAGACCGGCGATAAAGCCGCCGAGCCAGCCGATCGGCGCAAACTGCACCAGCGGGAACAGCGAGAACACCCAGGTCAGCAGGACGACTGCCGCCGCTCCCGCAAAGTTGGCAATCCAGTAGTCGCGCTTGGTGATGACGCGCTTTTCGCACGCCCACTGACCGCACAAAAAGCCAATGTAGATCGCAAAGAGAAAGAGCACCAGCGCAAGCACCACGAACGTCCAGCTCATGGGCGCTACTCCCCGTGATGGTGGCCGCAGCAGCACTCGTGGCCGTCGTCATGGCCGTGGCCTCCGCAGCACTCGTGGTCCTCGCCGTGGTGGTGACCGCAACCGCACTCATGGTCGTCGCCGTGCTCGCCGCAACCGCAGCCGTCCTCGTGAGCGCCATGCTCCTCAGGACGATACTGCGACCAGTCCAGACCGGCGGCGATGGCGTCGGCCTCCTCCTTGTAGAGGACTGTGATGGCCTGGGTGCCCAGCTTGGCACCACCGATGGCGTCGAGCATGTCGTAGAGCGTAAAGGCCACGTCGGCGCCGGGCAGCGCAAGCTCGCGATCGTCGGCATAGGCGAGCGCCAAGCGCAGGTCCTTAATGAAGTGCTCGACCATAAAGCCGGGCTTGTAGTCGCCGTCGAGCGCCTTGGGAGCCAGGCTCTCCATGGCGCCGGACTTGCCGGTACCGCCCAGGATCATCTGGCGGGTCTTCTCCAGGTCAAGGCCGCTCAGCTCGGCAAATGCCATGGCGTCTGCCATGCCGACCATGCAGGCGCCCAGCGACACCTGGTTGGCGAGCTTGGCAGCCTGGCCCTTGCCGGCGCCGTCGAAGCAGCAGATGTTGGCCGCGAAGGTGGCAAGGATGTCGCGGACCGGCGCGATGTCATTCTCGGTGGCGCCCACGATAGCAGTGAGCGTGCCGGCGATAGCACCCGACTCGCCGCCGGTGACGGGGCAGTCAAACGCCATGCGGCCGGAAACCTGGGCGGCCTCGGCAATGTCGCGCGCCAGCTCGGGCGAGCTCGTGGTAAGGTCGATCAGGACCGCGCCGGGCTTAGTGCACGCGAGCAGACCGTCGCCCGCCAGGTAGAGCTCCTCGACCTCGGAGGGATAACCCACCATGGTAAAGACGACATCGGCGTTAGCCACGGCATCGGCCGGCGTATCGGCCCAGGCGGCACCGCGCTCGATAAGCGCTGCGGCCTTGGACTTGGTGCGGTTGTTGACCGTGACGGGATAGCCGGCATCCAGGATGTGGCCGGCGATGGGGGCACCCATGATTCCGGTGCCGATAAATGCGACAGAGAGTTTATTTGCCATGAAACCTTTCCTTTTGGGTTGGGTGTTATTACCAGGTTGAATACTCGGTGCCAGCGTTTGGGCTGTGAGTTGGGATCGATTACGGCCGCGTTACTTGCCTACTGACCGCGCACGCGGCGGGCGATGCGGTCGGAAAGCGACGCCTTGTCGGCGCGGTTCTTGCCCCAAAACGCGCAGGCCACCATGCCGGGGCCCACGTGCGAGCCGATGGTGGGGCCCACGGAGCTGCGAATGATCGTGACGTCGGCGCAGCCCTCCTCCTTACGGATGGCGGCTTCGAGCCAGTCGCCGTCCTTCTCGGCATCGGCCGTCATGATGGCGATGGGCATGGTGCGGTCGGGCACGTAGTTCTCGCGGAACGACTTGAGGATGGACTTGAGCGCCTTCTTGCGGCCGCGGTTGACGCCGATCAGCGACAGCGAGCCGGCCAGGTCGTAGGAAAGCTCGGGCTTGACGTCGAGTTTTGCCGTGAGCTGCGCCGCCGCGGGCGGAATGCGGCCGCCGGCAGCCAGCGCGTCGAAGCTCTCGAGCGTAAAGTAGCCGTGGACGTAGGTCTTTGCCTCGTTTGCCCAATCGACCAGCTGCTTGGCGGTCAGTCCCGCCGAACGCTGGCGCACGGCCTCGAGCGCCAAGAGCGCGCCGGTCGCGCAGGGCAGAGCGTTGTCGACCACGTAGAGCTCAAAGTTGGGATACTCGGCGCGCACGGCATCTGCCGCCTGGCACGCGGAGTTGTAGCTCGACGACAGCGCCGAGGTAAAGCACAGGTAGACCGTGGGCGTGCCCTCTTTGGCGCACTCGGTAAAGAACTCGATATAGCGACCGAGCGACACAGCCGAGGTGGACACGCGGGCACCAGCGCGCATGCGGTCATAGAACTCCTTGGGCGTGATGCTCGACCAGATGTCGTCCGTGCGCTCCTCGCCATCGATAATGAAGGGGAAACCCAGGATATCGACATCGAGGTTCGCGGCGACCTCGGGGCTAAAGTCGCAGCAGGTATCGACGACGATGCGGCAACGGTCCGAATGACCGGTAGATGCGGCCTTGTCCATCAAAGCGACTCCTTACGTAAAAAGGCGGCCACCCGCATGGGATGGCCGCCAACCGTTAACTCATGCAAGTTAACGTATTTTACTCGTCAAGTGTTTCGATACGGGGCTTGATGATGCCATATCCACCATTCTTACGGTGATACACCACATTGATGAGACCGGTCGTCGCGTTCTCGAACACGTAGAAGTCGTGGCCCAGCAGATCGGTCTGCACCAGCGCCTGCTCCTCAGTCATCGGGGTGACGTCGATGACCTTCTCGCGGACGAGCAGGTCGTCCTCCTCCTCGGGCAGCAGCAGGTCGGCCAGATCCTCGACGCGCTCGACCGGCACGACATCCGCGGCGCTGGCACCGCCCTGGCGGTTGTCCACGACCTTGGTCTTGAACTTGCGCAGCTGGCGGGTGACCTTATCGGCGGAGAGGTCGATGGCGGCGTACATATCTGCACCGTGCTCGGCAACGCGAATCACCGAACCGCGGGCACGAACCGTGACCTCGACGATTGCCGGGTTGGGATTCGAGGGGTTCTTCTCATAGCGAAGTACAACGTCGACCGTCATGGGCTCGATATCGAAAACCTTGAGCGCCTCGCCGATCTTCTCATCCACATGCGCACGCAGAGCATCGGTTACCGTCGTCTTGCGTCCAGAAACCTTGATATCCATACGTGGCTCCAATCTGCCTCGGGGACTTACTGTACTGGCTATGTACCCATTGCCGTGCATTTAATCACGCGGATTCCTAAAGACCCGAATAACGATTGCTTGATACCGCATACCGAAGTCTCGCACTTTTCCATGGCAAAGTGCGCTATAGGAGGGAGCCGACAGATTTGTATTTGGTCCCGAAAATTGGCTTTGACCTGCTGGTTTTATAGGGATAAAAAAGCCGGGCTCCCCTATTGGGGGAGCCCGGCAGTGCGTGTTGAAACCGTGAAGAGATGTCCTTTCCAACGTATGGGAGACACCACCCCTAGTAATAACTAGCTATTGAGTTTGTTAATGTCGTCGTCGGTGATGGTGCCTTCCTGGCTGGACGATTTGTCCTCGGAGGATGCGGTCTCATTGTTGGAATCGGAGGATTCATCGCCGGAGGACATGGTCTCACCGGACTCAGAGTCGCCCGACTGCACGTTAACGCCCGAAACCGTCTTAGTGGCGAGGTCGTAGGGCATTGTGCCATACCAGACAGAGTGGACCGCCTCGAGCGTGCCGTCGGCCGTAATACCGTCGAGGGCATCGCTCACGGCACGGCACAGTTCGTCATTGGACGAGAGGCCCGCAACACCAAGCGTCGAGGGCGCCTCGAGCGCACCGACATAGGAGACCTCGCTCATCAGGCGTGCAAGGTAGCCGCCGGCCGTGGAGTCGCAGATCACATAGTCGACCTCGCCGGACTCGAGCGCCTCAAAGCACTCGTTGATGTTGGAGTAGGTCTTTTGGTTGGCGGTGATGCTCTGCTTAGCAAGCGCCTCCTGCGAGGCCGAGGACATCTGAACGCCCAGAGTAGACGTGTTAAGGGTATCGGTGGAAACGCTTAGCGACCCACCATCGCAGGTTTTACCGAACACGGAAGCGGCATCGTACAGGCAGGTACCGAGCGAGCTAACGTCCCCGTCCGTGGAGTTGATCTCGCCGATAAAGATATCGGCCTTTTTGTCGCCGAGCGCGGAACCTGCCGAGGACGCATCGACAAAGGCGACCTTAAGGCCCATGCGGCTTGCGAGGGCGCGGGCGGCGTCAACCGCATATCCCGTGAGCTCGCCGTCGGCGCCCTGCATGGCCTGCGGCGCATCGGAAGTATCGAGGGCGACCGTCAGGGTTCCGGGAGTGACCAGGGCATCGTCCGACACCGCCGGCGTGACGGTCTCGTACTCGATCTGGTCGATCGTGGGAGTCGTGAACGTAGACAGCGGGTTGAACGCGCATCCGCTCAGGCCCAAAACGGCGATGACCGCTGCGGTCCCAGCACCTAACCGAGCCGCGTGCATCAAGCTGCCCCTCACCATGTCCACTACCCTGCCTTCTGTGTCGTATACGATCCGTGCGTTGCGCGGAATATCAGGTTGTTCCCACCAGCTGACCTGGTATTTGACCCCACACTTGCGCACCGGGGTGTTTGCTCGGGAGGCCGCAGCCACCTTCACGACTGACCCGCTCGCCCGCGAGGCGGTATTGCCCCAAAGAAAGTAGAACGGACGGTGCGGCTTACATCTAGGACGCGCCATGATCGCGCCGCGCACACGCGGTCGCTTACGTGGATCCCTTTGACCGCGTCTGTCTTGGACTAGGACGGGCATTTCGTCCGTCCGCAACCACAGCCTGGTAGGAACGAAGCGCATTATAGCTAAGTTCAAGCTAAAGTTTAAGGTTAGGGGCGTTATTCGCATCGCGAGTACAGATTTCGCAGGTCGGAGTGGGCTGTTCGTGCCCCTATGAAGCCCGGAGCTCCCCTACGGGGAGCTCCGGGGCGCCCTTCTTAGGGTGCCGTGGCCAAAAAATGGCAAATATGAGTACTGTTACCAATTTAGTAACAGGCATTTTTGGCCTCTCGGACTGATTTTGCGCTCAGTGTCGCCAACCTGATGCTTAGTTATTCTACATTTGGTTATTATCTTCTTACTTTACGCCGCCTCCGAGTCCTAAATACCTTGATTTTGCTGTTACTGATTTAGTGACAGTACTCATATTTGCCATATTTTGGCCAGAGTGTATATCCAACCCCCTGTTTTCAAGCATTGTTAGGCCGGCTTAAGTCCAAAACACGCCCGCAGCATGTTAAGCAACGCCTCTTGCTTCTTCCTGCGGGCATCGACGCGATTCCGGTACCGCTTTCGCATACGCTGGTGCATGCGCCATGCGAGCGCCTCCATTGCCTCCATGTCGCAGAGCATTTCGTTGTTGACCGTCGCGACCTCGATTCCCATAGTAATCAAGCCCGTGTTGCGTTTTTCATCATGGATACGCCCCCTCCGGGATGAATGGCCCAGCTCACCGTTGTATTCCAGGTCAAACCGGGCTGTTTCTTGATACGCATCGCAAACCGCATGCGGCATCCCCGAAATTGCCTGCGCGCGGTCATCGAACTCGATCTTGTAGTCGGTCTTAAAGGGACCGCAGGCAAATCCGCCATAGGAAAATGGAAGCGAAAACAGAGCAAGCATGATGCACTCCATGGGCGAGCGCAGGTTTTCCGAAAGATAGGGACACAAACGCTGCAGCTGCTTGGCCGCACTCCCCTTGCATGCCGCGAGGTAATCTGTCAAGCGTTCGGGCGTCAGCACCGGCTCAACCTCAAAGTAGCCCACATCCGGCGGCTGGTCCTTGTCCTTTGCAAGTTTATTCGTAACAGGCGAGGTGTAGGGAGGCAGATACTTCCCGCGGTCACTCAGCGAAATCTTAGAGCACAGCTCCTGGGCCAGGGCAAATGCCTGGATACAGCCGACCTCGCGGGCGACGACAACACAAAGGGCCTCGGGAGATAGACTGCACACCCCCGGTTCCACCTCTAGAATCGAGCCGGCGGGCAACCCGGAGCATACGGACCAGCCCACGCCAGGCATGCGGCGGCGCTGCGCCGCAGATCCCACCAGCAAGCAAAGATCTTCTTGCACCTCGCCGCTTGCGGCCCCAATCCGCACCAAGTCGGGAAGATAGATGTCCTCGGTCGAGGGCGACGACGTGCGCAGCACACGGCGCTCTTCATCGGAATCGAGGTCCTTCCAGCTTATGTAGCCCATCTGCCGGCGTTCGGCGCGCATCATGCGTAGCGCCGAGGCGCCCGTTAGGATTACGGAAGCCGCTAGCTGTTCGTCTGTCGGCTCGTTGCGCCGCTCAATCTTCACTGCCACAAAACCACCCCTACCAAACGCGTGCGATAGCGAGGCCATCGACCGCTACGGCGCCGGCGCGCTTGAGTTCCGCCGAAGCCGCTGCCATCGTCGCGCCCGTGGTGATAACGTCATCGATAAGCAGCAAGCGGCGGCCGTGCACGTCCTCAACCGTCTCGTACATGCCTTGGGCACGCTCGCGGCGCTCCTCACGACCGAGTTCGCGCTGGTCGCCATGCCCGTACTTGACGAGCGCATCGAGCAGGGGAACACCCGACAGCTCGCAAAATGGGCGCGCAATAGCCTCCATATGATCAAAACCACGCCGCCGAAACGCTGCCGCCGTCGCAGGCACAAACACCACCGCATCCGCACCGGACAGCACACCTCCGTAGCGATCGGGCGCTACGACCTGGGCATGCAGGGCGGTGTCGTAGAGCAGCTCCGCCAGATACGGAGCCAGACGTCGCTCGCCCGCATCCTTGTACGCTTTAATGATGCGCGGCAGCGGATGCGCATAGACGGCGCACGCCAGGCAGCGGTCGAGCGCCTCCGCCATTGCCGAGGACGTGCCCTCGACCGAACACTCAGTGCACAGCAAATCCCCAAACGGGGCGCCACATCGGGTGCAGCTATGACGTGGGTCGATGAGCGTGAGCGCGGCCAGGCAGTCTTGGCAAATAAGCGCACCGGCGCGCTCGCAGCCGGTACATCGTGTTGGCGACAATGCCTCGAGCGCCTCGTACGTCGCGCGCTCGGCAAACGGTAGCAATTCGTCCGCAAACGGTAGGGCACCGGCACTCTGCAGACGGCTCAATATGTTCAGATGGCTCTTCAAGACACAACCCTCCCTACGTTCGGTCGCAGGGAGGGTTGTTGATTCGGCGCTATGATACCCCGATGCGCTCGGGGCAAGGCGGGCTAAATCCGCTCGCGGGTGTTATTCGCCGGCGGGCGGTTGTGGTGCGGACGAAGACGGGGTCGAGCCCTCGTCACCATCCTGGCGCGGCTTGCGGGAACGGCGACGGCGACGGCGCTTTTGACCCTGGTCGGCCGAGCCCTCGCCACCGCGATCCTCGCGCGGCTCGCGCTCGTCACGAGCGGCGCCACGCGAAGCCTTGGCAGCCGCTCCCCCGCCATCTCCGGGACGACGGCGCGTGACCTTGACCTCGCCATCCGAGACCTGATCGGCCACGGAGGGCACTGAGGGCTTCTGTTGCGCGCCCGAGGAATGGCGACGGCGCGGACGCGGCGCGCGTTCCTCCTCGCCACGCGACTTGCCGCCCTTGTCGGCAGACGCATCGGAGGCCGAGGGGCCCTTGGAAGCGGCACCAGCCTCGCGAGCAGCTGCGGCGCGGAAGGCGTCCTCGCGCTCCTCGCTCGACAGATGACGGCGGCGGCGACGTGTGGGGTTCATGCCACCGCCGCGGTTCTGCTGCTGGGGCTGCTGGACCTCGCGCTCGCGAGAGGCGTTCTTGCCCGCGGCTGCAGCCTCGGTAGCATCGCCCGAGCCCGCGCGCTTGCGGCGGCGACGGGCACCGGCGGCCTCCTCGGCCTCGGGTGCCTCGGCCTTGCCGCGGCCCTTTCCGCGGCCATGGCCCTCGCCCTGACCCTGACCGGCGCGAGCATCGGATTCAGCATCGCGACGACGGCGCTTGGGCATCGACGTGCCGGCCAGACGGTCGGCACTCGACAGGCCATCGCCCACGTCGACGCCGTTCTCGCGATCGAGCTCCATGAGCGCCAGGCGCATCTCGGGCGACTCAATGCGCTCGAGCACGTCGCGCGTCACGCAGTCGGGGCGGCAGTTGCAGCCCTGCTCGGCGGCCTTCTTTTTGCAACCCTCCGAGCACGTCATATCGGCCAGGTTGACCTTAAAGACTTTGCCGTTCTCCAGGCGCAGCACCAGCTGCTCACGCGGCGTGTCATACTCCTGGATACGCGCCTTACCGAGCGGCGTATCGATGAGCGTCTTCTTTTTGGGCGCACGGCTCTTAAAGTCCTTGTACGCCTCGAACTCATAACGCAGGCAGCACATCAGGCGGCCGCACACGCCGCTGATCTTGGACGAGTTGAGCGGCAGGTCCTGCTCTTTTGCCATGCGGATCGAGACGGGCTCAAACTGTCCGCCAAAGCGCGTGCAGCAGAGCTCCTGTCCGCACTGGGCATAGCCGCCCACCAGGCGGGTCTCGTCGCGCACGCCGATCTGGCGCATGTCGACGCGAATGTGCAGCGTCGAGGACAGATCCTTGACGAGCTGGCGAAAATCGACGCGCTCCTCGGCCGCAAAGTAGAACACGGCCTTCTCGCCGCCAAACAGGTACTCGACGCCGACCGGCTTCATCTCGAGGTCGAGTTCCTTGACCAGGCGGCGGAAGTCGACCATGGCCTCGTCACCCTGGATAGCCAGGTCGTCGGCAAGCTGCAGGTCGATGTCGCTCGCTACGCGCAACACGGGCTTGAGCGGCTGACCGATTTCGTCGAGCGGCACCTCGAAGGGATCGGCCGTGACCAGGCCGATCTCGGTTCCGCGCTCGGTGGAGCAGATAGCATAATCGGCCTCGAGGATATCCAGATCCTGCGGGTCGAACCACAGGTCGCGCGAGGCGTAGGTAAACTT
Source organism: Collinsella aerofaciens (assembly GCF_040915545.1). Classification (GTDB taxonomy): domain Bacteria; phylum Actinomycetota; class Coriobacteriia; order Coriobacteriales; family Coriobacteriaceae; genus Collinsella; species Collinsella aerofaciens_BE. Next base: position 3,255 of record NZ_JBCPDH010000008.1, on the reverse strand, counting down.
AACGGGTACGACTAACGGCATTTCAGTGCCTTCCTGATATCGAACAGCATGACCTCGATGGCCAGCTGGGGAGTAACGTTTCTGGCGATGTTGCGCTCGGCGGTTGCGACCGCCTCGAGCGCCTGGGTGGCACCCGCAACATTGGTCGCGGCGGCAAGCCGACCGATCGTGTCGCGCACATCCTCGTTCACGACGTCGGCCGCCTCATCCTGAAGCGTCAGCAGCACGTCGCGCATGAGCGTCCGCGCGCTCGCCAGCGCTTCCATGATACCCGAACGCTCGCGCGCGTTGAGTTCGCGCTTATTGCGGTCCTCAAGCTGCTTCAATGCTCCACGCGACAGGTAGTCGGCATTTTGCTCGAGCACTTTTTCCTGCGTGGACTTAACCTCGGCCAACGGCGCCTTGACGGCGACGATGAGCGCCTTGGCGCGGCCGAGCACGTCGGCCTCGTCGGCGGCAATGAGTGAGTCGATGGCACGGACCATCTGACGGCGGGCGTCCTGGCGCTCGGCACTCTTAAGGAACTCGATACCGCGCGTGGGGCTGCCCGCCACGGCGACGGCCATGCGACAACGCGCGATATCCTGACCGGTGGCGCGGCTCACGGCCTGCGCGGCCACGGTGGGCGACACCAGCCGAAACGGCACACACTGGCAGCGGCTCACGATGGTGGGCAGCATCACGTCTGCCGAGGTGCCCAGCAGGATGAACATGACGCCCTCGGGCGGTTCCTCGAGCGTTTTGAGCAATGCGTTGGCGGTGTTGGCGCGCAGCTGCTCGGCACGGTCAATGATGTAGACCTTGGCCTTGGCACGGATGGGCGCCAGGGGCACGTCGTCGAGTAGCTCGCGCGTCTGGGCGATGAGGTAACCCGTAGCACTTTCGGGCGTGTAATAGTGCACGTCGGGGTGCGTATGGCGCGCGACGCGCACGCAGCTGTCGCACGATCCGCAGCCGTCCTGCTCGCACAGGAATGCCTGGGCGAGCGCCCATGCGGCATCGAGCTTGCCGGCACCAGGCGCTCCCAAGAACAGATAGGCGTGCGATGCACGACCGCTGGCGACGGCGTTGGTCAAAAAGTCGCGCACACGCTCTTGGGTATCGAGCTTGGCGAGCAAGCTTGTCTGCGCGGGGGCCATGTTACTCGGCCTCCTGGGCAAGCGCGGCGGCGACGGCATCCTGCGGGATATCGAGGCCGTACGCGCGAACCTGCTCGACCGTCTGCGCGAAGACGTCCTCGATCGGCGCAGTGGCGTCGATGAGCTTTACGCGAGCGGGCTCCTCGGCAGCGATAGCGCAAAATCCCTGGTAGACGCGCTCTTGGAAGGCTATGCCCTTTGCCTCCATGCGGTCGGCCGCGCCACGGGCCGCCATGCGCAGCGCCGCCTGCTCGGGCGTGATGTGGTAGACGAGCGTGAGCGCCGGGTGCGTACCCGCAACGGCCAGGTTGTTGGCGTCGCGCACCATCTGGCGATCGAGGCCGTCGGCAAACGCCTGATAGCAAGTTGTGGAATCGTAGAAGCGGTCGCACAGGACCACCTTGCCGGCAGCAAGGGCAGGCGCGATGACCTCGTGCACCAACTGGGCGCGCGCGGCCTCGTAGAGCAACAACTCGCAGGTGTCGCCCATCGCCGTATTGGCGGGGTCGAGCAGCAGAGCACGGATCTTTTCGCTGATGGCGGTACCGCCCGGCTCGCGCAGGGTCACAACCTGGTAGCCGGCAAGGTCGAGCGCACGGGCAAGCAGGCGCGCCTGCGTAGATTTACCGGCGCCATCGACACCCTCGAGCGTAATGAAGCTATGTTGAGCGGGCTCAAAAGCCATGGGCGCAGCCCCTTCCTACAAGGCGCGTAAATGCAGATATATATCAACCAAGCCATGATACCCCAGTGCTCGGTGCGTCCCCAATGGCTAAAGGTGCCTTTCCAAAGTTGCGGTGAAATAGGGACTGATTGAAGCTCTTAGACCGCCAAACAGTCCCTATTTCACCGCAACTTATGATGGGGAATTTTGGACGCTGGGTATAATCGTCGTATTGCATTGAAATGTGGCGAAAGGAGTGGCAATGTCTCGGTATTGCGCCTCGTGCGGCAAGCTTCTTGCAGATGATGCCAAGTTCTGCACCTCGTGCGGTGCACCCGTTGAGCAAACAACCGCGAGCGATAGCCAGCCCGCTTTTGAGCAGACCGGTTCCCTCGATACGCCGCAAGCCAAGGCGGACGACCCCCTCGCCTATCGCCCCGACCCCGCCGCAGGCCCCGCGACCGTCGAGACCACGCAGCGCATACCCGTCTCGAGCGGCTCGCCCCAACAACAGCCGGCTCCCGCATACGCGCCCGCTTCGCCACAGACCCCCGCTCCCAAAAAGAGCGGCACCGGGCCGCTTATCGCCGTTATCGTTGTGCTGGTGGCGATTATCATCGCCCTGGTCATCTTCTTTGTAATCAGACCGTTCGACAACGCCGCCACGCAGACGACTGCCGAGGTAGCTAAGCTACACCATGACGTCGACGACGATGACCTAAAGCCTCTCGGCGATCCCAACAGCCTGTACGACGATGATGACGATGATGACGATGACGACGAGGATGGCGGCGAAGCAACGCTCTCCGAGCAGAACCTCTACCGCCGACTGAGCGAATACTACGACTTGCTCGAAGACCTCGACAACTACGTCCGTGGCTGCGCGCAGAACTTCAACGGCAGCTATCTGGAAGAGGATCGAACCACCCGTCAAAATCTCGCCGACGTCGCCGAGCGCACGGAGGACACCATCGAGCAGTATTACGACATCGTCGAGGACCTAGACGTCCCGACGAGCTCCAAGAACTACAGCTCCTGGAAGGACATCATCGCCCTGTACGACGACCTGGATCACCGCATTGACGCAATCTGTGATGCCTGGGAGATCAGCCTGAAATACGACAAGCCTGCGGACCACAAGAATGAGATTGTGGCGCCGCTGTCGCGCGACAACGTGGCGGGCACCAATGACAATAAGTACCGCCTAGACTTTGAGGAGCTCTATCCCGGCGCCAAACCCGTCGAAGTGAGCTAGCGCTTTGTCGTTCCCGAGCCGGCAGTTAGGGACGTTCCTAAACTGCCGGCAGAAAAGGAACGTCCCTAACTGCCGGTCAAAAAAAACGAGCGAGGATTTTGAGGTCCTCGCTCGTTTTTGTTTGGCTCTGTTAGACCAGGATTGACATTCCGCCCCGTCATCTTCTTGCGATTGCACAATGGTCGCCCTCTTGTCGG
>NZ_JBCPDH010000007.1:0-76616 GCF_040915545.1 Collinsella aerofaciens | reverse complement strand
GTCGCAGCCCCGACCCGCGGTCACGAGCGGGGGCTCCTGTCGTTTCCGTGCCCTCGGATTGGGTCATAGTGTCTGTCGTGGCCGGGGGAGTGAGTCTTCCATTCTTTTCGCCTCATTGGTCAATCCGCCCCAGGGGGCTCGAACCCGAGAGGGAGCGAGCATTTTTTTGGAGCGTGGGTGGGGCGTTGTTTGTCGCGAATGTCTGCCTTGGGCGTATCATCGTGGACATCTCGCAAACCTCGTTGCAAGGGAGATATGCCCCATGGCTACAGAAATAACCTCTTCGCGCTCATGGATGTCCGATGCCGCGATCTATCAGATCTACCCGCGCTCGTTTAAGGATTCGACTGGTTCGGGTCTGGGCGATATCGCGGGCATTACCCAGCAGATGGACTATCTTGAGCGGCTGGGTATCGAGGCCATCTGGCTGAGCCCGTTTTACCCATCGCCTCTTGTTGATGGCGGCTATGATGTGGCGGACTACTGCGATGTCGACCCACGTCTCGGCTCGCTTGACGACTTTGATGACATGATCGCTGCGGCTCACGCGCACGGCATCAAGGTCATCGTCGACATCGTGCCCAACCATTCGTCCAACCAGCACCCCTGGTTCAAAGCCGCTCTTGCCGCCGGCCCCGGATCGCCCGAGCGCGCCCGTTATATCTTCTGCGATGGTCGCGGCGAGCACGGCGAGCTGCCTCCCACCAATTGGAATGCCAACTTTGGCGGCCCCGCCTGGACGCGCGTCGCGGACGGTCAGTGGTATCTGCACATGTTTACGCCCGAGCAGCCGGACTTTGACTGGTCGTGCCCCGAGGTCCATGCGTTCTTTTGCGACGTCCTGGCGTTTTGGAGCGATCGAGGCGTCGATGGCTTTCGCATTGATGTGGCGCACGGTCTCGCCAAGGATCTCGACCGCGATGACCTCGACCGGTGGCATCTCGCCGAGGGCGATGACATGGTTGAGGACGGCACCCATCCGCTGTGGGACCGCAACGAGGTCCACGAGATCTATCGCGAGTGGCGCCGCGTGTTCGACCGCTATGATCCGCCACGCAGCGCCGTTGCCGAGGCGTGGGTGCTGCCCGAGCGCCAGTATCTCTACGCGCGTCCCAGCGAGCTTGGCCAGACATTCAACTTTGAGTTTGCCAAGGCCACTTGGACCTATGATGACATGCACGCTGCAATCGAGGAGGGCTTGAAGGCAGCTATAGAATCCGATTCCGCCTCGACCTGGGTGCTCTCCAACCACGACGTGCCGCGCGTGGCGACGCGCTATGCCCTGCCGCAGATCAAGGCGACGCGCTACCACCAGATTGCGCTCGACTGGCTCTTACGCGACGGGTCGTCTTATGACGAGGACCGTGAACTTGGCGAGCGCCGCGCGCGGGCGGCCCTTTTGCTCGAGCTGGCGCTTCCGGGCGCGGCATACGTGTATCAGGGTGAGGAGCTCGGCCTTTTTGAGGTGGCTGACATTCCGTGGGCTGCACTCGAAGATCCCACTGCGACCAATACGCACGGACCGAAGCGCGAGAAGGGGCGAGACGGCTGTCGTGTGCCCCTGCCGTGGGTGGCGGCGGACGATCCCGCGCGGGGCGGATCGTTTGGGTTTTCACCGGCGGACGCCGATGCGGCGCCCCATCTGCCGCAGCCTGCATGGTTTTCCGATTACGCTGCCGATAGGGAAGAAGCGGACCCGACATCGATGCTTGCGCTCTATCGTGACGCCCTCTGGCTGCGGCGCAAGCTGCGCGGGTGCGCCAACGATCTCGCGTGGCTCGATCTTGACGGGCGCACCGGCCTTGCGGATGGTGCCGAGGGCGCTGAGGGCGGCGTCATCGCCTATCGCCGCGACAACGGCTGGACGTGTGTGACGAACTTCGGTGCAGCACCCGTGGAGCTGCCGGCGGGCAGGGTCCTGCTCACCTCATCACCGCTTGCAGACGGCAGGCTCGCGCAGGACAGTTCTGTCTGGATCATGCTCGCTGAGTTGTAGGGGCCTCTTGCGGCGAGTTTGCGTTTGCCTGCGCCTTACGTGGTGGCTGATGTCTTTGCGAGGTTCGCGAGGGCGTCGCAAAACTTTTCAAAAAAAGTTCTTGCATAGGATGCGGGTATCACGTAAGATTAATCCTCGTAAGCGGACATGGCTCAGTTGGTAGAGCACAACCTTGCCAAGGTTGGGGTCGCGGGTTCGAGCCCCGTTGTCCGCTCCATTTGGGCGTTTAGCTCAGGGGGAGAGCGCTTCCCTGACACGGAAGAGGTCAGAAGTTCAAATCTTCTAACGCCCACCAAATGTTCGCAGCTCAGAGGCTATGTCCTCTGGGCTGTTTTGTTTTGCCACCAAGCACGCCGCCAAATAAGCCGCCAAATATTGATCCAAGGTCTGTACGCGATGGTCTTCGCATCCCGTAGAGGTGCCGGCAGATTGCATACGTCCTGGCCGATCGTGACCGCAACATGTTGGTCAAGCATAATCTTTTGGATTCTTTTGGCGTGAGCGGCTTGGTTTTGGTAGGATTTGTCAGCGGCGCGGTTGAGGGGGTTTCAAAACTGCCGTGCAGGTAGTCGAGCTGATAACGTTTTAGCACTCTGCCAAGAGCCCTTCATTTTTAATGCGTCTGCAAAATGACTAATTGCTTTGACCTGCTGAAACACTATATGTTGTGTTTGACCTAAAAAAAGAATACAGGATATAGATGCCTCTTTGTCGTATGATAGATGGCGGACAGAGAACGAAGACCTTAACTGCCTCTTTTGAACGTGTCCTTGAGCCGCTTGATCGGCTCCTGGGAATGTCCGCATGGAGGCTTATGGTTTATCGAGAACACAGATTGCGCGACGGCGCCGCAAGACAGGGGCACGCCCTGCCGGGCATCGTTTGGCTCTGAAGCGCAATGAGACTACGACGCGAAAGAGGCAAGAGGATGAAGATCATCAAGCGCAGCGGCACCGAGGTTGTCTTTGACATCGATAAGATCGTCAATGCCATCCGTGCCGCAAACTTGGAGGTCGAGGAGAGCTCTCGTCTTACCGACCGCCAGGTGGTTTACGCGGCACAAAACGTCGCCGAGGCATGCGAGAACGCGGGCCACACTGTTTCGGTCGAGGAGATTCAGGATTTGGTCGAGGACGAGATCATGCGTCTCGACTGCTACGAGGTTGCCCGCCACTACATCATCTATCGCTATGTTCAGAGCCTGAAGCGCCAGAAGAACACGACCGATGACAAGATCCTGTCGCTGATCGAGTGCAACAACGAAGAGGTCAAGCAGGAGAACTCCAACAAGAACCCGACCGTCAATTCCGTTCAGCGTGACTACATGGCCGGCGAGATCTCCAAGGACCTGACTCAGCGTGTGCTGCTGCCCCAAGAGATCGTGGATGCCCATAATGAGGGCCTGATCCATTTCCACGATTCGGATTACTTTGCCCAGCACATGCACAACTGCGATCTGGTGAACCTGGAGGACATGCTCCAGAACGGCACTGTTATCTCGGGTACGCTGATTGAGAAGCCGCACAGCTTCTCGACCGCCTGCAACATCGCGACGCAGATCATCGCCCAGGTTGCTTCCTCCCAGTACGGTGGCCAGTCGATTTCGCTGACCCATCTTGCCCCGTTCGTCGAGGTGAGCCGTCAAAAGATTCGCGGCGAGGTCGCCCGCGAGCTCGAGGAGCTCGGCGTTTCCGCATCTCCCGAAAAGGTCCGCGAGGTTGTTGAGGACCGCCTGCGTGACGAGATCCGTCGCGGCGTTCAGACGATTCAGTATCAGGTCGTGACCCTTATGACCACGAATGGCCAGGCGCCGTTCGTGACGGTCTTTATGTATCTCAATGAGGCCCGTACGCCCCAGGAGAAGCACGACCTTGCCATGATTGTGGAGGAGACGCTTCGTCAGCGCTATGAGGGCGTTAAGAACGAAGCCGGCGTGTGGATCACCCCGGCGTTCCCCAAGCTCATCTACGTGCTCGAGGACGATAACGTTCACGAGGATTCCCCGTACTTCTACCTGACCCAGCTGGCTGCCAAGTGCACTGCCAAGCGTATGGTGCCCGATTACATCTCCGAGAAGAAGATGCGCGAGCTCAAGCTGTCTAAGGGCGAGACCGCCGGCAACGGCGATTGCTATACCTGCATGGGTTGCCGCAGCTTCCTGACGCCCGACCGCTCCGGTAACGGATTTAACAACGTGGCCAACGCGCTGAACTATGACCCGAACAAGCCCAAGTACTACGGTCGCTTTAACCAGGGCGTTGTGACCATCAACCTGCCCGATGTCGCGTTGAGCTCGCATCAGGACATGGATAAGTTCTGGAAGATCTTCGACGAGCGCCTTGAGCTGTGCCACCGCGCCCTGCTGTGCCGTCATGAGCGTCTGATGGGTACGCTTTCGGATGCCGCACCGATTCTTTGGCAGTACGGTGCCCTCGCCCGCCTGAAGAAGGGCGAGACGATCGACAAGCTGCTCGTGGGCGGTTACTCCACCATTAGTCTGGGTTATGCCGGCCTGTATGAGTGCGTCAAGTACATGACGGGCCACAGCCACACCGAGAAGGAGGGCACGCCCTTTGCCATGGCTGTCATGCAGCGCATGAACGACAAGTGCGCGGAGTGGAAGGCCGAAAGCGATATTGACTTCTCGCTGTACGGTACCCCGCTTGAGTCGACGACCTACAAGTTCGCCAAGTGCCTGCAGCGTCGTTTTGGCATCATCCCGGGCGTGACGGACAAGGGCTACATCACCAACAGCTATCACGTCCATGTGTCTGAGGAGATCGATGCCTTCGACAAGCTTAAGTTTGAGGGCATGTTCCAGCGGCTTTCGCCGGGCGGTGCTATCTCCTACGTCGAGGTTCCCAACATGCAGGACAACCTTAAGGCTGTCATTCGCGTGATGCAGTACATCTACGACAACATCATGTACGCCGAGCTTAACACCAAGAGCGATTACTGCCAGGTGTGCGGCTACGACGGTGAGATTAAGATTGTCGAGGATGACGGCAAGCTGGTGTGGGAGTGCCCCAACTGCGGTAACCGCGATCAGGAGAAGATGAACGTCGCCCGTCGTACGTGCGGCTACATCGGTACCCAATTCTGGAACCAGGGTCGAACCGAGGAGATCCGCGACCGCGTGCTGCATCTCTAATTACCATCCCAGGCCGCCCCGTAGCGAGGCCCCGGACCTTTACTCGCTATTTCGGACAGTCCTGGCTCACGACGGAGGCGCCACTGGCGCCTCCTGTTCGTGCGGAACTCATATCGAGCAAAGGTCCGGGGCCTCGCTACGGGGCGGTCAAGTTGACGTAGCTGAGATGCAGCATGAGGCCTGCTCACTCCTCGAAGTTCTTAGCGGAAATGAGTTGACTTGCAACAACGCTTTGCTTGCGAAGTCGGTTGAGCTGCAACTCAGTATTTATTAGACCTCGAACCCTATACTCGATGTTCGCTTTGTTCACCGAGTATCGCTCGCGAGGGGTCTGGAGTATATCGTCCCGCCCGCAGTTCTGCAGCGAGCGCAGCGAGCGAAGCTGTTTGAGGACGGGATGATATACTCCAGACCCCCAGAAAGGTTACCTATGAACTACGCGAACATTAAGTATTTCGACATTGCTGATGGAGAAGGCGTTCGTACTTCTCTGTTTGTGAGCGGGTGCCGTCGTGGGTGCAAGAATTGTTTTAACTCTGTCGCGTGGGACTTTGCTGCGGGCGAGCCGTTCGATAGCGCCGTCGAGGACAAAATTATCGAGAGCCTCGATCATCCCTTTATCGATGGTCTGACGATTTTGGGCGGCGAGCCTATGGAACCTGAGAATCAGGCGGGGCTTGTCGACTTTATCGAACGCGTGCGTGCGGCCTATCCATCGGGGTCGGGAAAGACTATTTGGTGCTTTACCGGCGATGTGCTCGAGGAGCTTATGCCGGGCGGTCGTCATCATACCGAGGTGACGGACCGCATCCTTACCTGTCTTGATATGTTGGTGGACGGCCCGTTTGTTCAGGACCTGTACGATATCACGCTGCGCTTTAGGGGCTCGAGCAATCAGCGCGTGATTGATATGAACGCTACGCGCGCCCGTGCTGAGCGCGAGGGCGTTGTGCTTTGTGATGCGGTTGAACTTTGGCGTGATGATCCGGTCTATTCGACCCATACTATGTAGCTTGTGGTCGATGCCGAAGAGCGTGGTACCATAGCGCGAACGCAAAATCGGAAAAGTGAGGCCCAGATGGTCGATCAGGAAAAAGTCGAGGCCGCCATTAAGCTGTTGCTTGAGGGCATAGGCGAGGACCCAACTCGTGAGGGCCTGCTGGAGACCCCGGCGCGCGTTGCCCGTATGTATGGTGAGATCGCCGGCGGTATGGACCAGAGTGCCGAAGAGCACCTGTCCAAAACCTTTGCCGTCGCCTCGAACGACTTGGTTATCGAGCGCGACATCACGTTTTACTCGCTGTGCGAGCATCATCTGCTGCCGTTTTATGGCAAGGCTGCGATCGGCTATATCCCTAACGGTCGCGTGGCGGGTCTGTCTAAGCTCGCTCGCACGGTTGAAGTCTATGCCCGTCGTCTGCAGCTGCAGGAGCAGCTGTGTGCGCAGGTTGCCGACGCTCTCATGGATTATCTCGCTCCCCAGGGAGCGATTGTGCTCATGGAGGCTGAGCATATGTGCATGACCATGCGCGGCGTGCAAAAGCCCGGCACCAAGACCGTGACGCTCGCTCGCCGCGGCGTCTTTGAGACCGATCCCGCGCTCGAGGAGCGGTTCTTTAGGATGCTGGGCCGATAGCATGAGGGTCGTCAACGACTTTACATCGAAGACCGATGAGGGGACGTCGCGTCGCGGCTTCATGGCTTCGGGCCTGGCCCCCTTTGGTGCCATGCCTCGCATTGATTACATTTGTGCCAACGGGCTGTTTCGGCGGCACCTGGGCAACATTGCGCAGTTGGAATCGGGGCGCATCTTCTGCCGCCACGGTATTGACCATCTGCTCGATGTCGCTCGCATTATGTGGATCAAGAATCTCGAGGAGCAGCTCGAATTTGACCGCGAGGTCATCTACGCCACGGCACTTCTTCACGATATCGGCAAAGATGAACAGTATGAATCGGGTATATCCCATGATGTTGCAAGCGAGCGCGTCGCTGATGCAATTCTCGGCGGCATGCCCGATGACGTGGCGTTTGAGCCGGCCGATGCCGCAGCCATTAAGACGGCCATTCTGGGCCATCGAAAGCTGCGCGTGAACAGCCAACCGCTTGAGCGTCTGCTCTATGCGGCCGACAAGGCCTCGCGCGCCTGCTTCGCATGCCCCGCGCGCAATGCTTGCAACTGGAGCGATGATAAAAAGAACCTGTCGATTCGCGTGTAGTTAGTTTGCGCGGTCGGGGTTCTAAACGAAGGAGACGATCGCGATGAGTAACAAAAAGCTGCCCGAGAATGCAACCAAGACTGAAGGCGCCGAGCTCGCCCGCCGTGGCAGGGGCGAAATATCCACCGCAACGGCGGTGCCCCACGTGAGCTATGACGATCTGCGCCATGCCGACCGTATTGTCATTGACGGGCTTGAGGTTTTTGCCAACCATGGTGTGTATCCCGAGGAGAACGCGCTGGGCCAGAAGTTCATCGTGTCCTTGGTGCTCTATGCCGACCTGCGCGCTGCGGGGGAGCACGATAACCTGGACGCCTCGATTGACTACGGCTCGGTGTGCCACGATGTCGATGGCTATCTGCGCGAGCATACGTTTAGGCTCATCGAGGCGGCAGCTGAGGGTACGGCCCAGATGCTGCTGCGCCGTTATCCCTCGCTGCTTGGTGTGCGCATCAAGCTCGATAAGCCTTGGGCGCCCGTCGGTCTTCCCCTGGCAAGCTGCGGTGTCGAGATCGAGCGCGTGCGCTAACCGGTACTAATATGTCTCTATGGGTGGCTGCTTGAGCCGCTGGGACAGTGCTCTATTGTTGGGGCAGTATGTGTCGAGCAGGACGTGGAACCGCTGGTTGTGGCTTGGCTCGAGCAAGTGGACGAGCTCGTGGGCGACAACCATGTCGAGGCATTCGATGGGATAGGCGGCAAGTTCGCGTGCGATGCGAATGGCGCCGGATTTGGGAGTGCATGAGCCCCAACGCGTTTTCATGCTGCGTACGGAAACGCGAGAAACGGCGACACCCATTGCGATTTCGTATGCGTGCACCATATCGCGCAGCGCCGATGTGACTTCGGACGTATAGAGCTGGTCGATGTGGGCTTGGAGCTCACCGGACGTTAGGCCGTCGAGGGCCGTGCACTGCTTTGCCTGCGCGCGCCCACTTGGCTCATCGGTACCCATAAAACTTGCGAAGGTGGCCTGTTTGGGTCGCGGTGCGGGTGATGCAAAGTTGTGATCGAGTGCATCCTGTACCGTGATGGGCTTGCCCCAAAGCGCAATGATGGACGAGGGACTGAGCGGCTCTTGCGCTGTCGCCTGACGTTGCTCACGTTGGGCAAGTCGGCTGATAATCCAGGCGCTGTTGCGCTTCACAAACGCTTCGATGCGCTCGCGGCTGGCGTCGAGCGGTGCGCTGGCGTGGACCTCGCCGCTCGATGTGACGCGTAGGTTAAAGTTCTTGACGCGCTTTTTGGTAACGACGACGGGGATGAGCGTTCCATCCGGTCGGGATGCGGAAATCGTAAATTGCTGCGTCAAATGTGATCCTTCAGATTGGGGACGGGCCGGCATGTCGACCGCTCGGCATGCCGGCCCGCTCAAGGGATGTGAAATTAATAACGCTCAAAGAAGGCAAGCGCGTTGTCGCTGCAGAGCTTTTGCATCACGGTCTTGCCAAAATGCTTGGAGAGCATGTTCTGGAACTCGGGCATCATACTGGCATCGGAGAGGAAAGCGGGCACCGTGGCACCGTCCCAGTCGCCGCCGAGCGCGATGACGTCCTCGCCGCCCAGGTCGAGCCAGTGCTCGATATGTGCCGCTAGCTGGTCGAAGGTGACGTCTGCGGCGGTTTTGTCGGTTGCGTCGTTGGAAAGGAACTCGCTGCAGTAGTTGAGGCCGACGATGCCGCCCATGTCGCGAATGGTGCGGAACTGGTCGTCGGTGAGGTTGCGCTTGACGCCGCAAACCGCACGGGAGTTGGAGTGGCTGGCGACGAACGGGCGCGTGGCGTGGGCGACAACCTCGTCAAAGCACTCGTCGTTGAGGTGGGAGACGTCGAGCACCATGCCGGCGTGCTCCATCTGCGTAAGGGCCTCGATGCCGGCGGCGGTGAGGCCGGCGTGGGTGTCGTGGCCGCTCGCGAGCGACCCCTGCGCGTTCCAGCTGAGTGATGACATGAGTACGCCCAGACTCTTGAGCACCTCGATCAGCGCGGGGTCCTCGGCAAAGAACGTGGCGTTTTCGATGGTGTGGATGCAGGCGACCTTGCCGTCTTTGAGCGCAGGGCGAATGTCTGCCGCGCTGCGTACGTTGACCATGCGGTCGTGGTTGAGCATTGCCTGGCCGCTCATATGCGCCATGATCTGCGCCTGGAAGCGCGCGGCGTGGGCGGTGGGAATCTCGTCGGGGACAAACGTGGCGAAGCACTGTGCCCACGGCGTGTTGCCGATCTTTGCGAGCGAGATGGCGCAGGCGTTGCCCTCGATGAGGTCGAAATCTTGCGGATGCGTTTCGTCGCCGGGGAAATAACCGTCGGTACCGGCGGTAAAGCGCAGGTCGAGATCGAGCGTGGCCCAGCCGATGCGGTCAGCGGTGTCGCAGTGTAGGTCAAATACGGGATATGCCATGGTTCCTCCGGTTGCAGCGTTTCTTTGCAAACTGTCTTTGAATTGTATGACTAGGGTATAGTTAGCGCCATATGTTCATGGCGGCCCGCGTTGTGCGCCGCCCTTATCACGGAGGTTACCATGTCCAACCAGGGCAAGAAGGTCAAGACCCATTATCGTGGCACGCTCGACGACGGCACGCAGTTCGATAGCTCTTACGATCGCGGCGAGCCGCTGGAGTTCACCTGCGGCGCCGGTCAGATGATCAAGGGCTTCGACGCCGCTGTTGTCGACATGCAGGTGGGCGAGAAGAAGACCGTGCACATTCCCGCTGCCGATGCCTACGGCGAGCACAATCCCGAGATGGTCCTGACCTTCCCGGCTGAGCAGGTCCCCAATATCGAGCAGATCGAGAAGGGCATGAAGCTCTTCCTGTCCACGCCGAGCGGCATGCCCGTCCCCGCCGTGGTCATAGACGTGACGCCCGAGGCCGTGACGCTCGACGCCAACCACGAGCTCGCCGGCAAGGATCTCAACTTTGATATCGAGCTCGTCGAGGTCGAGGACTAGAGTATGCCTGAACGCTTGGTTTTGACGACATGCTTGGGAAATCTCAACGATCCGTCCTATGAACTCCTGCTTCGCCGGGAGCTGGGCGGTGTCTTTGAAGTTGACGAGCTGTTGCTCGATTGGGACCAGGTTGATGCATGCGCGTTTGTGGGCGTGACGGAGCTGGGGCGCACGGTCGATATTCGGCTGGGCGCTGCCGATGGCGATTGCCTTGCCGATGGCGATGTGCTTGTCATCGACCGTTCGGGCATGGTGCCCGTGGCGGTTGTCGTGCGCCTGCGCAGTGCCGAGGTTTATTTGGTCGAAGTTGACCGCATGGACCCGATTGCGCTCGCGCATGCGTGCTGGGAGATCGGCAATATGCACGCGCCGCTTTTCCGAGGCGATTCGGACGAATATACCGTGCGCATGTATACGCCGGTGCAGCCTGTTTTGGGCCGCATGCTCCGGGGCGTCGAGGGCGTTCGGCTCTCGGTGGTTACCCGTGAACTCGATGCGGACCGGCGCTTTGCGTCGAGTGCGGCGGATGCCGTTGTGAGTATGGCTCCAGACTTTACGATCGTAAAAAAGGCGCGCGGTTAACGTGCGTATGAGTAAGACGGACTTTGAGAGGCAGCTATTCAAAGTCCGTCTTACTGTTGATGAGGTGCTTTGGGGGAAAGCATATGGGTCTTGAGGGAATCAAGCTGATTGCATGCGATTTGGACGGCACGTTGCTGCATCCGGGGGAGCGCGAGCCGCGTTCCGAGGCTTTTAAGCTCATCGACGAGCTGCATCGTCGCGGCATCGTGTTTATGCCGGCGAGCGGTCGTCAATATGCGAGCTTGCGCTACCTGTTTGCCCCGGTGGCCGATGAGCTCGCCTATGTATGTGAAAACGGAGCCCTAGTGATGAGCGAGGGGCGTGCCGTTGTCAAGCGTTCCATGGAGCGTAGCCTTGCTATGGATATCGCGAATGCCGTGGTTGCGTATCCCCATGCCGACGTGACCCTTTCGTGTGAGGGACACCTCTACACCATGAGCGGCAACGATGCGTTCGTCGACCATTTGCGCTATGAGGTCCACTGCGATGTGGCGGTGGTCGACCGCCCCGAGGACATCGACGAGGACGTCATTAAGATTGCCTTCCAGACGCCCGAGGTGAATCAGCCGGCGGCGCTGGAGTATTTCGAGCGCCTCTTTAGCGACCGTGTCGACGTGATGACGTCGGGAACCGAATGGACGGACTTTATCGGCTTTGATTCGGGTAAGGGTTCCGCGCTTGCCGATTACGGTCGTGCCTTGGGTATTTCGCCCGATGAGATGATGGCATTTGGCGATAACGAAAACGATCGCGACATGCTCAACGTCGTGGGCCATCCCTATCTGATGGAGAACTGCAACCCCACAATGCGCGGCATCAACGACCGCGTCCGTTACGTGCGCACAGTCGAAGAAGAACTGCGCCGTCTGCTCGCCGTGTAGGTTTTCGGGACATCCTAGAAATCTACTTTTTGCTGCAGCGTGCGGAAAGGTGGATTTTAAAGCATGTCCCAAACATCTACCGGCAGTCGGGGCAGAGACCCTCGAAGATGGTGTAGTGCGACGTGACGTGCCAGCCGATTTGCTCGGATGCCTTGGCGTCGAGCTGGGCATCGAAGGGGAGTGGTACGTCGATGACGCGGCTGCACGAGGTGCAGATGATATGCGCATGCGGCTCGATCGTGCGATCGAAGCGGCTGCCGCCCGGCGTCTTGATGGAGAGAATCTCGCCGGCGTCGGCCAAGAGATTGAGGTTGCGGTAGACCGTGCCGCGGCTGATTTTGTCATCCTGCGCGCGCACGACGTTGTAGATTTCGTCGGCGGTGGGATGGTTATAGCTTTGGCGCACGGCGTCAAGAACCAGCTTTCGCTGCCTGGTATTCCTTCTTTGCACCGCCATGCGCCTCGCCTCTTTTCTATCAACGGTCGTAGGTAAATGATACCGTATTTAGCACACAATACTAATAACGAGGCGTGAAACCGTCTTCATTGGCAAGTGGGGCTCGGGCCTGGGCGTCTATGAGGCGAAAACGCGTTCCCATACGCTCGTAGGAGGCATGAAGCGCCTCGAGATGAGATAGGATATTTGCCGGAGCCCCCTGTATCTCCATCTCGACTGAGCCGTCTTCCATGTTACGCACCCAGCCGGTGAGCGCGCGTGCCTGCGCGAGGTTGGTGTTGGTAAAGCGAAAGCCAACGCCCTGGACTTGCCCCGCCCAGCGCAGGAAATAGCGCAGGGGAGTGTCTTGAGTGGCCTCGTCGCTTGCGAGCACAGTAAGCCTGCGGCGCAGCTCGAGCTCGACGTTTGATGGTTTTTGAGGCTCTCGACTGCCGCCGGTGACGCTGGAGAAGAACGTATCGAAGAGGCCCATAGCTATGCCTGCTTGCCTGCGTCGGCCGGGAAGGTTATGCCGGCCTGCTGGCGCACGGCATCCATGATGCGCAGTGAGACGAGTGTGACATCGCGGTAGTGGCCAAGCTCGTGGCGTCCCGCCGGGGTCTCCCAAATCTCTTCCTTAACGTTATCGATGCCGCCGATGGCGGTGATAAAGTCTGTGAGTTCGTATTCCATAGTGTTGCTCGATTTGGGCAGGTCGAGCACGCGGCCGTTGTCTCCCTGTTCGCGCGGTGCCTCGGTCGCCGTGCCGCGTACGACGTCGCCGCGATAGTCGATGCGGACGTTGCGGGGCGTGGACAGATGGTCGATCTGGATAGTGCCACGCTCGCCTTCGATCTGCGAGGGCAGCAGGTCATTCGTAATTTTGGAGTGCGCGAGCTCGACGGAGATACGGCCACCGCCGTAGCTGGCGAGGATGGAACCGCAGCCATCGATGGGGCCGTGCGTGAGCTGTCGCGTGGTGGGATCGAGCAGAGTGGTCATGCTCGTAAGGCCGGAGGGCATGCCAAAGATCTCGACCATGGGCTCGACGGTATAGACGCCAATGTCCATGAGGGAACCCGATGCCATATTGCAGTCGAAGATATTGGTGGCGCGTCCCGCGAGAATCTCGTTGTAGCGCGAGGAATACTTGCCAAAGCGCAATGAGGCGCGGCGGATGGGGGCGATCTCGCCCAGGGCGTCCTCGATGGCGTGGAAGGCGGGATCGTGGAGGGGACGCATGGCCTCGAGGGCCACGACACCTGCTGCCTCGGCAGCGCGGAAGACTTCCAGCGCCTGCGCTTCGGTGGCGCAGAAGGGTTTCTCGACGATGACGTGCTTGCCACCGGCGATGCAGGCAAGGGCCTGCTCGTAGTGAAGTGCGTTAGGGCTGCCGATATAGACGGCGTCGACGTCGGCGGCTGCCGCGAGCTCATCGAGTGAAGTAAAGTTTCGCTCGCCACCGCGCTCGGCGGTAAAGGCGGCACCGCGATTGGCATCGCGTGAAAGCGTGCCCACAAACGCGGCTTGATCGTTGGCGTTGACGACTTGGATAAAGTCGTTGGTGATCATGGATGTGCCGATGGTCGCGATGCGCAGCATACGTCCCCCTTGCGTTGTTTGGTCTACAGGATGAGTGTAGCGCGTGGGGATATAAAGCTGCGCGAAAACGCTATTACAGGTCGCTCTCGTTAAAGCCGGCGTCGATATCGAGGTTGCTGCCGTCGGCCGCCGTGGTGGCGAGCTCATCGCAGCGCTCGTTGAGCTCGTGGCCGGCGTGACCCTTAACCCAGATGAACTCAACCTTGTGCTTGCTTTTGGCGGTGAGTAGGCGCTCCCACAGGTCGCGGTTCTTGACGGGTTGCTTGTTGGCGGTTTTCCATCCGCGCTTTTTCCAGCCGTCGATCCAGTGCTTGTTAAAGGCGTTGACGACATACTGCGAATCGGAATGGACTTCGACCTCGCAAGGGCGGTTGAGCGCCTCGAGCGCCACGATGACCGCCATGAGTTCCATGCGGTTGTTGGTGGTCTTGGCGTAGCCGCGCGAAAGCTCGGAGGTGAAGGTCTTGCCGGCGGGGTTGGTGTATTTGAGCACGGCGCCGTAGCCGCCGCGTCCCGGATTTGATCGGGCCGAGCCGTCGGTGTAGATGATGACCTTCACGGGCTTCCTTTCGTTGAGTGCATTTCATGTGAGTGACCATTGTAGCGCCATGCCCGCCGGGGGCCAGCAATCTACGATTTCTACCCCGTCTTCCGACTGTTAGTTGGCATGGATGATGCGGTTGAGCTCGTCGAGGTATTGCTGCAAGAGGAGAGAGGGCTTGCGCTCGTCGTGCATGATGTAGCCAACGTGCATCGTTGGGGCGTCTGCTAGCGGGATCGATGCCATGCCCCATTGCATTTCATTGGAGAGGACACCGGTCGACAGGGTGTAACCGTTCGACGTGATAAGTAAGTTAGTAAGTGTTCCGCGGTCTGAGATTCGTATGTTGCGGTCGCAAGGGATATAGCTAAAAGGTTCCTCGGCGTAATAGAAGGAGTTTGAGGTTCCCTGCTCAAAGCTGTAGCGCGTATAGGGCGTGAGGTCGGCAAGGGACAGTTGCGGGCGGCGTGCGAGCGGGTGGCGCTCGCTAACGAAGACGTGGACCGTCGCGTCGAATAGGGGATGGAAGCTTGCGCGGGCATCGGCGAAGGCCTTCTGCAGAACGCGGGCGTTAAAGTCATCCAGATACAGAATGCCGATATCGCTGCGAAACGCACGGACGTCATCGATGATCTGCGATGTGGTGGTCTCGCGCATGATGAACTCGAACTTGCTGTCGCGGCAGCGCTCGACTACGTTGACAAAGGCCTCGACCGAAAAGGCGTAGTGCTGGGCGGAAATGGCGAGGCGGGCTTGCGGGGTGCCACCGTCCTCGTAGCGTGCCTCGAGCATGTCGGCCTGCTCTACGACCTGGCGCGCATAGCCCAAAAGCTCGGTGCCGTCGTTGGTGAGCGTGACGCCGCGGCTGGAGCGCGTAAAGATCTCCAGATGGAGCTCTTGTTCTAGGCTTTTGACGGCGTTTGAGATGTTGGACTGAGCGGTATAGAGGCGCTGAGCTGCGGCGTTGATTGAGCCGGACTCTGCCACGGCGATCAGAAAACGAAGCTGCTGGAGGGTCATCGGTGCCCGTCCTTTCGATAGCTATCTAAAAAACCGATAACAGGTTAGCGCTTTTAAGTGATTGACCAAGCGAAACAATGCTCGTACTATTCAAAACACACAAAGGCGGTAGGTAATTAAGCCGACCACGGAACCGGGATGTCAAAGGGAGGACCGCATATGAACTGCTTGCCAAGACGAATGCCGGGCTCCTGTTTGCGCCCGTTGGCGTGATCAGGAGACAGCGACTTACTCTTCTCTTATTTATTTACTTTCGTTCGATCAAGGAGATCATCATGAGCCAGTTCATCAACAACCCCGAGCACACCTTTGGTTTCGATACCCTGCAGCTTCATGTTGGCCAGGAGAGCGCCGACCCCGCATCCGACTCCCGCGCCGTGCCTATCTACCAGACCACGAGCTATGTGTTCCGCAACTCCCAGCACGCCGCCGACCGCTTTGGTCTTGCCGACGCCGGTAACATCTACGGCCGTCTGACCAACTCCACCCAGGGCGTCTTTGAGGACCGTATCGCCGCACTCGAGGGTGGCGTGGCCGGTCTTGCCGTCGCCTCCGGCGCTGCTGCCATCACCTATACCCTGCAGGCTCTTGCCCAGGCTGGTGACCACGTGGTGGCTCAGAAGACCATCTACGGTGGTTCCTACAACCTGCTCGAGCATACGCTCTCCCAGTTTGGCGTCGAGACCACGTTTGTCGATGCTCATAACCCGGAAGAGGTCGAGGGGGCCATCAAGGACAACACCACGGTCATCTATCTCG
The DNA here is from genome assembly GCF_040915545.1 of Collinsella aerofaciens. GTDB lineage: Bacteria > Actinomycetota > Coriobacteriia > Coriobacteriales > Coriobacteriaceae > Collinsella > Collinsella aerofaciens_BE. The sequence continues at coordinate 60,480 of NZ_JBCPDH010000007.1, read as the reverse complement.
AGACGCTCGGCAACCCCAACTCTGACATCCCCAACATCGACGCCATCTCCAAGATCGCCAAGAAGCACGGTCTGCCGGTTGTCGTCGACAACACTTTCGGCACCCCGTATCTGTTCCGTCCGCTGGAGCATGGCGCCAACATCGTTGTCCACTCCGCAACCAAGTTCATCGGCGGCCACGGCACCTCGCTGGGCGGTGTGATCGTCGACGGCGGTAACTTCGATTGGAAGGCGAGCGGAAAGTACGCCCAGATCGCTGAGCCCAACCCCTCCTACCATGGTGTTTCGTTTGCCGAGGCTGCCGGTCCCGCCGCCTTCGCAACCTATGTCCGCGCCATCTTGCTGCGCGACGAGGGTGCCTGCATCAGCCCGTTCAACGCCTGGGTCCTGCTCCAGGGCGCCGAGACCCTGTCGCTGCGCGTCGACCGCCATGTCGAGAACACCAAGAAGGTCGTTGAGTTCCTGGCTGGTGACAGCCATGTCGCCAAGGTGAACCACCCGAGCCTGCCTGAGCACCCCGATCACGAGCTCTATCAGAAGTACTTCCCCAACGGCGGCGCTTCGATCTTCACCTTTGAGATTAAGGGTGGCCAGGAGGCAGCTTGGAAGTTCATCGATCATCTGCAGGTGTTCTCGCTGCTCGCCAACGTGGCCGACGTCAAGTCGCTCGTCGTGCACCCGGCTACCACCACGCACTCCCAGCTCTCTGCCGAGGAGCTCGCCGAGCAGAACATCACGCCCTCCACGATCCGTCTTTCCATCGGTACCGAGAACGCCGAGGACATCATTTGGGATCTGAAGCAGGCCTTCGCCGCGCTGGACGAGTAAGGCGACTTGTGCAAGGACCCCTTGCGACTCGATAGGTATAACTGCATAAAATGCCTGCTCAAGGCGCCTGTGCAAGCAATGGTTGCGCAGGCGCCTTTTTTGCATAGGAAGGGCGCTATTACAGGGTTTTTGGCATGCTTTATGCATTCGAGTTGTGGAAAACTCCTGTTGAGAGGATGTGAGTTTTACGCAATTGACGTGCGCCTTTTGAGTAAAACCGCAGGTCGCGATTTGCTCGAGGTACTATGCAGCGCGATCGAATCACACGCAGCTCAAACGCAGCAAAAACGCACTACGGAGGTTTCCAGCTACATGAGGATCGATTCACGAAAACCGAAAGCCGCTGCCCTTTCCGCCGCTCTGACCGTGGCACTTTTGGCGGGCGCCGGTGCAACTGATGCCCACGCCGCAACACTGTCCGATACGGTTGGATCTACGCCGTCCGAGACGACGCTGGTACAGCCCGTTGATTATCGCGGCGATGGTTATGGCTCTATGCAGGAGTGGAACGCCTCGATGGAGGCCAAGCGCGATTCCCTTGAAATGCGCGCTCAGATTATCCTAAACATGTATGGTGACTATGCCACCGATGACGAGCGCGCTGTGCTGCAGGGTTGTATCGATGGTGCGGGCAGCCTTTTGACGATGGGGGAGGTCGACGCGAAGTCGACCGAGCTCGATGAGCTGCGCACTGCGCTTGAGAATGCCAGGCGCGAAGCGCTCGAGGCCGCTGCCGCCGAGGCGGAGGCTGCCGAGGCCGCCCAGGCTTCGTACTACAACGCCGGTTACACTCCGTCCTACGCGTCTGCCGCGTCCTACGCGAACGGATCGGGCCTGACGCGCTCTGCGGGTGTCAATAACTACAACGGGCGCCGTGAGACCTATTACAGCAGCAATGTGCTTTATCACTATCGCACGGGCGAATGGACTCAGGATTCTGAGGGCTTCTGGCGCGATTCCGACGGCTATTACGTTGTTGCCGCGGGCGATATGGCCCAGGGCTCGACCTTTACGGGCTCCAAGGGTGATTGCAAGGTCTATGACTCCGGCTGCGCTGCCGGAACCACCGACTACTACACCGGTTGGTAGTTTTTCTGTATCACGGATATTTGGCGGACGGGCGTCTTTACCGAGCTTTAGGGCAACGTAAGGACGCCCGTTCTATGTATACGCTTGAGCTAACAGAGCCCTTACCGTGACGGTACGTCGCGCATATGGGCGCGGGGCACACTAGTTCATGAGAAATAAGGTCTTTCTCGTGGAGGAAGTGGTCTTGTGAACGCTCGAGATATCGCCGTTGCCGCCGTTGCATTGACGCTTGGTTGCCTTGGTCCTACGGCCGCGCTCGTCGCGGGCATGCAGGGGTCTTGTGGGGCTGCCTCTATCGTGGTCGGCGCGTTGATCGCGGCCACACTGCTGGGAAGCGCCGGTGTTGTCCTTTGTCGCGATGATGAGGACGAGGTTCCGGAGTCGCATCTCTAACTGTTGCGAAAATGACTGTTGGCCATGGCTGAACATGAAAACCGCACAAGGGGAGTGCCCTTTGCGGCGGTTTTTGCTATTGAGACTGTTGGATGCGGTGCGGCGGCGTTACCAGCTTGCCTCGATATCACGGATGCGCTGATAGAGCCATTCGTTCTGCGGCGCTTGGATATCGTGCTTGGCCGCGAGGCGGCGGACGGTGCCCGCGAACTCCTCGACCTCTGTTTTGCGCTGCGCGACGCGGTCCTGCGCCATCGAGGGCATGCCGGCGGGGTCGAGCCCCTCGATGAGATGCACCATCTGCGTTAGGTCTGCCTCGGTGAGCTCGATACCCTCGGCGTTGGCGACCGCAAGCGTTTCGCGCATGGCGGAAACAAAGCAGCGACGCTGCTCGGAGCCCGGCTCCGTGGCGCTTCCGTAGGTCCCGCCGTAGGCCATGCAGGTCTGGTTGATGCCGTCGTTGAGCATGAGTTTGGCCCACATGCGGTGGGCGATGTCGTCCTCGACGGTATGGGCGATGCCGCAGCGCGTGTAGAGCCCGTCGATAGCGGTGACGGTCGCGGGGTCCGTGCCGGCCGCCGCGCCAAAGCGGATCTCGCCCGCATTGGTAAAGGTGAGCGCGCCGTTGAGGAACACGGCGTCCATGCCCTGGCAGATACCAAGAACGGTATGCTCCCAGCCAAAGCGTTCGGCAATCTTTTGCTCGCTCGTAATGCCGTTGCACAGCGAGGCGATGAGCGTGTTGGGTCCCACGACACGCTCCATAGTCTTGAGTGCTTGGTCGAGACCGGTGGTCTTGACCGTCAGGATGACCAGATCGGCGGGCGCTGCCTCGCTGGCGCGGACGGACGTGAGATCGCAAGGCTTTCCGTTGACGGTGAGCGCATCGCCCGCGTGACGCTCAAAGCGGGCGTCATCCATAACGTATTCGACGGCGTCATTGCCGAGGGCCTTGGCAATCATGCTGCCGTAGAGCAGGCCGACGCCGCCCTTGCCGATAAAGGCGACCTTGTTGATCTGCATGCGAATCATCTCCTCACAAAAAGGCGCCCGCGTGCGGGGCGCCTGATGAATTGTATGCCGCCAGGGTGATTGGCGGGTGCGCGGGGCGGCTGTTATGAAAAAGAAACTATTGCGCTGTGCGCTTATGCCGCGGGGCAGACCGCAAAGACGCGGGCGGGGTATCCGACGCCATCGCGGACCTTGGGGAAGGTGCAGAAGATGACGGCACCCGTGGCGGGAAGCTCGTCCAGATGGTCCATGACTTCGATCTGATAGCGGTCGACCGAGAGGATGTATTGCTCGCCGGGATAGGGGTAGACGTCCTTGCGCGCGTGGTCATGCCCGGCTCCTTTCATCGGGCTTTTTGCTGATGTTAAAGCGGCGCCGTGACGGCTCGATTTCTACTACGTTACGATACGTTCTCGATTGCGATTCCAATGTGTTTCGATGGCGTGGCCGTTGTGTTTCGCCTCATTAGGGCTTCGATGGGAGGGGAGGGGCCGTGCAATATCGCGTTGACCCCAAAAGCGGCAACCGTATCTCGGCGTTGGGGCTGGGCTGCATGAGGTTTCCCGGTGCGCCGGGACGCCCGGATGCGAAGACAGCCGACGCCATCATCTCCCGTGCGGTGGAGCAGGGGATTAACTACCTGGACACGGCCTATCTCTATCCCGGCAACGAGGCTTGTGTGGGTGCGTCGCTTGAGCGCCTGGGCTTGCGCGACCAGGTTTTGCTCGCAACCAAGCTGCCGCATGCTTCGTGCAAATGCGCGGAGGATTTCGACCGGTTCTTCGACGAGCAACTGCGCCGCCTGCGGACCGACCATATCGACTATTACCTCATGCACAACATTACCTCGCCCGCCCAGTGGGAACGTGTGGTGGCGTTGGGCATCGAGGACTGGATCGCGCGTCAAAAGGCGGCGGGGCGCATTCGCCAGATTGGTTTTTCGTACCACGGCAGCGCGGCGGATTTCCTGACGATGCTCGATGCATATGAGTGGGACTTTTGCCAGATCCAGTACAATTACGCTGGAGAGCGATATCAGGCGGGAACAGCGGGGCTCATGGCCGCCGCCGAGCGAGGCCTCGCGGTGTTTGTGATGGAGCCACTGCTGGGCGGGCGTTTAGCGGGCAAGCTGCCGCCACGGGCCCGCGCTGTGCTCGATAGTGCCCGTGACACGCATTTGCGCACTCCTGCCGCCTGGGGTCTTTCGTGGGTCTGGAATCATCCTCAGGTGACGATGCTGCTTTCGGGTATGACCGATATCGCGCAGGTGGATGAGAACGCGGTGTTGGCCGATCGGGCCCTGCCGGATTCGATGACTGCCAACCAGCTCGACACGATCGCGCACGTGCTGGATGAGTTTGAAAAATCGAATCGCGTGCCCTGCACGGGATGCGGCTATTGCATGCCGTGCCCTAAAGGAATCAATATCCCTGGATGTTTTGCCGCCTACAACGCAAGCTATGCGCACAGCTGGTTTACGGGTCTATCGCAGTACTTTACGGCGAGCGCGGTGCGCACAAGCGAGGCCAAGCTGGTGAGCAATTGCGTCAAGTGCGGCAAATGCGCGCGCCACTGCCCACAGCATATCGATATCCCCGAGCGTCTCGATGACGTGCGCCGACGTTTCCAGCCTGGCCCCGTGACGGCAGTGCTTAAGGCCTTCGGCAAAACGCGCTCCTCGTGACCCTTTTATAACTTGCGCTGGAATAGTTCCTGCTTGCGGCAGAATAGGGCTTAAACAGGGACTATTCCACCGCAACTGAAGGGGGCTGTCGTGGGCCATCGGGATTCATGGGATGATTCGCGTGAGGTTCGTTGGGGCATTTTGGGCGCTGGGCACATTTCTCATCGATTTGCATCGTCGCTCAAGAAGGTCGACGGGGCACGGCTGGTGGCTGCGGCCGGCCGCACTCCTGCACATGTCGAGGAATTTTGCCGAGCGTTTTCGATTGATGCTGCGCATGGCCATGCCTCGGTCGACGATAACGGCGATGCGGCTTATGACGCGCTGATTGCCGACCCCGATGTCGACGCAATTTACTTGGCTCTTCCGCATGGCATGCATACGCGTTGGGCCTGTCGCGCGCTGTGCGCCGGAAAGGCCGTGCTGTGCGAAAAGCCGGCCGTTTTGAGTGAGGAAGAGGCTCTCTCGATTGCCTCCACCTCTCGCGAGCGCGGCGTGCTGTTTATGGAGGCGATGAAGAATCGGTTTTGCCCGATGCGCACTCGCGTGAAGGACTTGCTTGCGTCGGGTGAGCTTGGCCGTATTGTCTCGATTGAAAGCGTGCAAAAGCTCGATTACGGCGAGTCTCCTTCAGACTATCTGCTTGATCCGTTGCAGGGCGGCTGTCTATATGACATGGGCTGCTATGCAGTCGGTTGGTTTGAGGATTTGCTCGCGGGCGCTTGCGAGGTTTCGTCTCGTGAAGTTCGCTGGCGTGACGTATCGGGCGGCCGCGTCGATTGGGCCGACGAGATCCATATGAGCGTCGACGGTATACCCATTCATATGGTGTGCGACGGCAAAGCAACATATGAAAGCCGCTTAACGATTGCCTGTGAGCGGGGCTCGTTGGAAATCGAGCGGCTCCATCGCCCCGAGCTCGCTCATGTGAAGTATTCCGACGGTCGGATACTCGAAATCGATGCACCATTTGAGGTCGATGATTTTTACGGTGAGGCGTCGCATGCGACGCAGCTCATTCAGGCGGGGAAACTCGAAAGCCCCATCATGTCCCTAGCCGCCACACAGCGCTGTGCGCACATCATCGATGCGATTCGCTTGAAACTTTAGGGCGTGGGGGCATGGCGCCAGCGCTTGGAATGCCTGGAGGCCTTTGCTCCTGATGCCCCTTTTATAACTTGCGGTGGAATACGGTCTGCTTGCGCCAAAATAGGGCACCAATAGACCGTATTTCACCGCAACTGATGAAGAGGGAGCTGGAGATGCTGACGATTGGGTGCCATCTTTCGACGACGAAGGGCTATCGGGCAATGGGGGAGACGGCGTTGTCCATTGGCGCCAATACCTTTGCATTCTTTACGCGCAACCCGCGCGGTGGCAAGGCAAAAGACCTTGACATGGATGACGTGGCGGCTCTGCGCGAGCTTATGGCGCAAAACGACTTTGGACCGCTGGTGGCGCATGCCCCGTATACCTATAACCCCTGCTCCGCTAAGGAGCGGGCGCGCGAGTTTGCCTTGGAGGCTATGGCGGAAGATTTGCAGCGTCTGGAAGCGCTGCCCGGCAACTACTACAACTTCCATCCCGGTGCGCATGTGGGACAGGGCTCCGACGTCGGCATTCAGATGATTGTCGACACGCTGTGCCAGGTGATGTTTGAGGGGCAGCAGACGACGGTATTACTCGAGACCATGGCAGGAAAGGGCACCGAGGTGGGCCGTAGCTTTGAAGAACTGGCGTGCATTATCGAGGGCGTTGCCGCCAAGCGCCCAGAGCTGTCCGAAAAGCTGGGCGTTTGTTTGGACACCTGCCATGTGAGCGATGCCGGCTACGACATCATCCATGATCTGGACGACGTACTCGACGAGTTCGACCGCGTGGTGGGTATCGATCGCTTACATGCCGTACACATCAACGATTCGAAGAACCCTTGTGGCGCCCATAAAGATCGTCACGAGTGCATCGGCAAGGGATACCTTGGCAGCGAGGAATTTGGTGGCGGTATGCAGGTTATGCAGAATATTGTATCGAATGGCCGTTTGCGTTCGCTGCCGTTTATTTTGGAGACTCCGAACGAACTTGCAGGTTATGCAGCTGAAATTAGACTATTAAGGTCATTGCAGCAGTAATGACTGTTACAAAGTGGAGTGTTCCATTCACGTTATGGGTTTGTTTCAATCAGTTTTCTCATTGCAGATTCGTAATTCCGGGTGCATAATAGCCAACAGTTTTTGCAGACCTCTGAATCAAACGAGGTCACCGGAAGGAGACTGATTATGAAGCTGAAGAAGCTTGGCGCATTTGCCGCCACAGGCGCCATGGCGCTCGCCCTCGCACTGACGGGCTGCGGCTCGTCCAACGCCACCTCTGGTTCTGATGCCGGTTCCAGCAGCTCTGACGACGCTAAGGTCGAGAAGGTCGACGGCTCCAAGGAGTACGCGCTCGTCAAGGACGGTACACTGACCGTCGGCACCTCTGCCGAGTACGCTCCGTTTGAGTACAAGGATGACAACGGCGATTATCAGGGCTTTGACCTTGAGCTCATCAAGGCTATCGGCGACAAGCTGGGCCTGGATGTCGAGTATGTCAACAATGACTTTGACACGCTGGTTCCGGGCGTCGCTTCGGGCGCCAAGTATGACGTTTCCATCGCGGCTATCACCGACACGCCCGAGCGTGAGAAGGAAGTCACTTTCTCTGATTCCTATTACATGGACGATCAGGCTATCGTGACCAAGGTCGATAACACCGACATCACGGCCGACAACTACAGCGAGAAGCTCAACAACGCTGACGCTACCATCATCGTCCAGTCTGGCTCGACCGCCGAGGCCTTTGCCCAGGAGAACTTCCCCAAGGCCAAGATCGTCCCCTACAAGGACGCTACCGAGTGCTTCAGCGCCCTGCAGTCCGATAAGGGCGACGCCGTAGTCACCAACCGCTCCGTTGCCAGCCAGCTGACCGCCGAGCAGTTCAACACCTGCCAGACCATCAGGCAGATCAGCACCGGCGAGGAGTACGCCATCGCCATCAACCAGGGCAACACCAAGCTCAAGGACGACATCAACCAGGCCATCAAGGACCTGACTGATGACGGTACCGTTGACGCCCTCATGGCTAAGTACAACATCAAGTAAAATAGCTACTTGATTGCGCGCGGGCCCTTTCCGTTTTGGCGGAGAGGGCCTTTGCGCTTCTCTTGACGGAGAGCTTTTCCGTCTCGTTTTGCCGGCAACTTCTACGATAGGAGCCACCTTGTCTCGACTGAACAAAGGGGCCGCGGAGCAGCGTTTTCCACTGCCCTCGATGCTCCAAAAGCTGGCCTGTGCCCTGGCTGTGGCGCTCGCCCTGGTATGCGCGGGGGCCTGCGTGCCCACGACCGCCCAGGCGCTTGAGACCGCAAAGATTACCGCCCGACCCAATACCGGTTCGGGTAGCGATGTGGTCGGCGGCACCGAGACGCGCATCACTTGGGAAGTTCAGGCCGATGCCGACGAGGAGCTGAGCGGTCTTTCGCTGACGTTTGTCGACGGCACGACGTTTGGTACCGATGACACGCGATTGACGATGCTCTCGGGCGAGGACCTCATGGATCGTACGCCCATGAAGCCCACGTGCAAGGCTGACGGCCAGACGCTCAAGATTGACTTTGGCGAGACGGCGCCTGCCGGCGGTTTTTTCCGTGTCGAGGTTTACGGTGTGACGTTTCCCGTCGAGGGCGGCGATGAGGCCTTTAGCGGCACCTATACGCTCGCCGACGGTTCGACCAAGAAGATTTCCAAGATTCCTCCCGTCGAGATTAAGGGCGTGACGGCCTTCGATAACTTCCTGGCCGACCTTAAGGAGCAGCCGTGGGTCGAGGCCTGGAACTCCAATATGTTTCTGCGCTTGTTCTTAAACCCGGTCATTTTGGTCCAAAGCCTGCCGATCGTCTTTAAGGGCTTCCTCATGTCGCTCTCGATCGTGCTCGTGGCGTTTCCGCTGGCAATCCCCTTTGGCTTTGCCTTGTCGCTCATGCGCATCTCCAAGTCGCGCATCCTGCGTTGCCTTGCCGGCATCTATGTGAATATCATTCGCGGTACGCCGGCGTTCCTGCAGATCTATATCGCGTTCTTCGGTCTGCCGTTGGCCGGCGTCAAGGTGGACGACTATGTCTTGGGCGTCATCGTCATGGCCATGAACTCGTCTGCGTACCTGTGCGAGATCTTCCGTGCCGGTATTCAATCGATCCCCAAGGGCCAAAACGAGGCTGCTCGCTCTCTGGGCATGAATGCCTTCCAGACGCTGCTCTACGTTATGATTCCGCAGACGTTCCGCAATGTTTTGCCTACGCTGACCAGCGAGTTTATCTTGCTTTACAAGGATACGTCGCTGCTTGCCGCCGTGGGTGTGGTCGAGATCGTCATGAACGCCCGTACCATCGTGGCCACGACGGGCTCCATTACACCGTACGTGGTTGCCGCCCTGTTCTATCTGGTCATCACCCTGCCGCTTGCGCGCTTGGTGAGCGGTCTTGAGGCGAGACTGCTGGGTACGGCCGAAACCAAAAAGAAGCGTCCCACCAAGAGCGCCGGGCAGGTTGTCGCGACGCCTGCCGATCACATCGCCGGTCTGTAAGGAGGTCCTATCATGAGCGAAACCAATAACTCGAACGAGGTTGTCGTCAGTATCAAGAACCTCCAGAAAGCCTTTGGCGATAACGTGGTCCTGCGCGATATCGATCTGGATGTGCACAAGGGCGAGGTCGTTGTGGTCTTGGGCCCCTCGGGTTCGGGCAAGTCGACGATGCTTCGCTGCATTAACCGTCTTGAGGAGCCCACGAGTGGTTCGATTGTCGTCGAGGGTGTGGATGTGTGCGCCAAGGGCGTTGACCTCAATAAGGTGCGCACGCACCTGGGCATGGTGTTTCAGCAGTTCAACCTGTTCCCGCATCTGTCGGTCAAAAAGAACGTCATGCTTGCGCAGCAAAAGGTGCTCAAGCGCAGCAAGGAAGAGGCCGAGAAGATTGCCATCGAGGAGCTGACCAAGGTCGGCCTGGCCGAGCGCATCGATTTTATGCCGAGTCAGCTTTCGGGCGGTCAGCAGCAGCGCGTGGCCATCGCCCGCGCCCTGTCGATGAATCCGCACGTGATGCTCTTTGACGAGGCCACGTCGGCGCTCGATCCTGAGCTTGTCCGCGATGTATTGGGCGTCATGCGCGATCTTGCGCATGACGGTATGACCATGATCGTGGTGACGCACGAGATGGGCTTTGCCCGCGACGTCGCCGACCGCGTCGTCTTTATGGACGGCGGCGTTATCGTGGAGGATGGCACGCCGAGCGAGGTCTTCGACCATCCTAAGAGCGAGCGCACCAAGGCGTTCCTGGGCAATATCTCGTAGCCGCTTTATATGACTGACATAGCAGAAAACGGGAGCCGGATGTGATCCGGCTCCCGTTTTTGTTGGGACGCGAATGTGTTTTGGCGCAGAGCGCGTTACGGGCGGAGCTCATTGCCGCTAGGCGAGCTCGGCTCCAAGGGCGCGGCAGGCCGCCTCGCCCTCATCGTCGGGGGCGTCGTAACAGATGACGGAGTCGACCACGTTGACGCCTGCCTCGTCGGCGTCCGCCTTCCAATTGTCCATCCATTCGCCTTCGGCCCACGAATAAGAGCCAAAGAGGACGACCTTCTTGTCGCCGAGGGTCTCCTTGACTTCGTCCCACATCGGTTGGAACTCATCGTATTCAAGCTCCTCGGAGCCCATGGCGGGGCAACCGAAGGCGAAGGCATCATAGTCGGCGGCCTTGTCGGCAGAGAAGTCGGCGCAGGGGATGACTTCGGCCTCGGCGCCCGCGGACGTGGTGCCTTCGGCGACAAAGTTTGCCATGGCCTCGGTGTTGCCCGTGCCGCTCCAATAGACGACGGCGATCTTGCTCATGTTGAGTCCTTTCGGTTGTGCGGTGTGCGGCCGCGGTTTGTACGTTCTATCGGGTCGCCTGGGCAAGTTGCGCCAAGCTGCAGCCCTGCTGATAGATAAAGGTGAGGTGTTGGGTGCAGGCACGGTACGCATCAAACGTCGCAAGCGCCTGCTCGACATTCGTATAGACCTTCCAGGCTCCAAAGATCTTGTAGTTCTCGCCACGCTGGGCGATGAACTCGTATACGTCGTCGTAGGGGTACCCCAGGAAGTAGCCAATTTCGTGTGGAAACTCGCAGGTGCAGCCGTTGTCGCAGTGTGCTTGATGGTCCAATGCGCATCGGGTTTGGCCGCATGCGCATTCCGCGGCGTTATTGCTTGCGAGCGTGATGCGCGATGCCAGGTGCACAAGACATGCCGAGAGGTTGCCGGTGTCGTAGCCCTCCTTGGCGAGTGCCGTTTTGGCGCGCGGGTCAGCAAGGTAAGTGGCGAGGCTATTGGGCCGATATGCGTATACGAGCGCCCCGCAGGGGCGCCAGACCAAAACGCTCAGATGGATGCCGAACGGATTAAGCTCGCGGTTGCACCGGGCGATAACGTTGAGCAGGCGTGCTCGGCGATCCTCGATCGCCGCAGTTACGCTTGAGCCGTCTTGATCGACATAGACTCCTGGATAGGTAAAGAGCGATGCCGGTTTGATGCCCGCGAGCGTGGGGGAGCAGTTGCGCACGACTGCCGCCTGAAACGTTGGGATGTCTATGGTTCGAGTCACGACGCTCCTTACGGATCTAAACTGTTAGCCTAGGAAAACTTATACACGAAAGTAAGCCTTGGTCAACTAAAAAGTTTGAAGAGGGAAACTAATTGACCGAACGGACATGATTTTGGGTTAAGATGGGGACACCCCATGGGGGTATCTAGATAGGGCTACTTGAAAGGGGAGCGCATGAGTGACTTACTCAACCCTGCGAATCTCATCGTGCTGGCCGTCATTGCCGTCGGCATGTTTTTTGGACTGCGTCGCATTGCCGCTTCGACACACGGAAAGAGTTGCTGCAGTGATGGCGCGAGCGGCAAGAAAGCCAAGAAGGTTGTGGTGGCAGACACCGACGAGTCCCACTACCCCTATCGTGAGGAGCTGCTTATCGGCGGCATGAGCTGCGACGGCTGCGCTCAGAATGTGACGAATGCCCTCAATACGCTTGACGGCGTGTGGGCAACGGTAACGTATGCGGATCACACGGCACGCGTACGCTCGAAGCGCCCGGTTGATCGCGACACACTCGAGACGGCGGTGAGGGGTGCGGGCTATTACGTTATGAAAATGTAGGCGTTGCCCTCTCCGGTGGGTACCAGCCTCCTGCCCATTGCGACTATTGGCATCCAAAAATTTGCGCAAAAATAACCTTTAGATGCGGCAAAAGTGGAGTTTGGTGACGGTTTGCGCGGAATTCGCTACCAATCGAGCATCTATGAACCCGTCCAAAAAATTACAGGTGTATATTTATACACTGATTATTGCTGTGCTCAGATTGCAATTAACCGTGGACAGAAATGAAGAATGCTAAAACTGGGCTTTAGGACAGGGGAGGCTATAACCTTATGAGACGAGTGGGAACACTTGGCTTGGTGGCAGCGCTTGCCGCTATCTTGGTATCGCCGCTGCCGGCGCACGCCGAAGACGCATCGGGTGCCGTTACCTACAATGCGGGAAATGGGTATTCCTTTGAGAAGCTCTCGCATCCTACGGTAGGAACGTCGCAGCCGGATGGCATCGTCGACTACCAGGGTGACGGTGCCGTTGCCGTTCCGGGCGCCGATGGTAACACGGCCAACAACGAAGGCGATCGAGGCCAGAGCTACACTTGGGCGGCTGCGAGCTATGGTGACTGGCTTTATGTGGGCACCTGCTATGCGGCGATGGGCAACACGCTTACGCTCATGAACGGCACGCTGGGCGATTCCTTTGATGCCGAGACCATGCGCCTGACGCTGGAGGCCATGTTTAACGGCACCTTCTTCTATGGACAGCAGAAGGAGGACGGCACGGCCGACAAGGACAGCGGCGGCATCTTGGTCAAGATCAATACCAAGACCGGTGAGACCAAGCTGCTGCTCTCTGAATCGCTCAACGGCGTTGGCCCTTTGTTCCGCAATGCCGTGAGCTATAAGGGCAAGCTCTATTTCTGCGGCAGCGTCAGGACCAATGGCGGCAAAAGCGGCCTGCCTGCTGTATATGAGATCGATCCTAAGACGGATGAGTACAAAGTTGTCTATCAGGGGCTTTCGAGCATGCAGGATTACGGTGCTGCCTACAAGCAGGGCATCTCAACCGGTATCCGCGGCATGTGTGTCCATGATGGCCAGCTCGTCATCAGTAATGTGGGTAAAGACGCGGCCGGTAACTTTGTGTCGACAATTCTGACGTCGTCTGACCCGTCGAAGGGCCAGGACAGCTTCACCGAGATTGCCAACTCGGGCACGCTGTTTGGCTATCCGGCGATTCGCTATCAGGACAGCATCTACGGCGGTGCCATTTGGGATATGGTCTCGTACAATGGCCATCTCTATGCGACCATCTGCACCGGTACGCCCGAGAACGCTCCCGATGATAATTCCATGCAGTCGTTTGCCATGGTCCGTGGCGACAAGAACGCCGACGGCAGCTATACGTGGACTCCGATTGTCGGCGACCAGGAGGCGGACGGTGCAAGGTACTGCTTTGGCATCGATCCTGCCCGTACCCGTTCTGGCGCTGCCAACCTCATCGTCTACAACGACTACCTCTATATCGGTGAATACAACGACGAGGAGATTGCTCTCGAGCGCATCCTGTTCAACAAATCAAACACCGAAGAGGGCGGCAAGAGCAGCATGGGCGGCGTTGACTGCTCGTTTGTGAATGCCAATCTTGAGCAGTCGGTCAACATCTATCGCATGGACAAGGACGAGAACATGGAGCTCGTCGTTGGCGATCGCACCGACATGTTCCCCGATGGCGGTATTTCCGGCCTGACTTCGGGCTTTGGCCGAAACGAGAACCAGTACATTTGGCGCATGCAGAAGTTCGACGGCAAGCTGTATATCGGTACCTTTGATACCGCGAGCCTGCTTGAGCCGATCGGCCAGTTCTCCAATGGCGACATTATCGATATGACGCCCGAGGAGTGGGCCTCTCAGGTTCAGCGCCTTAGGGACCTGCTCAATCACCTGCTCGACAAGAAATCGCCTGACGACCCCATCGTTCCCGTGAACACGCTTGCGGACGATGATTCAAACGAGGCCGTCGAGGTCGATGACGAGAAGACCGAGGTCGCTAAGGGCTTTGGCGACCTGAGCGATGCGCTGGAGGATGCCGCGGGCGACCTTTGCGATCAGGCCGCGACGATGTCCCAGGACGTTGAGGACGACGCCGCTTACGTCCAGAAGATCGATGGCGAGATCGCGTACTTCAAGTCCTTTGCCGACCAGTATCAGGACATGCTCGATAGCTATGAGAGCCTGAAGCAGCAGTACGAGGATGCCTATGGCACCGAGCTGCCGGGCGATATTCAGGATGCGCTCGATAAGCTGCTGAGTGCGGAGAACCTCAAGAAGTTGCAGAGTGTCCTTACGTGCATGTACTACCTGCGCGATGCCGAGCGCGGCTTTGATATGTATGTGACCGAGGACGGCGTGAACTTTACGACGCTGACGACTAACGGCTTTAACGATCCGTATAACCATGGTCTGCGCACCTTTGCGGTGACCAACCAGGGTCTGTGCCTTGGTACCGCCAACCCGTTCTATGGTTGCCAGGTTTGGATCCAGCGCAAGGAGAATTCGGAGAATCCGATTGATCCCGGTACTCCGGATCCGACGAAACCCACCGATCCTTCGCAGCCGGGTGGCGGCAATCAGCCTGGTGGCAGCCAGACGGGCGGCAACGACCAGTCGAGCAGCACCGCGACGACCGTTTCGACGACCGCTAAGAAGACTCCGAAGGACGGCTCGCTGCCTCACGCTGGCGACTCGACCCTCACGCTGGTCTTGGGATTGCTGGTTGCAGCTGCCGCAGTGCTTGGCATTGCTCTCGTCTTGCGCAAGCGTTCTCGTTGCTAGGCTCGACCACGCAGTTCGATGCCTTGGATATCGTCGAAGTTGATAGCGATATCCCTGAGTTTGAGCAGCTTGAATGCGGGTAACACTTCGTCGAGAATGCCCGTGCGGCTACGATAGCCGTACATATCGTAATAGGTGACGCGCACCAGGTCGCCGCGTTTGAGGCCCTCGAGCTTTTTCGAAAGCTCGAGGGCTTTTTCTTCCGTGAGTTCGCATTTGGGCTCAACAGTGATCTCCTGCTTGCGCACGAGCTCGTAGTATCCCGTGAGGGCGGCAAAGGGCATAAACTGTGCGGCACGGCCGGCGCGGACGGCGCCGTTGGCGGTGAGCTTGGGGTCGGCGGATCGACGTCTTCCCTCGGGGTCCGCTAGACGTTCAAAAGGCGTCGGTGGCCGCATCGGCTGTTGTTGGGACTTAGGCACGATGTCCTCCTACCTGATCGTTGCGTTCGCGTGCGGTGGCGCCGGCGGTGAAGCTTAATCCCTTGACGAGCGCGTTCTTGCCGTACTTGCCCTTCACGGCCAGGACGGCGCGCGCCAGGTCGCGCTCGCGCTCATCGGCCTTAACATCGCTGAACAGGTCGATAGTGGCAAATTCCTCGGGCATGAGGTTGCCAAATCCCAGGTTGATGCGCTTGATCGGTCGTTTGGGATCGACAGTCTGCGCCCAGAGCTCATCGAAATAGCCCATGATCTTCTTAAACGAATTGGTGCGCTCGGGCAGCTTGCGCGAGGCGTTGGAGTGCGCAAAGAGCGCGGCATAGCCACCACGCGGCTTGCCGCCGTGTTCGCCCACAAAGATGCCGTCAATCGCCTGTGCCTCTCGCACCAAACGTCGGCGTTCGTCGTCGCGTTGGATGGGCTTGGGCGCGCGGGGCGCGAGCTCGGGGCCGTCGGTTGCGGCGGGTTCGATGCTCGACGTGCTCGAACGCAAATGCCCGCATCCGTCTACATATTGCGCTGTGCCGCTGGCGTCGAGGCGGCGTATGTCGGCGCGCTCGCTCGCGTAGCCTACAAAGAGCGAGATGCTGTTGCAGACCACGTGCTTATCGACCAAGTCCAGCACAGCGTTGTCGACCATCTCGCGCAAGACGGTGTAGGCCTGCTCGTAGGCATAACCCTTCGAGAGCACCTGTCCTGTGGTGGTCGAAGTTGCTTGCGGGCGATAGGCTTGGATATCGGCGATGGTTGTCGGCTCGCGTCCGAAGGCGTGGTCGATGAGATATTCGGCATTGACGCCGAGTTCGTCGTAGAGCAGGTTCTCGTCGAGTGCGGCGACGCCCATCAGGTCGTATACCCCGTACTTTTCGAGTCGTGCTGCCACGCCGGGGCCGATGCCCCAGATATCGGTGATGGGACGATGGGGCCAGATTTCCTTGCGAAAGGTCTCATCGTCGAGTATGCCGATGCGGCTGGGTACGTGCTTGGCGGTGATATCGAGTGCAACTTTGGCCTGGAATAGGTTGGGGCCGATGCCGACCGTCGCCGTGATGCCGGTGCGCGCCAGGACCTCGTCGCGCAACATGCAGGCGAAGCCTTCCGCGTCGGTGTGATAGAGGTCCAGATAGGGTGTCACGTCGATAAAGCACTCGTCAATTGAGTAGACGTGAACGTCTTGCGGACTGACGTATTCCAGGTAGATACCGTAGATCTGCGCCGACACCTCCATGTAGTGCTGCATGCGCGGTACGGCCTTGATGTAGTCGATGCCGTCGGGAATCTCGAATAGGCGGCAGCGGTTGTGAATACCTAAGTCCTTCATGGCCTGCGTGATGGCGAGGCAGATGGTCGTGCGTCCGCGCGATTCGTCGGCAACGACTAGGTTGGTGGTGAGCGGATCGAGCCCACGGTCGACGCACTCGACGCTGGCATAAAACGTCTTGAGGTCGATGCAGATATAGGTGTGCTGCTCGTGCGCCATCCGTGTCCCTCCATCAAACACATGTTCTTATCGAATATCTGTTCGATAATACCCGCTCGTCCGGACATCGTCAAAACCTGTTCCTTTTTGCCAGGTATAGTCGTGCAACTGCATCGGGTTTTAACGCAGCTCTAAAGAGTGCGAAACAGCTCGGAAAACCTTGCTTCGTAGCATGAGCCTAACGATTGATACCGCCTATGCGCACGGAAGGGTTGTGGGAAAGATGGTCAATTATGGGTTTGGTATGCCGACGCGCTTGGTTGCGGATGGGGATGTGGCTCGCTGGTGCGGGCGATTGGTTGCCCACTACGCTGGCACCAAGGCACTGGTCGTGTTGGGCGGTGACAAGCATACGCGCGATGAGCTTGTCTCGGCGGCACTTGGTTCGCTCGCTCGAGCCCTACTCGAGCGTGTGCTTTTCCGCTGCGGCTCGTTTGAGGGCGACGGGGGAGACGAACTGGTCGACGAAGCCGTGGCCCTGGCGACCGACGAAGGCGTGGACTTTGTCCTGGCGATTGGCGATGCCGATGCTGCCGGCTTTGCGCGCGAACTCGCGCGTCGCATGGCGGCGCTCGATGCCGGCGAAGATGGTTTTGTCCCTTATGGATGCATTGTCTCGGAGGGCAAGGTGCCTGCTGTCGTGGGCACCGGCGAGGTTCCCGTTTTTGCCATTATCGCGCCCGAACTGCTGGAGGGCATCGGGTCTCCTCTGCGTGAGTTGCTCGGTAGCGTCTGCGCCGTGGCCTAATATTTGCCATAAAGGGATGGGTTATTTTTGGTTGGTAAAGCGTTTGACCTGCCAAAATAAGCCTGTCCCTTTTTGATCGGCTGCCGTTTGGGGGCCGATTGGCAACGCTCGCTGATTGTAGTCTTGACCTGCGCTAGAATAGTGGCATCTGAATGTCCGGGTGCATGGAGGCGTGCGCCCGTATGCTGAGGAGGACTCTATGGCAACTGTTGCCGCACCTATCGATGCTACGTCGACTGCCGCTTGGAAGGCACTCGAGGCTCATCAGGAGAAGCTCGAGGCCGATGGTATCGACCTCAAGGCCTGGTTCGCCGCCGATGCCGAGCGCGTGAACAAGCTGAGCTTTGACGCCGGTGACCTGCACTTCGATCTGTCGAAGAACCTGGTGACCGATGAGACCGTCAAGCTGCTGTGCGATCTTGCCCGCGAGGTGAAGCTCGAGGAGCGCCGCGACGCCATGTTCTCCGGCGAGCACATCAACACCACCGAGGACCGTGCCGTCCTGCACACCGCGCTGCGCCGTCCGGCAAGCGATAAGGGCCAGCTCATTGTCGACGGCCAGGATGTCGTCGCCGACGTGCACGAGGTCCTCGATCGCATGTATGCCTTCGCCGAGCGCGTGCGCTCCGGTGAGTGGAAGGGCGTTACCGGCAAGAAGATCGAGCACCTGGTGTCTATCGGCATCGGCGGCTCCGATTTGGGCCCGGTCATGGCTTACGAGGCCCTGCGTCCCTATGCCGACGCCGGTATCGACTGCCGCTATATCTCCAACATCGACCCCAACGATCAGGCAGAGAAGCTCAAGGGCCTCGATCCCGAGACCACGCTCGTGATCATCGTCTCCAAGACCTTCACCACGCTCGAGACCCTCACCAACGCCCGCGAGGTCAAGACCTGGATGCTCGAGCAGCTCAAGGCTCAGGGCGCCATCGACGGTTCCGATGAGCAGAACGCCGCGGCCGTGGCCAAGCACTTCGTCGCCGTTTCCACCGCACTCGACAAGGTCGAGGCCTTCGGCATCGACCCCGCCAACGCCTTCGGTTTCTGGAACTGGGTCGGCGGCCGCTACTCCGTCGACTCCGCCGTGGGCCTGTCGCTGATCGTCGTCCTCGGCCCCGAGCGCTTCCAGCAGTTCCTCGAGGGCTTCCATGCCATCGACGAGTACTTCTGCAACACGCCGCTCGAGAACAACGCCGTCGCGCTGATGGGCCTGCTCAACGTCTGGTACGTCAACTTCTTCGGCTCCAAGAGCCACGCCGTGCTTCCGTACTGCCAGTATCTGCACCGTTTCCCGGCCTACCTGCAGCAGCTCACCATGGAGTCCAACGGCAAGCATGTCCGCTGGGACGGCAGCGCCGTGACCTCCGATACCGGTGAGATCTTCTGGGGCGAGCCCGGCACCAACGGTCAGCACGCCTTCTACCAGCTGCTGCACCAGGGCACCGTGGTGGTCCCGGCCGACTTTATCGCTTTCGCCAACACTGCCAACCCTGCGACCGACAGCGGTCAGGACGTGCACGAGCTGTTCCTGGGCAACTTCCTGGCCCAGACCAAGGCGCTCGCCTTTGGTAAGACGGCCGACGAGGTTCGTGCCGAGGGCACGCCCGAGCAGATCGTCCCGGCCCGCTGCTTTGAGGGCAACCGCCCGACGACCTCGATCTTCGGCGACACGCTGACCCCGTTCGCACTCGGTGAGCTCATCGCCCTGTACGAGCACATCACGTTTGTCGAGGGCACGGTCTGGGGCATCGATTCCTACGACCAGTGGGGCGTCGAGCTTGGCAAGCAGCTTGCCAAGCAGATCACCCCGGCCTTCCACGACGACGCCGCCAAGGCCGAGCAGGACGCTTCGACCCAGGCGCTCATCGAGTTCTATCGCGCGCATCGCAAGTAGTCGCTGCTGTTAACGCATCGCGCCTTATAGTCAGGGGCCCGTATCCTATCGGATGCGGGCCCCTTTGCTTTGCCGTAGTCCCGGGGCGCACGGCCTTTGTGGAACATCGCTGGGGCGCCGCGCGCCGCGAGAACCCTGCGCCTAGATCTCGGCCTCCGCATGGTCTCGCTGCGCCTCGGGCAGCTCCCCGTAGAGCGGATGGTCTTCGAGCCTAAAGCGCTCGACCTGTTCGGGAGTGCGACCGCGCACAAAGAGCCACGAGCGATCGATCGGCGTCGCCATGAGCGTGCTGGGCAGCGCGTCGGCGCGGTCGGAAAACACCCGGGCACTCTCGGGATCCTGGAACGCCAGCACCAGATGCGTGTCGCAGTTGCCCATGATGGAGCGTGCGCGTGCCTCGCCATAGAGCGCATCGAGCTGGTTGGTCGACTGCAGCAGCAGCGTTGCCCAGATGTTGCGGCTTCGGATAATCGAGAGCACGTTGTCGATCTGGGGGATCTGCAGATTTGCGAAGTCATCGAGCATAAAGCGCACGGGCACGGGCAGGCTGCCGTCGGGCTGCCTATCGGCCTCACGAATGAGGCCCATAAACGCCTGCGAAATAAAGAGGCCGGTCAGCGGATCGAGATTGCGGTCAATATCGCTCACGGTTACAAACAGGACGCAGGGGGTGTGTCCCATGGAAGCGAAGTTCACCTGATGGCACTCACGATAGAGCTGTGCCGCACCGTCGAATCCCAGACACATGACCTTTTCGGCAAGGATGCCGACGATGCTCGCGTGCATGCGCTCGGCATTTTGCGTAATGGCGTAGCGCCGCCATAGCGAGAGGGCATAGCTTTGGGGGTCGGTCGTGATCAGGTCGTCAAACAATCGACCCGTGGCACCGTCCTGCAGGTGCTCGATCAGCTTGATGACCGAGCTGATCGTCTGCTCGTCGGCGGGTAGCTGTTCGGTGACGTAGGCGATAAGACACGACAGCAGGTTTGCCGCCGCATGATCCCAAAAAGGCTGGTTGTTGTCCTCGATGGGGCAGATGGCCTTTGCCACCGAGAGGATGTCCTGCTGGTTGGGCCTGCCGTCCGCCTTGCGGCGAATGTGCCTCAGGGGGCTGTAGCCGCAGCGCTCGATGCCGGGCGCAAGGGCCGGGACGGTGTTGAGGTCGGCGAAGTTGAGGCATTGCACGCGGTAACCGTGGGCTGCCAGCACGGGTCCCACTTCGCGACAGAGCGTGCCTTTGGTGTCGAGCACGATGTAGCTTGCGTTCATTTGCAGCAGGTTGGGCTTGAGGACGTTTCGGGTCTTGCCGGCTCCCGAGGGGCCGATCACAAGTGCGTTGTTGTTGAGTCCCGTTTGGCGGGTGTCGCAGGAGAGCGTTCGATCCTTGGCGAGGATGGTGGACGATGCGGACTCAGATGCGGCGAGGCGGCTGGCGAGGTTAGACATGGGCGACCTCCTTGGTGGTCGAGAGAATTTCGTGGGCAAAGCCGAGTTCGACGGCGCGCTCGGCCGAAAGGTAGGTGTCTTTTGCAGTGAGGGACTGGATGCGCTTGGGCGTGAGGCCGCTGCGGTCCGAGAGGATTTGCGTGAGGGTCTTGCGGGTCTGCATGAGACGCCGGCTGGTTTCCTGCAGCGCAAGTGCCGAGCCGCCTGCCCCCTGGGGGATCAGTGGGTCGTGAATCATGAGCTCTGCATGGGGCGCCATACGGCGATCGTCGCCGCCCATAAAGATCACGGCGCCCATGGACGCGGCGAATTCCAGGCAGACGGTGCGGATGGGGCACGATGCGAGGCGCATGGCGTCATAGATCGCAAGACCCGATCGCACGCTTCCGCCGGCGCTGGCGACAAATATGGTGATGGGGCGGCTGGGGTCGGTGGCATCGAGCAGGCGGATCTGCTGGCATAGGTCGTGGGCCATCGGGGTTTCGATGTTTCCAATGACGGAGAGCTCGCGACGGGCGAGCATCTCATCGTAAATGCTGGTGAGCGTGATACCTCGGGCGGATTCACGCATGGTGAGGGGGCTGATGATGGGGGAATGATTGGTGTCCATGAGGACTCCTTTCTGTTGGTTGTGTTGTGGAATAGGATTGTTGCCCGCGGAGGGGCTGGCGGGCTACAGGGTTCGTCCGAGCCTGAGATCGAGCTCGGTTGTGGGGCAGGCTGCCTGTTCGTGCGGCTCGCAAGCGCCAAGGGCTCCAAAGCGATGGAGCGTTGCGACGGGCGTGGTGTAGGCGAGCCGCAGCTGATGCTCGACAGGGGCACATCCGTCATTTTTGTAATGAGCCGCGTAGTACTGCGCGATGTTGGCGTTCATCTCGCTGCCATTGCGATGGCGCTCAAACTGGCGTCTGCAGGTTTCGATGATCTTTGCTACCGACTTGGGTGCCGTCGCGGGAACAAGGGCGAGATAGCCCTCAAATAGCTCGTTGATGCTCAGGAGGCACAGCAGGTCGATCAGCGTCCTTATGGCTACTCCCTCGGCAGAAAAGTGCGCGGTCATGCGGTTATATCGGTTGCGGTCGACGATGGCCGCATGGGGTCTTGGAGTTTTCTGCCCCGTGGTCCCGGGCTTTTGCCGCGCCTGTGTATTGAGCTCGACGTTGCAGCGCTTGAGGCCGTCCAACGGAAGGAACAGTGCGGTGCGCAGGGTGTTCCGCTTGCTTTCGAGTTCATGACGCTCGTCGGGTTCCCATTCGAGCTTGAGTTTCGTGTCGAGCGCCGTAAGCATATGGGCTAGGCAGCCTACGGTAAGAACGTACGAATCGTTGTCGCGTTGTGGGGCATAGGGGTCTGTCAGCTTGCGAATGTCGGGGTCGCCCATGATCTTTGTGCAGCGCTTCAGCAGTTGAGGGTGGTCGGCCAAGATCGTCGCGAGCGGTAGCGACGCGTAGTTCTTGATGGTCGCGGCGGCAAAGGCGGCGTCATATTCGTTTGCATATGCTCGCTCAATGCGGGCATCCAGAATGCTTTTCTTATCGCCGTCTTCAGCGTGGTTGTTTGTCATAGCTTCTCCAATCGGTTGATGTTCGTGCTGTTTGTTGATGTGTTGGTTGTCGTGAGTGATGTGCTTGCCATGGGTGATGTGCTGATGTTGGGGTGCTATGCGGTTTTCAATGAGCCCGTGAGGCAGTTGCTGCAGGGGCGGGATGGAACGGCCCATGCAAGGCGGAAGGCATCGTGCTCAAAATCGAGACAGCAATGCCCTGGGTGCCTCACATGTGGCAGTTACCTCATTAAGTTGTCATTGCGTTTGGGGTTGTACTTTGCCGATCTTCCTTCTCTTACACGCTAAAACTCAAACTTCATATGCTCGATCTACTTAAAACCGCAACGGCGGTCTTTTATCAACTTATATGTCGGAACGCGTCTTTGCAAGTACTTTTTTGCGTTTGTTTCAAATGGGGTGGTTTTGCAACCGTCACGCGCCACGCTATGCGAACGTGTCCCGGCTCGGATAAGATGGTGCGATCGAGTTCTACCGCGCTCACTGCAAGTAGTCTTTGTTGCTGAGATAGGTCACGGCCGAAAGGGGCCCGTATCCCAACAGATACGGGCCCCTTGCTATTTAAATGGGCATGAGGGTGTATTGAGGGGGGATGTCTTGCTGTCGGCATCCGCGTGCGGTGCCATTCGCTGTCCGTAAATTATACGTTTACGGCTAATTTCATACCACTTGTCGGAATGCGGACGCTGTCCTTGCATGCCGGGCGTACATTGAACGTGGTTTTTCGCGTGAAGCCACGAATCGGTTGCCAGCCCTGAACAAGGAGGCCCAGCATGACGCTTGCCAAACCCATCAATAAATACATCGACTATATCGATGCCCCCGAGGACACGTTTGAGCAGTATGTCGAGAAGGCGTTAAAGTACAACTTTCGCTGCGTATTTGCGAACCTGCAGGAGTACGAGACGGGCCGCGCCATGCTCGAGGGCTCTGACATCATCCTTGCCGGCGCTATCGACTTTCCCCAGGGCACTATGACGCTTGAGGAGAAGCTTGCGAGGTTTGAGGAATACGCTGCGTGTGGCTTTACCGAGATTGACTACGTTTTGAATCAGGGGTCGATCGAGAACCGCGATTTTGATGCCATCGAGCGCGAGATGACTACCATTGCTGATTTTTGTCGCGCGCATGGCATCACTGACAAGGTAATCGTCGAGATGTGCAAGCTGGACGGCGACGACGCCGCCAAGCGCCGTGTATGCGAGATCGCGCTGGAGGCCAAGCCGGGATTCCTTAAGACATCGACCGGCAGAAGCTTTGGCGGTGCTAAGCTCGAGGACGTGCGGCTGATGCACGAGGTGCTCGGCGATGCCGTGGCAATCAAGGCGGCGGGCGGTATCCATAATTACGAAGAGGCTTGCGCATTCATCGAGGCCGGCGCCAGCGCGTTAGGTGCATCGGCGGGCATCGCGATCGTCGAGGGCGCACCGACGGATGAGCGTCGCTAGCAGACGTATTTGACCTGAGCGATAAAGCTTCACGACCACACGCCGTTCATGTTCGAGACAATATGACTTTTTGCCCGTTGTAAACGGAGTCGCGATGGGTGTTCTGTATGATGGCTCAGACAAGGTTGTTCAATGACAGGGAGGCATATATGGCAATCAAAGCCATCGCGATGGATATCGACGGTACGCTCACCAACGATCAGAAAGTGATTAGCCCGCGTACGCGCGAGAAGCTGCTCGCGGCGCAGGAGTCGGGCATTAAGCTCATTTTGGCTTCGGGCCGTCCCGCATGGGGGCTCCACGCCTTGGCGCAGGAGCTCGACCTCCAAAACCATGACGGTCTGCTAGTTGCCTTTAACGGCGCACACGTCGTCGATGCCCAGACCGACGAGGTACTGTTCGATCAGGCTATGCCTGCCGACGAATTGCATCGCCTGATTGATCACCTGCGTAATTTTGACGTGATCCCTATGATTTCGCTCGGTCGCGATTTGCACGTCGAGGACTCGTACCGCTGCATGATCACGCTGCCTGACGGCTCGCAGAAAAACATCGTCAAATACGAGCGCGATGCGTGCGATCTTAAGATCCGCGAGGTCGAGAGCCTGCATGAGGTCGCTGATGCTTATCCCGTGGACAAGCTGCTGACGGCGGGCGATCCGGCCTACCTGCAGGCGCATTACGAGGAGATGTATGCGCCCTTTAAGCAGACGCTTTCGGGCATGTTTACGGCCGACTGGTACTTTGAGTACACGGCGCACGGTATCGACAAAGCCCGTGCGCTCGAGGGTGCCCTGCCCAAACTCGGCATCGATGCCAGCGAGGTCGTATCGTTTGGCGACGGCCAGAACGACAAGTCCATGATTGAGTGGGCCGGCACCGGTGTTGCCATGGGTAACGCCGTCGATGAGGTTAAGGCTGTGGCCCAGATGGTGACCGCCGATAACAACGAAGATGGTATTGCAATGGCGCTGGATAAGCTGCTGGGTTAGAATCGCCGATAATGCATGGTTTGGGCGCCTGCTTGCAGGCGCCCTTTTGTTAGGGAGGGTGCCGTGTCCGCATTTCCGTTCGACGCCGTTATCTTTGACATGGACGGCGTCATTGTCGATACCGAGTATTACTACCTGGGCGAGACTGCCGCGTTTGCCAAGGAGCTTGGGCTTAATCTGACTCAAGAGGAGTTGAATGGGCAGGTCGGTACCTCGCATCAGTTCTTCCTGCATATGCTGGTCGATTGGTTTGAGCGCGCCGGTAAGGGGCACTTCACTGGCGAGGAAGCGTTGGCCCGTTGGGACGAGTGGGCGCATGAGCGTCCGCGCGACTATCAGGCTTTGATTAACCCAGGCGCCGTGGATACGATTCGAGAGCTGCCGCGCCGTGGCGTTCGCGTGGCGCTTGCCAGCTCGTCTCCCATGGTTAGCATCGAGGAAGTGCTCAACGCATGCGGGCTGTCGGATGCCTTTGAGTATGTGGTGAGCGGCGAGCAGTTTAAGGAGAGTAAACCCGAGCCCGACATCTACCTGCATGCGCTAGACCTGCTGGGGCTGCCCGCGAATCGCTGCTGCTGCGTTGAGGATTCCGTTCCGGGCATTACCGCGGGTAAGCGAGCCGGCCTGACGGTTATTGCCAAGCGCGAGGAGCGCTTTGGCTTTAGCCAGGATGCCGCGGACAAGATTATCGACCAGCTGCCGGAGCTGCTGGAACTCGCGTAGATTCTGGGCGGTACTGCTGTCACAACAGTGGTTCCGTTGGCATAAGAGAGAGGCGGCGTCATGGCATTTAACGTGAGCGCACTGGGGTTTGGCGACAACGTCGTCGACTGCTACGAGCATATCCACACAATGTATCCGGGTGGCAATGCGGTGAACTTTGCCGTGTATGCCAAGAAGTGCGGCGCCGCGCGCTCCGCGTATATGGGCATCCTTGGTAATGACGCTGCTGCTGAGCATGTGATTGCGAGTCTTGAGGATGAGGACGTTGAGCTTGCCAAGTGCAAGCAGCTCATCGGCGAGAACGGTGCGGCACGCGTGACCGTCGTTAACGGCGACCGTGTTTTCCTTGGCTCCAATGAGGGCGGCATCCGTGGTGATGCGCGCTATGTGCTCGATCGCTTTGACCTTGCGTACGTGAAGCAGTTCGACGTAGTCCACTCGGGCAACTATTGCTTTACCGAGCGTGAACTTCCCAAGTTGAAGGCCGCGGGCATCACGGTTTCGTTTGACTTCTCGGACGATTCGACCGACGAGTACTACGAGCAGATTGCTCCCTACGTTGACTTCGCGTTCTTTAGCGCGGCAGACGCCGCGAGTGAGGATGAGATTCGCGAGCGTCTGGCATGGGTGAGGAGCCTAGGTCCGCGTTTCGTATCGGCAACGGCTGGCGCTGAGGGCTGCATTGCCTATGACGGCGATCGTTATTACCGCCAACTGGCTAAGCCGGTAACGGATATGAAGGACACCATGGGTGCGGGCGACTCATTCCTGACTTCGTTCCTGATGTGTTATCTCGATTCCGTCAAGCGTGGCGAGGATGGTGCCGAGGCCATCGAGCGTGCACTCGACTTTGCGGCGGGGTTTGCTTCGACCGTATGCGGCATGGAAGGCTCCTGGGGCCATGGAGTGCCGATTTCCGAATAGGTGAGCAGTCCCGGGGAGTCGAATTGTCGCCCCCCGGGACTCCATGGACAAATAATGCTAAATATGAGTACTGTCACTAATTTAGTAACAGCGAAATTAAGCTATTGAGGGCCTAGTTGGGTGTCTGCGAGTGATTAAAACCTGCTAAAAATGACTTTAACCACCTTAAAGTGCCTTGATAATGGATAGCTGTACATTATCAAGGCACTATTTTGCCGTAAAATAATGTGACTGGATTTGCAACAGTACTCATATTTGGCATTTTTTGCCCACCGGGGCTAGCGAAGGTCAAAACCAGAGTGCGCATTTGCTAAAACTGCCGACTCGATGCACTCTGCGTCGCGGTTTTTGAGTGAGACGATGCGTTCTGAGGTCCATGTGAGCGATCTGATAAGCGACTGTGCGCTTGTTTCGGTGTTTGCCTCCGCCGGCGCATCGGTCTCGAGCAGTAAACGATCGAGTGGGATCTGTCGGGCGTATTCGCGACCGCGCTTGGTGGCGAGCATCCGCTCGTTCACGGAAAAATAACAGCCCGCATTACGCGCGCGGACGAGTTCGTCCGAAGTACCGCTAAACCAGTGGAAGATGATAGCGGGGGAGTCGGGGTTTGGGATGAGTAGTCCATGCGATTCGAGGACGTCCAGTACGGCTCCTGCCGAACGAACGTCGTGAATTGATATCACACGCCCGGTAAGAGGATGTTGCGCGAGAGCCTCGCAGAGCCGGTCAAGTGCCTGTGTTTGCAGCGGCTCGCTTCCGGCAAAGCGCGCAGAAAAGTCGAGTCCCACCTCGCCGATGTAGCGCTCTTGGGCTGCAACTTCGCAAAGCAGATTGATTTCGGCAGGACCGCAGCGACCGTCGGCAAGCCACCAGGGGTGAAGCCCAATGCCGGCGATGATGCTTGGTTGGCGATGGGCGCGCTCGTTTGCGGCCGAAAAGTCACGTGGATCGACGCCGCAATCAAATAGGCCCAAGCCCAGTGCCGTCGCCTCATCGGCAACGGCGTCCGGGTGAGCCATCAAATCAAGATGGCAGTGTGCATCAAATAACCGGGGCTCCATCTCGGCGCACTCCGCTAGTCCAGGCGTTGGCCGTCGGCGCGCACACGCTCGGTGCCGCGTCCACTGATCTGGCGGATAACCTCGCCGGCAATCATCTGACCCATGATGGGCGGCATAAAACTAGCGGTACCCAACTCGGTACGCTCGTGGATGTTGGACGGGTCGCGGGGTTGGGTCTTAACCGATTCCTCGCAGCTAAACAGCACGTGCAGACTCTTGATTCCGCGCTTCTTACATTCTTTGCGCATGATGCGGCTCATGGGGTCACGTACCGTATCGAAAATGTCGGCAAAGCGGAGGCACTCGGGATGGAGCTTGTTGGCCCCGCCCATGGAGCTAACCAAACGAATGTCGTGGTCCTGAGCATATTTGGCAATGGTGAGCTTGGCCGAGATGGTGTCGATGGCGTCGACGACGTAGTCGAGCTTGCCGTCCGTCTGCTCCAAAACGCTCGCGAAGAACTCGTCGATGTTGTCGCTCAGCAGGTATTCGGTGCGTTTGAGAACGGTGGCGGTGGGATTGATGTCGTGGATCATGGCTTCCATAACATCGACCTTGCGCTTGCCGATGGTGCTGTGAAAGGCGATAGCCTGGCGATTGATATTGCTGGGCGCGACGATGTCCTTGTCCAGAATGACGAAATGACCGATGCCGCCGCGGGCGAGTGCCTCGCAGCAGTTGGAGCCCACGCCTCCGCAGCCGAGCACCAGCACTGTAGCATCGGCGAGCTTGTCGAGTGCCTCGCGGCCCATGATGATCTCGAGCTTGGTGTCGCGTGTCTCGATGGGGGCTGCGGCTGCGGTTTCGGTCATAGATATCCTCCGATGGGGAGTCGGTCGTGTTTTAGCTATCGCCATTATAGGTATTATTGCGATTCCATTTGAGCCCTAGGGGCTTGTTGAAATGAGGCAGAGATTCGCATAAGATGAAGCAGATGGCACCCGTTGCCGCGGGTTGGCCAACTCCCAAACACGTTTGTAGCGTGAGAAGTGGCCGTCTTCGCATTACGCGGGGGCGGCTATTTCATTCGACCTCCAATGTGGATGCCGAGCTCCACAGCCGCGATTACAAGCAACAACAACGTCAGGACATCGTCAATACTCATAGTCCATCTCCTTCTTGGGTAGAGGGAGCTGGGCCATCTGCTTCAACTTCCATTGTAGCTAAATACGAACGAATGTTCTATAGATGTTACTGTTTTAGATAATTAGACAAACATCTAAATATCGAGTATAGTGTGCGCGTCATGAGAGATGATGAAAGGAGGTCTTATGCCGGGAGAGGGTTTTAAGGCGCTTGCCGATCCAACGCGACGGCGCATTTTGGAGTTGCTGCGCGAGGGCAATCGCACGGCCGGGGAGCTTGCCGAACATTTTGACATCAGCAAGCCGTCGTTGAGCCATCACTTGGCGACGCTCAAAAACGCCGGGTTGGTGACCGACGAACGTCATGGCCAAAACATCGTTTACAGCTTAAACACCACCGTCATGCAGGACTTGATCGGTTGGTTTATGGGCTTTACAAACACGGAAGGTGATAAGGATGAATAACGAAAACAAGGGCATTCACGCCACGGGGGTATCGCGGCGTGTGTGGATTGCGCTGATCGCTCTGTGCGTCGCCAATGTCGTAGCGCACCTCATGGTGATGCCGAGCTTGCCCGGGCAGATTCCCACGCACTGGGGCGCGAACGGCGCCGTCGACGGTTGGGGTCCCAGCTGGATGGCATCGGCGCTCGGCGCATTGCCTCTGGTGCTTCTCGCAATGTTCTGCGTGGTGCCGCGCATCGATCCCAAAGGTGAGGCATATCGAACCTCGGGCAAGTTCTATCAGGGCTTCGTAATCGCCTTCACCTTGTTCATGTGCGCCATAAGCTGGCTGGGAGAGCTTACGGTCTGGGGCGTGGTGCCGGCGGCCGGTTCGGTTAACGTGCTGATTTCCGGTGTTGTCGGTTTGCTGTTCATCGGCGTAGGCAACTACTTGCCGCGTGTGAAGCAGAACTATACGCTCGGTATCAAGACGCCTTGGGCGCTTGCCAATCCCGAGAACTGGCGCCGTACGCAGCGCTTTGGCGGTGCCTGCTTTATGGTGCTGGGCTTTGGCCTGATTGTGATGGGCGTGGCAGGCAGCGTGCTTTCGAGTGAAGTCGTCGCCGCGGTGATTGCGGTTCTGGCGTTTGGTTCGGTCGGAGCCGTCTACGTCTACTCGTATCTGCTGTGGCGCAAATCGCAGCGAGCCGCTCGCTAAGGTTGCGGAAAACTAGCGTACGCAGTTCATAGTATGTTCCGGGGGAACTTTTCCCAGGTAGTATTAGGGGGTGTGGGCAACCATGCCCCTTTTTCGTTACGTTTCAGAGCTGGTTTTTTCATTTCGTTTCCACTAAAGCGAAACAAGAATAGGAAAACAGCAGGTAGAAAGGATAAAACAGGCATATGGCTGAGTTTATCTACCAGATGTATCAGGCTCGCAAGGCCCATGGCGACAAGGTGATCCTTGACGACGTGACCCTGAGCTTCTACCCCGGTGCCAAGATCGGCGTTGTGGGTCCCAACGGCATGGGCAAGTCGACCCTGCTCAAGATCATGGCCGGCATCGAGGAGGTCTCCAACGGCGATGCCAGGCTCACCCCCGGCTACACCGTGGGCATCCTGCAGCAGGAGCCGCCGCTCGACGACGACAAGACCGTCATCGAGAACGTGCGCATGGCATTTGGCGACATGATTGCCAAGGTCGATCGCTTCAACAAGATCGGCGAGGAGATGTGCGACCCGGATTGCGACATGGACGCCCTCATGGCCGAGATGGGAAAGCTCCAGGACGAGATTGACGCCGCCGACGGCTGGGATATCGATTCCAAGCTCGGCCAGGCCATGGACGCCCTGCAGCTGCCCGATTCCGACATGCCGGTCAACGTGCTCTCTGGCGGCGAGCGCCGCCGCGTGGCCCTGTGCAAGCTGCTGCTCGAGGCTCCCGACCTGCTGCTGCTCGACGAGCCCACGAACCACCTGGACGCCGAGTCGATCCTTTGGCTCGAGCACTTCCTGCACAACTACCAGGGCGCGGTGCTTGCCGTCACACACGATCGCTACTTCCTGGATAACGTTGCCGAGTGGATCTGCGAGGTCGACCGCGGTCACCTCTATCCCTACAAGGGCAACTACTCCACGTATCTGGAGACCAAGGCCGCCCGTATCGAGGCACAGGGCAACCGCGACGCCAAGCTCGCCAAGCGCATGGAGGCCGAGCTCGAGTGGGTACGCAGCTCGCCCAAGGCTCGCCAGGCAAAGAACAAGGCCCGTCTGGCTCGCTACGAGGAGATGGAGGCCGAGGCTCGCGCAAGCCAGAAGCTCGACTGGACCGACATCCGCATTCCTGTGGGCCCGCGTTTGGGCAACAAGGTGCTCGAGGCTCATCACCTGCACAAGGAGTTCGATGGCCGCGTGCTCATCGATGACCTTTCGTTCACCCTGCCGCGTAACGGCATCGTGGGCGTCATCGGCCCCAACGGCGTCGGTAAGACCACGCTGTTCAAGACGATTGTGGGTCTGGAGCCGCTGACTTCGGGCGAGCTCGAGGTGGGCGAGACCGTCAAGATTTCTTACGTCGACCAGAACCGTTCCGGTATCGACCCCGATAAGAACCTATGGGAGGTCGTCTCGGACGGCCTGGACCACATGATGGTCGGCGAGACCGAGGTCCCCAGCCGCGCTTATGTGGCGAGCTTTGGCTTTAAGGGCCAGGACCAGCAGAAGCGCGCTGGCGTACTCTCCGGTGGTGAGCGCAACCGTCTGAACCTGGCGCTCACGCTCAAGCAGGGCGGCAACCTGCTGCTTCTCGACGAGCCCACGAACGACCTCGACGTCGAGACGCTGTCCTCGCTCGAGGCGGCGCTGCTCGAGTTCCCGGGCTGTTCGGTGGTCATTAGCCACGACCGTATGTTCCTGGACCGCGTTGCCACGCACATCCTGGCGTGGGAGGGCACCGACGAGAACCCGGGCAACTGGTATTGGTTCGAGGGCAACTTCGAGGCCTATCAGGCCAACCGTATCGAGCGCCTGGGCGAGGACGCAGCCCAACCGCATCGTATCCACCGCAAGCTGACGCGCGACTAGTAGCAAGTAGAAGGGCCGCCACCAAGGGCGGCCTTTCTTGTAGCGATTGCACTGCAGCTATGCCCTGGCTGCTGGTTTGATTCATAATCAAAGTCATCTCTTTGGGATTAAAGCCCGTTTTTGCTATGAGTGATTTTCTAATTCCGTTTAAAACGTAAAGACGCATTGGGTTGCAAGGACATAAGCAAATCGAATTGAAATATAACCAGTGCTGTAACGTTACAAAAAAGATTATAGAATAGGAGTACCTTATAAGTCGCTTCTCTAGAAAGAAGAACATATGCTTTCGCGTCGTCGTTTTCTGCAACTTGTCGCGTCTTCAATTGTCGCCTTAGCCGCACGTCCGAAAGAGGTTTTTGCTTCGACGGGCAATATTGATGGTGAGCAGATACAATTTACTTCTGAAATTGCGCAAGAGCTTGCCGATAAATATATAAAGGGACTCCTCGGCTATTCGTATACGCCTTCTGACCCTATTCCTTTTGTAGATGTTGATGGGTCCCCGCTTGGTTACATTGTTCCGGTTGTGACATCCAATAGAGCCGCGGGCTATTTGGTTTTAGATGCTTCAGATGATGAAATACTTACGGGATATCGTTTTGGAGACGGCTTAGTCAGCCCTATGGATCGGGGAGGAGATCTTGGTGTCGAGTCTTATTCGTTCAATAACCCAGTCGTAATGATCAATCCATTCGAATTCGGCGTGCAATCTTTGGACGGTTCAATAACAACAAATTGCGGAAGAACAATCCCGGCTGTTTCCATAGAAGGACGGCCTGTCGTTTTATCAAATAAACCTTCAAGCTGGAACGATGTTGTAATTTACGCAACTCAAATGCAGGATTACACAGTATCTGGATTTCGTTCCATTTCTCAGTTTATGTCATATGATGAAAGCGAGATTAAGAGGCTTACCGCCCACTATGCTTGTATGGTGACAGCTTTTTCGAACGTTGCGGAACTGTATGGCATTGCCAATTTATATAGCGACCCTTCGCAATATATGCAGATATGGAATTACACCAATACCCATGCTCTTTCCGATGAAGAACAGACTGTTCCCGGCGTTGTTTTGGGTGGAACGCCGATATCAACCTGTGCAACGGGGTTTACAAATTACTGCGCAAGCAGAGGAAGTACTCTTATCGCCCGCACTGTCTCCTCTCCGGCTATCGCGAGCATTCAAAATGAGATTAACTCTAATAGACCGAATGTTTTACATGCGAGTTTGTACAACGGATCAGCCCATTCTGTAACAGCGGAGGCTTACGCCACACTTACTGGTAAGAAAACTGGAGAGACAAGGCAGATGATTGGCATAGCGGACGGCTGGAATTCATCTTTATCCTTCCTGAAGTATGATCAGAGCTATTATGCGTGGACTTATGGAACGACTTTTTCGAAGTAGGGCGATTCGACTAGCTCTGTCTTTGGCGCTGATGGCTTCATTGGTGGGCTGTTCAACAAAGGAAGAGATATCGCGCGGAGGTTCCGGAGAAGTGACTGCGACAGACTCAGGTTCATTAGAAATAGCTGGCGGGCATGCCGATGTGATGTTACAAGGAAAAGGCGTGCTTAGGTCGATTGATGCTGAAGACGCTGTCTGCTCAATAGAGGATTTGAAGACAGGTGAAACTGCATCGTACCGAGTTTCAGATAATGCTGCGAATATGATTGAGTCGATACCGACTGGAGCGCAGGTTTCTTTTAGATACTTTGCTCCGCAACTTGAGGATGAGCTTGCTTCTCTGGTGTCTATATGCACCGATGACAACTAAAAGGCCTGAATTCAAACGGCCTCGGATGGTCAAATTGGCTATCCGAGGCCGTTTTTTACTCGACCGGGGCTTCGACCTTGTCGATGGCCCAGGCGGCTCCGAGACCGCCGGTGGTGTTGCGGCGGATGCGCACGGTAACCTCGCGGCGCTCGCCGGCCTGCGTGTAGCACAGGGGGAAGTTTGCGCGGTTTCGCGCGGCCTCGATGGTACCGCGCTCGCGGGCGATCCAGTAGTACTCGCCGACAATGCCGAGCGTGTCGGCGCCGTAGGGGAGATAGGTCGACAACTGGTGCAGAAGCGGGCCGGGGCAGAAGACCTCGGTTGCGAAATCGACGGGGAAGTCCTCAGGGATGGCGGGCGCTGCAGGTGCGGGGGTTGGGGCCGCTGCGGGTGCCGGAGCCGGTGCCGGTGCGGGAATTTGGTCGCAAGCAGAGGTGGGCACGGATTCGATGACGGGTGCGGGCTCCGGCGTCGCTTCCGGCTTGATTGTGGAATCTGCGGGCTTCACGGTGACGGGCGCGTCTGCAGCTGCAGTTTCAATCTCAACCTGCGTTGCGTTCTCGTTCTCGATGCTCGGCTTTGTCTCGACCGGCGTGGAAGCCATGGTGGTGATGCCGGCGTTGGCGTTCTCGGGGTCATAGACGACCGTGAGCGAGATGGCGGGCTGCGGCGTCTCGGGCTCCGGCGCCGACTCGGTAACGCCTTGATCGGCGGGCTCGTCGGACTGATCGTCCTCGGCCTTATCACCAAAGACATCGCTGTTTTGGAATGCAGACGTCTCGGGCTGGTCAGCGGCTTCTTCGGTTGTCGACTTGGGAGCTTCGTTGAGCTCCGCAGTGGTTTCCTGCTCAGATATGACTTCGGGATCGGTCGTGGCGGTGATTTCGGTTTCTGCTGTTACCTCAATAGCGACTTCGATCTCTGCCTCGGGCTCGGGCTCCGGCACGGCTTCAACCATGGTTTCTGGCTTGGGACGTTTAACGTGCTTGGGACGCACGGCCTTGAGGTCCTTCTCG
The DNA here is from genome assembly GCF_040915545.1 of Collinsella aerofaciens. Classification (GTDB taxonomy): domain Bacteria; phylum Actinomycetota; class Coriobacteriia; order Coriobacteriales; family Coriobacteriaceae; genus Collinsella; species Collinsella aerofaciens_BE. Next base: position 25,851 of record NZ_JBCPDH010000007.1, on the reverse strand, counting down.
CCGCGCTTTTTCTTTTTGTAGGACTGCTTGGCTCCCTTGGCTGCCTTGGGCTTGTCCTCGCCCTTGGCAAGGGCGGCATCCCAAGCCTCGTTGGCGATGACGGTGGCATACAGGCGACCGCCCTTAAAGACGGTCAGCTTAATGCAGTCGTCGAGCTCCTCGAGCAGCTCACGCGTGGACTCAAAGCCCAGGTCATAAGCGGTCATGTCGCCGGCGGCGAGCGCCTCCTCGACCTGTGTCATAAACGTTTGCTTGCCGCACCCAATCGCGTCGCGCAGCAGGCGATACAGATAGATGTGGTTGCCCAGCGAAAGCGTGGGCCTAACTATTGTCTTGCTCATGGCAAATCTCCTCTTTACACATGTAAAGCATCTTACCATCGCATGGCGTTCGCCATGGCGGCGCCCAAGGCAAACGGGCGCGAACCGCTTTCGATTCGCGCCCGTTGTACAGGTCGGTTATCTATGAGAGGCAAATGTACTTAGTTGCCCGATGCCGTGCCTTGGCTCGAGTTGTCAGATGCCGTGCCGGACGCGGTTCCACTCGAGCTGTTCGAGCTGTTGGTGTTGTTGCTGTCTGCTGTGCCCGTTCCCGAAGTGGTGTCGCTCGTCTGGCCGCCCGTGCTCGGCTGCGAACCGCCAGTCGTTTGGCTTGAGTCGGTCGTGCCGGACGGCGTGCTGCTGTTGGCCGTAGAGGAATCGGTGCCCTGCGATTGGTTTTGGGTGTTCGAGGACGAATTGGCAGAGGTAGAACTGTCTTGCGTATCGTCCGTCTGCGCCTGCTGATCCTGCGACTGGGTGTTGCCATTTGCATCGCTCTCGGTCGTGCGCGACGAAAGGATTGGCTCGGGGCGCTCGCCCAGACCCTCACCGGCGGTGGTTATAAGGATGGCGCCGGTGCAGGCGATGACCGCGACGATGGCGATGGCGATTGAGAAGATGATGACCTTCTTTTGCGTCTGGCTGCGCTCGGCCGCTGCCTTGGCGCGCAGGCTGTTGGGGGCGACGCGCGCCGTGGTCGCGCGCCCCGCAACCTGGCGCATCTCCTGCGTAGTCGCGGCGCCGCCCAGGTGCTCCTCGGCATTAAGCTCAACGGGCTCATAGGCGCCGGCGGGATAGTCGGCGGCGGCGTGCGTACCTTTGAGGGCTTCGGCGCTGGCAGAGATAAAGTGGCGGTAGACCTGCGAGGACACAACGGTGATGACCGAGCTCACGGCGGCACCAATTACTGAACCAGCGATGCCAATCTTGGAAGCAAGCGCGACGCTCGTGGCGGCAGCTGCGGCGCCGGCGATGATCTGGGGAATGGAGATGTCATCGAACAGGCCCTTTTTGGGCGCGATGGCCATGGTCTGTCCGATGGAATGGTTTTCGTGAACGCCGTTGTTGAGTGCGGCCGGTGTCATGACGCGCGTGCGCGGCGCGTCGGTGTACTTGGTTGTCATACGGGGCCCTCCCGGTGTAAATCTGCTTCGTTTCATTCAGCCATCAGGGTACCCACCAGATGTGAATCGTACGTGACATTTAACAGATACCATCAACTCATCAATAGCTCACCAAGTTGGTGGGATGCGGTTGCACCCGGCGGTTGAACTACAATAGGGCTTGCTAATTGTTGTGAATGGCGTCTACGCACGGGAGCATTCTTATGAATCTTCACCTTTCTCAGTCTGATGGCTTTTTGCGTGTGGCGGCGGCGTCGCCGCAGATTCGCGTGGCCGATGTCGAGGGCAATGCCGAGGTTGCGCTGGCGGCTGTTCGCGAGGCTACCGAGCGCGGCGTTCGCGCGCTGGTGCTGCCCGAGCTTAACCTGACCGGCTATACCGCGGCTGATCTGTTCCATAACCGCACACTGCTGCATGCCTGCGAGGCGGCACTTGTGCACATTCTCGATGAAACCCGCGATCTGCCGATTGTCTTTACCATCGGTCTTCCCGTTGCAGTTGCCGAGAATATCTACAACTGCGCTGCCGTGTGCTGCGCGGGCGAGCTTTTGGGTCTTACGGCCAAGAAGTATCTGCCCAACTATGGCGAGTTCTATGAGCGTCGCTGGTTTGCTCCATCGCCTGCGGATCCCGTGTGGGTCGAGTTTGCCGGTCAGGGTCCGGTTCCGCTGGGTTCGGGGCTTGTCTACCGCTGCTGTGATGAAGGTGCCGAGGATATGGTGCTGGGCGTTGAGGTCTGCGAGGACCTGTGGGTGCCGGCGCCCCCTTCGACCGAGATGGCGCTTGCCGGTGCGACGGTGATCCTCAATCCGTCGGCTTCGGACGAGATTATCGGTAAGGCGGATTACCGCCGCAGCCTAATCTCCAACCAGAGCGCGCGCCTGTACTGCGCCTATGCCTACGCGGACGCGAGCGAGGGCGAGTCCACGACCGACATGGTCTTTGCGGGCGAGAACCTCGTCTACGAAAACGGCTCCAAGCTCGCCGCGACCAAACTGCTTACCTGCGATATGGCCATCGCCGACGTTGACCTTGACCGCCTGGTTGCCGAGCGCCGTCGCTCGACGACGTGGACGCGCACCGACGATGCGCCGGAGGCCACGGCCGTTGAGTTTTCGTTTGAGGGCGTGCTGGCCGAAGAACCTGTCCTGCGCGATGCCTGCGATATCGACCGCGTTTTCCCGCGCGCGCCCTTTGTGCCGGCCGACCACGGCGACTTGGCCGAGCGCTGCGAGACGATCCTCGATCTGCAGACTGCGGGCCTCAAGACCCGCCTTGCCCATACGGGCACCAAGGCGGCCGTCATCGGCCTTTCGGGCGGCTTGGACTCCACGCTGGCACTGCTTGTGACCGTGCGTGCCTTCGATGCGCTGGGGCTGCCGCGCGCGGGTATCACGGCGGTCTCCATGCCAGGTTTTGGCACGACGCACCGCACCAAGTCGAATGCCGAGTCGCTCGCTCGTGACTTGGGTGTGAGCTTTCGCGAGGTTTCGATCCATGCGGCTGTGGAGCAGCACTTCAAGGACATTGAGCACGATCCGGCCGTCCAAGACGTGACCTACGAGAACAGCCAGGCCCGCGAGCGTACGCAGATCCTGATGGATCTGGCCAACCAGGCTGGCGGTTTTGTCATTGGCACGGGCGACCTGTCGGAGCTGGCGCTCGGCTGGGCTACCTATAACGGCGACCACATGAGCATGTACGCCGTCAACGCGAGCGTGCCCAAGACGCTTGTGCGCCATCTGGTGCGCTATGCCGCTGATGTCTTTGGCGGGCGCATTGCCGAGGTCTTGCTCGACATCCTCGATACGCCGGTGTCCCCCGAGCTTCTGCCGCCCACGGGCGACGGCGAGATTGCGCAGAAGACCGAGGATTTGGTGGGCCCGTACGAGCTGCACGACTATTTCCTCTATTACCTGCTGCGTTTTGGCTTTGAGCCAGGCAAGATCTACCGCATGGCTCTCAAGAGCTTCGAGGGCGTCTACGACGCTAAGACCGTCCACACGTGGCTACGTACGTTCTACCGTCGCTTCTTTGCCCAGCAGTTTAAGCGCAGCTGCCTGCCCGATGGTCCCAAGGTGGGCTCGGTGACGCTCAGCCCGCGCGGCGATTGGCGTATGCCGAGTGACGCTAGCTCGCGTCTGTGGCTTGCGCAGATCGACGCGCTCAATCCAGTTGACTAAGGTTGGCTAAATTGAACCAATACGGGGGTTGCAAGCGTTACACTTTTGCAATCTGATGGCCCGTATCGCGCGGCGCTCTTGTCGGAGCGCCGCGTTTTTTATATCGAAAGGTGGCACCATGCAGGCATCGCAGCGTCTCGACCGCTTTGGCGCGGAGGTCTTCGCCTCGCTCAACAACAAGCTTCTCGCGCTGAAGGCTCAGGGCAAGACCATTTACAACATGAGCGTGGGCACGCCCGACTTTAAGCCGTACGACCACGTGGTCGAGGCACTTACGCAGGCAGCCCAAGATCCCGAGATGTGGAAGTATGCCCTGCGCGACCTGCCCGAACTCAAGCAAGCCGTGTGCGATTACTATGAGCGTCGCTTTGGCGTTTCGGGCATTACGCCGTCTATGGTGCAGTCGTGCAACGGCACGCAGGAGGGCGTGGGCCATTTGGGCCTGGCCCTGCTCGATCCGGGTGACACCATTCTGGTTCCCGATCCGTGCTACCCGGTCTTTGAGGCGGGTGCCAAGATCGCCGATGCCAAGCTCGAATACTATCCGCTGGTTGCCGAGCATAATTACCTACCCTATGTGGCGGGTATCGATCCCGAGGTGGCCGATCGTGCCAAGTATATGATCGTGTCGCTGCCCGCGAACCCGGTCGGCTCGGTGGGCACGCCCGAGGTCTACGAGGAGATTATCGCCTTTGCCCGCGAGCATGATCTGTTGATCGTTCATGACAACGCGTACTCCGACATCGTGTTTGACGGCGAGCCCGGCGGCAGCTTCTTGCAGTATCCCGGTGCGCTCGAGGTGGGCGTGGAGTTCTTCTCGCTTTCCAAGTCGTTTAACGTCACCGGTGCCCGCATCGGCTTTTTGGTCGGTCGCGAGGATGTGGTCTCGGCCTTTGCCAAGCTGCGCGGCCAGATCGACTTTGGTATGTTCTTCCCGATCCAGAAGGCCGCCATCGCCTGCCTGAACGGTCCGCGCGATGAGGTCGAGGCGCAGCGTCTGAAGTACCAGGAGCGCCGCGATGCCCTGTGCGACGGTCTTGAGGGCCTGGGCTGGGAGCGTCCCAACGCGCATGGCTCTATGTTTGTGTGGGCCAAGCTTCCCGGTGGTCGCACCGATTCCATGGCGTTTTGCGAGGAGCTCATGGAGAAGGCCGGCGTTGTGGTGACGCCGGGCGCGAGCTTTGGCCCTTCGGGCGAGGGGCACGTGCGCATGGCGCTGGTCCTGCCGCCCGATCAGATCGCTTTGGCTGTCGAGGCCATTCGCGAGGCGGGCCTGTATTAGAAACCTATTTCGACTCGTCAATAGCTCGAAACCGATTTCGTGCAGTTATTTTACGAATTCTGCAAACAATTTCGGTAAACGGTCGATTTTTGGCTGCGAATAGGAGCATAATCAAAGTCCCGATTGGATGTATTGGGATTACGGCAAGCCGCTCGGGTCGTTCCCGGGCGGCTTGTTTGTGGAGAGAGATGGGAGTTTCTAATGGTTAACGAGAAGAAGGTCGCTATTGTCGGCTGCGGTTTCGTCGGTTCGTCTTCGGCGTTCGCTCTGATGCAGAGCGGTCTGTTCTCCGAGATGGTCCTCATCGACGTGGACAAGAACCGCGCCGAGGGTGAGGCTCTGGATATCGCGCACGGCATGACGTTTGCCGAGCCGATGAAGATCTACGCCGGCGATTATTCCGATGTCGCCGACGCCGCCATGATCGTCGTCACCGCTGGCGCTGCCCAGAAGCCCGGTGAGACCCGCCTGGACCTGGTCAACAAGAACGTCAACATCTTTAAGTCCATTATCCCCGAGATTAAGAAGTCCGGCTTCGACGGCATTCTGCTAATCGTCTCCAACCCGGTTGATGTTCTGACCTATGCTGCCATCAAGATGTCCGGCCTGCCCGAGGGCCATGTCATCGGCTCCGGCACCGTGCTCGACACTGGCCGTCTGCAGCAGATGCTTGGTGCCCACGTCGAGGTTGACCCGCGCGACGTTCAGGCCTATGTCATGGGTGAGCACGGCGACTCCGAGTTTGTCGCTTGGTCCAGCGCCCAGGTTGCCGGCGTGCCGCTGAACACCTTCTGCGAGCTTCACGGCCACCTGGAGCATGAGGCTGCCGAGAAGCGCATCGCCGAGGACGTTAAGAACTCCGCCTACACCATCATCGAGAAGAAGCACGCCACCTACTACGGCGTCGCCATGGCCGTTAAGCGCATCTGCACCGCTGTTATGCGTGATGAGCAGACCGTTCTGCCCGTTTCCTCGCTCATGGTGGGCGAGTATGGCCTGTCCGATCTGGCCATCTCCATGCCGACGGTCGTTGGCCGCGACGGCGTCGTCTGCCGCGTCCCCGTGCCGCTGAACGATGACGAGCAGCATGAGCTCACCGCCTCCGCCAAGGCCCTCAAGGACATCATCGACAGCGTCGACTTCTCCTGCTAAATTCGGCTCGTTTGGGCAACAGGCTACAATGAAAGGCGTCCGGGCCACACGGTCCGGGCGCCTTTTTAGTGCGAGGGGGGTCAGGTTACTTTGCACCACCCCAATGCACCATAGTTGATGGGAGGGCCATGTCGGATTCGCCTAATTTTTTGACCTATGCCCAGACGGCGTTTGATCCGTTTGAGGAACGGCCGTTCTGCGCGGTGGATAGCCTGGTCTTTGCGTGGTTGTCCTATTTGCGTTTGCCGGGTGATATGGCGGAGCTGACGAACTGGCAGGGCCTAGACGTACGCGAGCTGCTGCGCGCCGAGTGCTACCAAGACATGATTGGCGACCTGTGGGATCCGGAGGGGAGTCGTGCCCTGTTGGAGGCTGTGGCAGCAAGCCCTCGCTACCGTGGCGTTCGTGTTTGCGGCTATCGTAGCGTGAGTGATGCCGAGACAACGGAGCAGTTTGCGGCCATGACGTTCCGATTTCCGGCGGGGTTTAGCTATCTTGCCTTCCGGGGGACCGACAGCACGATTGTGGGCTGGAAAGAGGACTTTAACATGGCGTTCCGGTGTCCTGTGCCGGCCCAGGAATCCGCGGCGCGTTATGTAGACGAGGCGGCGGATGCGATTGACGGGCCGCTTTTGTGCGGAGGTCATTCCAAGGGTGGAAACCTTGCGGTGTACGGTGCGGCGATGTGCCCCGATGTCGCCCGTGAGCGAATCGAACGGGCGTATTCCCATGATGGTCCGGGCTTCGTCGAGGAGTTTCTGAGCGGCAACGCCTTCGCCGATCTATCCGGTCGAATCGACAAGACGCTACCTCGGTCGTCGATCTTTGGCATGATGTTCGAGACACAGGAGGACTATGCCATCGTTGAGAGCACCGAGTTCAGCCTGCTTCAGCATAATCCCTTTAGCTGGGTGGTTGATGGTCGCGACTTCGTGTACTGTGAGCGCCTGTCCGCCGGTGCTCGATACGTTGATGGCTCCATTCGCGAGATGCTGCTTGCGGTGTCGCCTAACGAGCGCGAGCGTTTTGTAGATGCGTTGTTCTCCGTGCTTGAGGCTACGGGTGCTGAGCGGTTTGCGGATATCGCTGGGAATCTGCGCGAGAGCCTGCCCGTGATGCTCCAGGCTGCGCAAGGCTTTGACAAGGATACGCGACGCTTTGTCTCGCAGACTATCGTTGCGATTCTTAAGTGTGCGCTTCTGCCCAAACGTCCCCAGATCGACATGCCCGCTGCCGGCAAGAGCTTGGCAGAACAGCTCGAGGCTTGGCAGTCCGAGCTCCTGCGCTAACCATTGGTGCAAAGCAACCTGTCCCCGATGCACCAATCTTCGATGCGCCTGGGGCGGGATCGACCGCTATACTGGTTCGTGCCGAAATCGATCTAGAACGGAATGCCGTATATGAAAATCAATCACGCGATTCTGCATATCCTGGACTTTGACTCTGCCGTCAACGTTATGAGCCAGCGCGAGCTCGATATCGAGAGCCGCACCGTGCGTAATTTCGTAACCACGCACCTGCGGCGCGCTCGTACCTCGGCTGATAACAAGCGTGCCACGTTTGCCGAGAACTCCGCATTCGGCGGCGAGCTCATGGGCTATTTCTTTGGTGAGCGTGAGTTCGTGGATCTGTCTCAGCAGATTGCGGAGTTCATCTCTTCCGAACTTACCAAGGCCGAGAAAGCCGAGTCCACTGACGTGCTTGTGGCGGACTTTGATGACGATGAGGATGCCCGCTGGTTTGCCGTGATGCTGCTGGGCTCCAAGCAGGCTTTTATGCACGAGGTGGGTCGCGAAGAGGGCGAGGTGCGCAACGACATTGCGCGCCACTACGCCATTCTGCCGAATCCCTCGCAAAAGGTGCCGAGCTATGCAATCGTGCGTGCAAGCACCATGGAGATCGGCTATGTGGATAAGAAGCGCAAGATTGCCGGCGAGGATCGCATGCTCATTCCCGATGGCCTGCTGCAGTGCGACACGGGGGTATCGGGCAAGGAGGTCATCGACACCGTGACGCGTGTGGTCGAGGAAGTCGCCGAGGAGCACGGTGCCAACACGGCTGTAGCACTCGCCAAGGTTAAGGCTGCTGTTGCCGAGAAAGTTGAGGATGACGAGGAACTGCCCCCTTGGGATATCGTCGATGAGGTCTTTGAGGACGAGCCGGTTATCAAGGAGAGCGTGCGCGCGGCACTGACTGAGGAGAAGGTGCCTGAGCGTGTGCCCGTGGAGCGCAAGCAGGTCGAACGCGCGGCGGTGCGCAACCACAAGATCCGTACCGACACGGGCATCGAGATCAGCTTCCCGGCCGAGATGGGTTCGAACTCTGAGTACATCGAGTTTGTCAACGAGCCCAACGGCCTCATCTCCATCGAGCTCAAGAACATCGGAAGTATTGAGAATCGATAAACTGCTCTTGGACGTTGCAAAAAACAAAGGCCGAAGCCTTTTGGGACTTCGGCCTTTTTTGTTTTCGGCTTGGTTGCTGACATTGCGCCGCAGGTTGAGCTCACGTCAGCGAAAACGCCCCTAAGCGAGCAAGGTGACGTGAAAGAGGAGGGAAGCGTACTTCGGTACGCGACCGACGATTGAACGTCAGATTGCCGCTTAGGGGCGTTTGCAGCGTCGAGCCGTTACGCGGTTTGGCAAAACCGCGTAACTTCTACAGCTGGCGCAGGCCCTCTTCCAGGCCGGTCTTGCTGTCGGTCTTCTCGTCGCGCATCTTGATGGCGCGGGCGGGGACACCGGCCACGACGGCGCCGGCGGGGACGTCCTCGACGCACACGGCGCCGGCGGCAACTACAGCACCCTTGCCCACGTGCACGCCTTCCAGGACCACGGCGTTTGCGCCGATCATGACATCGTCCTCGATGATGACGGGCGTGGCGCTGGCGGGCTCCACAACGCCTGCCAGCACGGTGCCGGCGCCGATGTGGCAGTTCTTGCCCACGGTGGCGCGACCGCCCAGCACGGCGCCCATATCGATCATGGAACCCTCGCCGATAACGGAGCCGATGTTGATGATGGCGCCCATCATGATGACGGCACGGTCGCCAATCTCGACGCGGTCGCGGATGATCGCGCCCGGCTCGATGCGGGCGTTGATGCCCTTAAGGTCGAGCATGGGCACGGCGGAGTTGCGGCAATCGTTTTCAACGTCGTAGTAATCGATGGAATCGGCATTGGCGTCCAGGATGGTCTTGAGCTCGTCCCAGTCGCCAAAGACGGTCTTGCCGCGACGGCCGCCGTAGACATGTGCGTCGCCCCAGGCAACCTTCATGCCCGGCTTCTCGCGCACGTACAGCTTGACGGGCGTCTTTTTGGGCGCGGTGGCGATGTAGTTGATAATCTCCTGTGCATCCATCTCGGCTGCGTTGCTCATTTGCTATCTCTCCTTTGGGTGGATTCGGTTGATACCTGGTTAGGCAAACATGACCTTGTCGAACGTATAGAAGCCGGGTTCGCGGGTGACGAGCTTCTGCGCGGCTGCCAAGGCGCCGTTGACAAAGATCTGACGGCTCGTGGCGCGGTGGGTGAGCGTGACCTCCTCGTCCTGGCCAAAGAAGCTCACCTCGTGCACGCCGGCGACGGTGCCGCCGCGCAGCGAGTGCATACCGATTTCCTTGGGATCGCGTGCTCCGCACATGCCCTCGCGGCCATAGACGGGGTGGTAGCCTGCCTCGGGCTCGGCTTCGACGACGGCGTCGAGCAGCAGCTTGGCAGTGCCGCTGGGGGCGTCGACCTTTTGGTTGTGGTGCGTCTCGACGATTTCGCAGTCAAAGCCGGGCAGCTCGCGTGTAGCCTGCGCTACCAGATGGCGCAGGGCTGCGATACCGATGGAGTAATTGCCCGAGTGCATAACGCGGGTGTTCTGGCCCAGCTCACGCAGGCGGTCCATCTGCTCGGGGGTGTAGCCTGTGGTGCCTGAGACCAACGCCGCGCCCGTGCGCTCGACATAGGCGACGACGGCGTCGAAGGTCGCGACGTTCGAGAAGTCGATGATGACGTCGGCAGCCGGTGCGTTCTCGAGCTCGCTCAAATCGAAGCCAATCTGGGCCACGATATCAAAAACGGGCTGCCCGGCGGCGTCGACAATGCCTTCGGCGGTAGTGCGGATGAGCGAGCCCATGCGGCCCGTTCCCATAATGACGGTCTTAATCAAGTAGACCAGCTCCCTTCAGAGCATCGGTAAGTGCGGCTCGCGTGTCGTCTGCCATGGGGCACAGCGGCATACGGTGGTTTGCCTCGATCATGCCCATCTGGGCGAGCGCTTCCTTGACGGGGATGGGGTTGACCTCGCTAAAGAGGGCGTTGATGAGCGGCTGGCCGGCAATCTGGATATCGCGGGCGCGCGCTACGTCGCCGTCCAGATAAGCGCGGCACATGTCGTGTACAAGCTGCGGCTGCACGTCGGCCCACACGCTGATGGTGCCCGAAGCGCCCAGGCTCATGAGCGGCACTGTGAGTGCATCCTCGCCCGAGTACATGCGGAAATCGTCGGACAGCAGGTGGGCGATCTTGGCCGCGTAGGCGACGTTGCCCGAGGCCTCCTTGATGCCCATGATGTTGGGGTGCGCGGCTAGGCGCTCTACGTTGCGCTCGCTGATACCGCAGCCGCAGCGGCCGGGGATGTTGTACAGGATGCAGGGGATGTCAACGGCATCGGCGACGGTCTTAAAGTGCTGATAGATACCCTCTTCGTTGGACTTGTTGTAGTAGGGGGTAATGAGCAGCAGGCCGTCGGCTCCCAAGCCCTGGTAAGTAAGCGACTTGGTGAGCATGGTCTGCGTGGAGTTGGAGCCTGAGCCGGCGATGACGGGGACGCGTCCTGCAACATGCTTGACCACGGCGGCGACGACGGAGTTGTCCTCGTCATCGGTCATCGTGGCGCTCTCGCCGGTGGTGCCCAGGGTGAGAATGGCGTCGGTGCCATTTTGCAAGTGGAAATCGATAAGGCGCTCGAGCGCGTCAAAGTCGACACTGCCGTCCTTTTTAAACGGCGTAACCAGGGCGACGATTGAGCCCTCGAGATTGCGGATGTCCATGTTCTTCTCCTTCGCCTCCGCGATCTGGATGCGTTTGTTCCATTGAGCTGCGACTGCCAGGCGCTCGTCTTGGGCGCGACGGCGGGCGCTTTCGGCGCGCGACTTGGCCAGCAGCTCTCGGCCGCACGGCAGCACGTCGAGCGTGGAAAAGTAATCGCCCGGGCGCTCGGCGCGGCGGATGAGGTCGGCCGCGCCATCGGGGCGCAGCAGGACCTCGGCGGAGCGCAGACGTCCGTTGTAGTTGTAGCCCATGGAGTAGCCATGCGCACCGGTATCGTGGATTACAAGCAGGTCACCCATGTCGATATGCGGCAGCTCGCGGTCGATGGCGAACTTGTCGTTGTTTTCGCACAGGTTGCCCGTGATATCGTACGTGTTCGTGACGGGAGCTGCGGACTTGTCGGGGCCACCCGGCTGGCCCATCACTGTAACGTGGTGGTAAGCGCCATACATGGCAGGACGAATGAGGTCGACGGCACTTGCGTCCACGCCGATATAGTCTTTGTAGATCCGCTTTTCGTGAATGGCCTTGGTGACCAGGCACCCGTAGGGGCCCATCATAAAGCGGCCCATCTCGGTGCAGATCGCCACATCGCCCATGCCGGCGGGAACCAGGATCTCGTCGTAGGCCGCGTGTACACCCTCGCCGATGGCGTGGATGTCATTGGCCTGCTGCTCGGGCAGGTAGGGGATACCCACACCGCCGGACAGATTGATAAAGGCGACATGTGCACCGGTCTCGCGCTCCAGGCGCACGGCAAGTTCAAAGAGGATTCGCGCGAGCTTGGGGTAGTAATCGTTGGTGACGGTGTTGCTGGCAAGGAAGGCATGGATGCCAAAGTCCTCGGCGCCCTTGGCCTTGAGCATGCGGAAGGCATCAAAGAGCTGCTCGGTGGTCATGCCGTACTTGGAATCGCCCGGGTTGTCCATAATGCCGTTGGAAAGCTGGAACAGGCCGCCCGGGTTAAAACGGCAGCTCACCGTCTTGGGGATGGGTCCCGCGACGCGCTCGTAAAACTCAATGTGGCTGATATCGTCGAAGTTGACGATGGCGCCCAGCTTGTCGGCAAGCTCAAAGTCTGCCGCCGGCGTGTCGTTGGACGAGAACATGATGTCATGGCCGGTGATGCCCAGCGAGCGGGCGATCATGAGCTCGGTATAGCTCGAGCAATCGCAGCCGCAGCCGTATTCGTTGAGAATTGAGATAAGGGCCGGGTTGGGGTTGGCCTTGACGGCAAAGTACTCCTTAAACCCCGGGTTCCACGCAAAGGCGTCGCGCACTTCTTGCATGTTGCGGCGGATACCCGCCTCGTCGTATAGATGAAACGGCGTGGGGAACTGCTCGACGATATGCTCGAGTGTCTCCTTGTCCACAAACGGCTGCTTGGCCGCATATGCCTCGTTGGGGGTCAATGCCATGTCCCGTAAACCTCGCTATCCAGACGGCGCCATCTGCGCATCGAATCCGCATAGCGTGGACCCAATGTCCGGATAGCGCTCCCGCATTGCTGCAGACAGTCCTGCGAGTGTTTCCCGCAGGCCCACCAGGCTGTTCGTGCCCGAAAAACCCAGTTCGGCGGGTTTCGCCTCCCCGCGGGGTCAAAGTCTGCCGACTCGCCCGCGGCTCTTCGTGCCCGCGCCTCTATCAAGTGGTAAAGACCCTATCACGTTGCACTTTACCAAACAAGAGTATTCGTATATAACGTTTAAAAAATGCAGCAATATGCTGGAAACATGTGTGCCACAATCCTGTATCACAATAAGTTGCAACAGATGTGCCTCACGAAGGGATTCTCTATGACCGAGCTCCAAGAACTCCGTCGCTATCGTCGCGACCTGCATCGCATTCCGGAGCTCGACTTCGATCTTCCGCAAACTATCGCCTATATCGAGGGCGTGCTCGCTCCGCTTGCCTGCGAGGTGATCCATCCGTGCCCTAGTTGCGTGTGCGCTTTCTTCGACGCTGGCACGGGTGCCTCGCATGCCACGGCGATTCGTGCCGATATGGATGCGTTGCCTATTGCGGAGACGACGGGCGCCGCTTTTGCCTCGACGCATCCCGGCAAGATGCACGCGTGCGGCCACGACGGGCACATGGCTATGGCCCTCGCGGCGGCAACTTTTGTCGACCGTACGATTCGTGAGCAGCCGGGCGTTATTAAGCGCAACGTGCTTTTTGTGTTCCAGCCGGCCGAGGAAACAACCGGTGGCGCTAAGACGGTATGCGAGAGCGGCGTGTTCGAGCGCTACGGGGTCGACCGCATCTTTGGCTTTCACGTGTGGCCCGATCTTCCTGCCGGTACGCTGGCGAGCTGTCCCGGTCCGCTGCTGGCGCGCTCGAGCGAGACGCACATTCATATCCATGGCACGAGCATCCATATCGCCAAGACCTACGGCGTTCCAGTCGAGGAATCACATGACGCAGCGCTGGCGGCGGCAAAGTTCCTGGTTGCCGAGCGCGAGCTGATGGACGAGCTGGGTGCCGATGAGCCCTGCATCGGTAAGTTTGGCCTGCTGCAGGCCGGCACCGTCTGCAATGCGGTGGCGGGGGAGGCCCATGTTGCCGGTAGCTTGCGTGTGTTTACGGACGCCATGTTCGACCGTGCGCGCGAGGGCGTACGCCGTGCGCTCGACGAGGCGTGCACCGCAACGGGCTGTACGTACGATCTCGACTTTGCCGAGGGCTATCCGCCAGTCGATAACGACCCCGAGTTGTTTGCCCACATTGCGCCTGCCTTGCCCGAGCTGCAACTTGTGGACGAGCCGCTGTTAATTGCCGAGGACTTTGCTTTCTATCAGCGCCATCTGCCGGGCGTGTTCTTCTTGCTGGGCACGGGCGTGCCAGAAGGACAAGAAAACCCGATCGACGCTGATGACTGCCCAGCCTATGCGATGAGCGCTCTGCATACCGATACCATGCTCTTTGACGAGGAGATTCTTCTCAAAGGCCTCGATGTCTACAAACGATTGCTTTTGCTTGACTAAGGCGCAAAGGACTATTTGTTCTAGAAAACACGAACAAACGTACGATATAATAGAGATGTAAGTCTATAGAAACGTTTGACGTTACTAACGTAAGGCGATACTATGATTGCATCGTATAAAGATGAGGATACCGAACGCTTTGCCATGGGTGTGCGGGTCAGGAGGTTCGTGCCCTTTGAGCATGTTGCGTTGAGGAAGATTCGCCAACTGCAGGTTTGTGCTTCGCTTGATGATCTTCGCGTTCCACCGGGCAACCGCCTGGAAGCTTTGAAGGGCGATCGTGCCGGTCAATATAGCATCCGTGTTAACGAGCGCTATCGGGTCTGTTTTGAGTGGAGACAGGAGATGGCTTGGAATGTCGAAATCGTCGATTATCACAAGTGATGAGACTTCGGCCGATTTGCTGTCGCCGGTGACTCCTGGTGAGCTTCTCAAAGAGGAGTTTCTTGTTCCCATGGGCATTTCTCAATATCGCCTTGCGAAAGAGACTGGGATTCCGGCTCAGCGTATCGGGCAGATTGTCTTGGGAAAACGTCGCGTGACGGCCGACACCGACCTCCGTCTTTGCCGTTATTTTGGCCTGACGGATGGTTATTGGCTGCGCGCTCAGGTGGCGTTTGACCTTGAGGCCGAGAAAAGGCGGATCGAACCGGAACTCGACAAGATCGTTCCTGTTCAGCAGGCTATCGCACTGTAGTGCTCAAAGATGATGGGGGTGGCGCGGCGATGAGGCGACGCCGACAGTCTGCCGTATATAGTCCGGGTGGATGCGGGTGCGGTTTGCTGCTGCTTCCGGTTATTGCCGTGAGCATTGGCGTGATGTTTGCGCTTGCCGGGCTTGCCGCGGCGGCGCTCGTGCTGTTTATCACTGCCATCGGCGTGACGATTTGGCTCTGCCGCAATCACGAGCAACGCCGTGTCGACGGTAAAACCAATGTCGGCTGGGTCGTCTTTCTGATCATTGCGTACCTGCTGAGTGCCAGCTACCTTGTTTTCTTTGTCCTGTTGATGATCAGTGCCTTTACCGGGGAATCCGTCACGGTGGGTTGATGCACTGCCAGCAGACGGTCGCGCGCAGTGCGTTTGCTCGGCGTTTGGATAACTGCATTGGTCGTTTACCGCAGCCTTAGCTCTCAGCTAATGAATTCAAGTTCAATTCTTCCTACGATGTGCTGTGTACCGGCACGGTAGCCGGATCGTAGGAAGGATGAATAATGGCAAAAGAGGGAAAGAAGCCAATCGGCAAGATTGTCCTAGGCATCATCGTGGTGCTGGTTATTGTCGGTGCCGTGGGCTCTATGGGCGGCAACTCAACCGATTCGTCTGCGAGCGATTCGGCAAAACCTGCCGAGACGACACGGCAGGCTGAGGAGCAAAAAGAACCGCAAGAACCGTATACCATTGCTGACGAGGCTGAAGACACTTCCAATCAGTTTACCTATAAGATCACGGGCACCCTGACCAATAACACGGACAAGGAAAAGAGCTACATTCAGATTGAATATGTTCTGTATGATGCCGATGGCAACCAGGTTGGAACGGCTCTTGCAAACACCAATCATCTGAAGGCGGGCGGCTCCTGGAAGTTCGAGGCGCTGGGTACGGTGTCTCCCGACCAGGTTGCTAGCTGGGAGCGTTCGGACGTAAGCGGTTTCTAGCATGTTGCATGCACTGGGGGAGGTGAAGTCGTATGTCCGATAAAAAGCTGACCGAGGAGTTGCTCAATGAGCTTCTCGATGCGCCGAACATCGATGGCTATATCAGGGAGCACGACTTTGCCGCCCCGTCGCTTTCGGACTACCTGAAGCAGCTACTGCAGGAAAAGGGCTTGGAGCGCTCGCGCGTGGTCCGTATGGCTGATCTCAATGAGACCTTTGGCTATCAGATCTTTACCGGTGCGCGTCATCCGAGTCGCAATAAGGTGCTGCAGATTGCCTTTGCGATGGCGCTGACGCTCAAAGAGACCAACCGTGCGCTGACGGCTGCCGGGGTAAGCGTCCTTAACTGCAAGGACCGCCGCGATGCGATTATCATCTTTTGCATCGATCGCGGGTGCAGTCTCCAAAAGGTCAACGAGGAACTGTATCGCTTTGGCGAGGAGACGGTGAGTTAGCGGCTGATATCTGAGCCGGTAGAGCTGTCGAACAACGATGCAAACGAACGGGGCGCGGATGCCATGGGGTGTCTGCGCCCTGCGCTATGATGGAGGCTATGGATACTCAGAGCCCAACATATTCCGATGACGAGCTGACCGCAGCGCTTGCCGAGCACCTGGCGTCGCTCGATCGCGACGACAGCTATCGCGTGGAGCGTGTACTTAAGCGCTCGTCCGTTGAAGCAACCGAGCTCGTGTACTTTGAAGGAACCGGCGGTGGTTCGCTCGGCCCCTTTGTCCGTAAACGCATCGATGCTTCGGCTCAAATCGGCGGGGCATACGAGCGTCTGTTTGCCGCTCAGCGGGCAGGCAGGCGTTTTGAGCACCTGCCCAGAATCGTCGATTGTCGTCGTGTGGGCGACGAGCTCAACGTGGTTATGGAATACATCGAAGGGGAGACGCTCGGGGCGCTGGTGGACCGTCTGGGAGCCACCCCCGATTATGCGCGTGAATTGTATCCTGCCCTTTGCGACGCCGTGGGTGAGCTCCATGCCGGTTTTGCAATGGCGGGGGAGACGTCGGCGCCGGAGATCCATCGCGACCTCAAGCCGTCGAATATCATCGTGACAGGTGCCAACTATACGCCTAATGACGGCCTGACATTTTCATCGCTGGTGATTATCGACTTGGGGATCGCGCGCGTATGGCGCGATGGCGCCGATGCCGACACCGTCAAGTTTGGGACACGGCCCTATGCGCCGCCCGAGCAGTATGGGTTTGGGCAGACGAGCGTGCGAAGCGACGTCTACGCACTTGGCGCCCTGTTGTTCTTCTGCTTGACGGGAGTCGACCCCAAGCCAGGGCTCGACATGCGCGAGCAATGCGAGGCGCGCGGCATTCCCACTTCACTTGCCGATGCCGTCTGCATGTCGATGGCGCTCGACCCGGCCAAGCGTTTTGCGAGCGCGGAAGCGTTGGGACGGGCGACGCGCGCGGCATACGATCTGAGTCGCCCCGTGCGGCCTTCTGCGCCTGCGCCTGTCCGTACTTCGGCCTCGGAGACGGTGTTGACGCCCCAAGGGCTCCAGAACCCCGCAGGGCCTCCTGGCCCTGCCGCCTCCGCTGCATGCGGTCTGCTCTCTCGCGTTCCGGAGTCTCTGGGGCGCATTTGGAATACGCTCGTCTGCTTCTCGCTGCTTGTGTTCTTTGCCGGAAGTCACTTTGCCGTCTTTCATCCCACCGGAGCAAACCAAAGCTACCCGACGTGGCTTCTCATAATCGAGTATTTTTTCTTTGTCGATGGCCTTATGGTGCTTATGCATTTTGCGCTGCTCGATAAGCGCCGTCTTCGTCGGCGATTCGCGCTGCTCGACAGCTATCGCGGCAAGAAACTCGCGAAACTCTGGCTCAAGGCATTGGGTGTGCTGCTCCTATGCATGATCGTCATAGTCGCGGTTGCCAATGCGACCGGCGTCGTCGATACCTCCGCTACCTAAAAGAAAGGGGCCCCGTTGGGGCCCCTTGCAGTTGCACTTAGATGCGGTTCATTTGAGCGGCGACTTTGTTGTACCAGTCCTGCCACGTGGGCGGGCAGTACTTTTTGGCCGCAGCCGGGGTAAGGGTGGAGCCGTAGTTGGCGCCCAGATAGGCAACGTGGGCGGAGATGCCCTCGCTCCAGCTGCCAAAGCTGCGCCAACCGCCGCCGCGGGCACTCCAGCCCCAGGCGTTGTAAGAATTGGCGCAATAAGCACCCTTGGTGCTCTCGATGCAGGCGATGGCGGGGGACCAACGGGGGTCGACACCGGTATTCCAAGCGGCGACGGCAAAGTTATAGCCCTGGCCTGCCATGGGGGAGCCGGCGAGATAATTGTCGATGCGGCCTGTCCACTCATTAATGAACGAATCGTAATCGGAGCTACCAGTATTGGAGCTGTTCACCGTGGTGTCGATGGTGGTGTTGGTGTTGGTGGCCTGGCTGCTGGAATTGCTGCCGCTTACGCCCTCGCCCGAGAGCTTCTCGGCGGCAGCGGCCTTATCGGCCTCAAGCTTGGCAAGCTCGGCGGCATTTTCCTGCTCGGCTTTTGCCTGTGCCTCGCTGCGGAGCTGCTGGGCCTGTGCCAGCGCATCCTCGGCGTTTTTCTGCTCTGCCTCAAGCTGAGACTTGGCCTGCTGGAGCTCAGCCTTGTTCTGCTCGAGTTCGGTTTGCATGTTATTGAGCTGTTCGATCTCGTCGACGCTCGAGCTCGTGATCTGGTTGGTGTATTTGCAGGTCGTGATGAACTCACCCAGGCTCTGTGCGTTGACCAGGAAGCTCACGATGGGATTGGTGCCCTTCTGATACTTGTACAGATCGCGCATGGCGGAGCTTGCCTTGGCCTGCTGCTCGGGAAGCTTGGCCTCGATTTCCTCGATGCTTGCCTCATTAGAGTCAATCTGCTTTTGCAGGTCATCGAGTTTGGTGCGGGCGTCGTTGTAGGCGCTCGTGGCGGCTTCGATCTTCTGCTGGGCTGCGGAAAGCTGGTCCTGCGTTGCCTGCGAGGCGGCATACGCCGCAACGGGGGAGAGCATCGGCGTGGCCGTCAGCGCAACGGCGAGCGCGGCGCTCGTGATGATACGAGCCGGCTTCGACGCAATGAGCGCTGCGGTGCGATGATTCGAATGCTGCATCCAGTCCCTCTGCAATCAATCGTAGGTTATGGTTCGAACGGTATTCTACTACTGCTTTCGACCTCAACTTGAACCTTAAAGGTCCCAAAGGGTCAAGTTGAACTTGAGGCTTTGGCTTTGACCTGCAGTTATGATGAATTGTTGAGAAACCATAGAGTTCAACTTTAACGTTACAGAGCCCTGTTTGAGAGGAGTTTTGGGCTGTAAAAGCCATCTCAACGTGGGGTTTTATAACTACAGCGTGCCCTTCTGGCGAGCCTGCTCAATCTCTTCGAGGGCCTCGGCGGGGGTGAACGAACAGGTGCCGTCGCCGAGTTTGATTACCTGGATATCGTCGCCGGCGTAGACCTCTCCGCCCTTTAGTACCACGCCGAAAACGCCCTCGTGGGGAAAGATGCAGTCGCCGGCGAGATAGTAGATGGCGCAGCGTGTGTGGCAGGCCTTGCCGATTTGGCTGATTTCGACAAGCACCTCGCTGCCAAGCTTGAGCTGCGTGCCCAAGGGGAGCGAGAGCAGGTTGATGCCCCGGGTTGTGAAGTTCTCCCCAAAGTCACCCTCGTGTACGTCGAGCCCGCGTGCCTGCGCCGTCTGGATGGACTCCGCGGCTAAAAAAGAGACCTGGCGGTGCCAATGCCCGGCGTGCGCATCGGTGGCGAGGCCAAATTGCTCTATAACGGTGTCGTGTCCATCGGCGACGGGCGACTTGCGCGTGCCCTTGTGCGCCGACGTGTTGATTGAGACGATGCGGGCAGGCCCGTTGTAAGCATCGTTTGCGGTGCGTAGGGGAACTGCCGTCTGGGCACGATCCGCAAGTTCGCGCTTGGCGGCGTCAATGATGGGGTTGTTGATCGGATGAGCCTGGGGCACGGTGCACCTTTCGACGGGGCGGGCAACATGTTGAATCCTACAACAATGGTAGGTTCATTGCCCATTGTCATACAACGGTGAGCGCCGTCTTCGTGCTGGCCTTCGTGCTGGACAATTACGTTGATTGCCATAGATACGGTGGAGCTTTGGGCGCCGGCGGCTTGGCACGCTAGAATAAATCAGTTGCGCAAAGACCGCCCGTTGTGTGGGCAGTTCATGATAGGAAGTTTCCATGGCATTGCAATTTACAGAGCGCGAGTTCATTCCCGTGCTGCTTGGTGGCGACATCAACGCCTATTCGGTGGCGCGTGCCTTCTACGAGGAGTACCAGGTCAAGAGTCTGGTCTTTGGCAAGTATCAGACGGGTCCCGCGTACCGCAGCCAGATTATCGACTACACGCCCAACGTGGATATCGACACCATGCCCGTGATGCTCAAAACCGTCAACGGCATTGCCCAAGCGCATGCCGATAAGACGATTGTCCTTGTGGGCTGTGGCGATAACTATGTTGCCCTCGTGGCTCAGGCCAAGGATGCCCATGAGCTGGCGGATAACATCGTCGCTCCCTACGCGCCCTACAGCATGCTCGAGCAGTGCCAGAAGAAGGAGATCTTCTACGAGCTGTGCGAGAAGCATGGCGTGCCCTATCCGCACACGTTTACCTTTACCAAGGCGATGCTCAATGCCCAGGGTGAGGCGCCTGCCGAAGTGCTCGACCAGATCGATTTTCCCTACCCGATGATTCTGAAGCCTTCTGATGGCATCATGTGGTGGCAGCATGAGTTCGAGGGCCAGAAGAAGGCCTATGAGATTGCCGACCGCGCCGAGCTGGAACAGGTCATTCGCGATTCGTATGCCAGCGGCTACACCGACGACCTGATCTTGCAGGATCGCGTGCCCGGCAACGACGAGTACATGCGCGTGCTCACCAGCTATTCCGACCGCAACGGTAAGGTCCGCATGATGTGCCTGGGCCATGTGCTGCTCGAGGAGCATCAGCCCCACGGTGTCGGCAACCATGCCTGTATCATTACCGAGCCCAACGACGAGCTCATGGGCGGCGTGCGCAAGTTGCTCGAGGACCTTCACTTTGTGGGCTATTCCAACTTTGACGTAAAGTACGACGAGCGCGACGGCTCGATTAAGTTCTTCGATTTCAACACGCGCCAGGGCCGCAGCAACTACTACGTTACCAACAGCGGCTTTAACGTTGCCAAGTATGTGGTGGACGAGTATGTGTTCAACCGTCCGTTTGAGCCGGAGTTTGTGACGGCTCAGGACGAGGCCCTGTGGATGGTCGTCCCCATGGGCGTCGTCGACAAGTACGTCAAGGATCCCGAGCTGCGCGCTAAGGTGCATCGCCTGGACAAGGAAGGCAAGGGCGCCGACCCTTCGTTTATGAAGGGCGACTTTGTCTTTAACCGCTGGCTGCGCATGTGGCACACCAAGCTGCGCCACTTTAAGCTGTTCAAGACGTATTACAAGTAGATGAGCGCGGCGCCCGTCCGGTTTGCATCGGGCGGGCGCGGGTATGATACGCGCAATTGCGCAAGCGTCACCAAGGAGGCGGCGATGGAAAAGCTGGGAGTTATCGGCGGCATGGGCGCCGAGGCCACGTCGTATTACTACGACCAGGTGGTGCGTCATACGGCTGCTGCCTGCGATCAGGAACATATCGACATGGTGGTACTCTCCAAGTCGACCATGCCCGACCGCACGCTGGCCATTAAGACCGGCGAGCATGCCAAACTGCTGGCGACCATGAAAGAGTGCGCCCAGGCACTCGAGTCGCTGGGCTGTGCACACATTGCCATTCCCTGCAACACGTCACACTACTTCTATGACCAGATCCAGTCGTTTACGAAGGTGCCGATTATCCACATGCCGCGTGAGTCGGTGCGCTATGCTCTGGCCGGCGCGGTGATGGGGGAGTGCGAGTTCGACCCCAACCTGAGTATGCCGGCCGAGCCGGTGCGCAAGATCGGCATCATGGGCACCGATGGCACCGTGGGCGCGGGCGTCTACGGCCGCGAATGTAAGGCTGCGGGTGTTGAGGTCGTCTATCCCAGCGAGAAACGTCAGAACGATGTGATGTCGCTTATCTACGATGATGTGAAGGCCGGACGTGAGCCCGATATGGATAAGTTCGACCGCGTGATGTGGGAGTTCGCCCGTAGCGGCTGCGACCGCGTCATTCTGGCCTGCACCGAGCTATCGGTGCTGCAGAAGTACCGAGAGATGCCCGAGATCACCCTCGACGCCATGGACGTCCTGGTGCGTGAATCCATCATCCGTAGCGGCGCTCCCTACCGCCTCTAGCTTCCGACCCGCCAAAAAGGGACAGGTTTATTTTGGTAGGTTTTATCTGGTGAAACAGTAAAGGCCCCGGCTCGTTTGGTGCGAGCCGAGGCCTTTTGCGTTGGGCGGTTGCTGTCGGTGGTGAACTAGAACAGGAAGCCGATGGCGATGAGGGCGATGCTGACGATGAGCACGGCGATGTCCAGGCCCTTGATGGGGTAGCGCTTGTACGAGCTGGTGCGCGTACGCAGATAGAAGCCGCGCTGTTCTGCCGCCAAGGCTGTGGCATCGGTCTTGCCCACGCTCGAGATGAGCAGTGGCACACACAGTGGCAGCATGAGCTTAAGCTTCTTGATGGGGTTCTTGGTGTCGTACTCGACGCCGCGTGCGGTCTGCGCCTCCATGATGGCGTTCATCTCCTGACCAAACACCGGCACAAAGCGCAGCGCCGTGGTAAAGGTGAAGGCATAGCGATACGGCACGTGCAGCACCTCGACGCAGGCGTTGGCAAGGTCGTTGAGCTTGGTCACCATGAGCATGAGGATGAGCGGTAACGCCACACCCAGCAGGCGCAGGCAGGCCTTCGATCCTGTGATGAGGCCCGTGTCGGTGATAAAGCCCCACACCACGTTGCCATCGCGCATAAAGGCCAGCTGGAGCACCAGCATGATAAGCGCGAGCGGAATCAGCAACTTGAGCAGCGAGAACAGACGGTCGACGACGCCGGCATAGGCACCCAGCGCAAGGGTGAGTGCCAAAAAGCCCAGCAGCGCCTCGTAGGCGTCGGACAAGAAGATGCCGACGATGATGGCGGCGGCGAGGCCCAGTTTGACGACGGGGTTCAGGCGATGCAGCAGCGTGTCACCCGGCATGTAGTCGATGACGTTAACCACGGTGGACCATCTCCTTGGTAATTCGAACGACATCGGTGACCTCGCTCACCTGCGCAAAAGCGGGCGAGACGGAAGATGCCAGACGGCGCGAGAGTTCGATGACCTGGGGCGGCTCAACGTAGGCACGCTGCATGAGATCGATGTTCGAGAATAGCTCGTGCGTGCGGCCGCGGTCGAGGATGCGGCCGTCGGCCATTACCACGATGCGCTCGGCAAAGTCGGAGACAACTTCCATGTCGTGGCAGACCATGATAACGGCGCAGCCGCGCTCGGCCATGGTGCGCACGGTTTCCATGACGGTCATGCACTCGCGGTAGTCAAGGCCGCTCGTGGGCTCGTCGAGCACGACGATCTTGGGCTCAACCACTACGACGGAGGCAAGCGCCACCATTTGTCGCTGGCCGCGCGAAAGCGAGAAGGGCGCCTCGTCGGCCGGCAAGCCAAAGCGATCGATGACCAGCTGGGCGCGACGCAGGGCCTCGGCGCGGTCCATGCCGCCCAGTTCCAAGCCAAAGGCGACCTCGTCGAGCACGGTGTCCTTGCAGATCTGGCGGTCGGGGTTTTGGAAGAGGGTCGCGACCTCGCGGGCGATACGGCTCGTGGGGACCGCGGCAGTGTCCAGGCCCGTAACGCGTACGCTGCCCGAGGAAGGCTTAAGCAGGCCCATGAGCAGCTTGGTGAGCGTAGTCTTGCCGGCGCCGTTTTGGCCGACGATGCCCACGAGCTCGCCAGGATAGAGCGTCAGGCTAAGGTCGTGTACGGCGGCGCCACCATTGGGATAGGCAAACTCAACATGGTCGAAGGTGAGTACGGGTTCGGCGTCCTTGGCATGAGGACGCAACGACGGTGCATGCGGGGAACCGGCGGGCGCCTGGGCTTCGATAGCCGCGTGTGCGGGGTCGACGATGCCCGAAATCAGGCGCTCGGCCTCATCGACATCCAAGCAGGGGGTACCGCTTACCAGGCCATCGGCCTCGAGGCTATTGAAGATACGCGTGACGCGAGGGCAGTCGACGCCGATGGCACGGAGCTCGTCGGTATGCGCGAAGACCTCGTGTGGCTCGCCCTGCAGCGCGATTTCGCCATGGTTGAGCACGAGCACGCGGTTGCAGTACTCCGAGAGCAGGGCGACCTTTTGCTCAACGACGACGATGGTGATTCCAAGTGTGCGGTTTGCCTCACGCAGCGTCTCGAAGACCAGCGTGGAGCTGGCGGGGTCGAGTGCCGCGGTGGGCTCGTCGAGAACCAAGACACGCGGACGCATGGCGAGGATGGCGGCGATGGCCACCTTTTGCTTCTGTCCGCCCGAGAGGGTGGCGATCTCGCGGTCGCGCAGGTCGCTGATGCCGACGGTCTCGAGCGTTTCGCTCACGCGCTGCTCGATCTGGTCGTGGGGAACGCCAAAGTTCTCGAGGCCAAAGAGCATCTCGTCCTCGACGACCGAGGCGACCATCTGCGTGTCGATATCCTGCAGCACGCTGCCGACGATCTGTGACACGTCGGTCAGCGAGACCTCGCAGGTGTCATGGCCGTCAACCATGACGGACCCAAAGAACGCGCCGGTGTAGTGGTGGGGCACGGCACCCGACAGGCAGGCGGCAAGCGTGGACTTGCCGGCGCCTGAGGGCCCGATGATGCCGATGAAATCTCCCTTGTTCACGCTGAGCGAGATGTGGCTGAGCGCCTGCTCGGTCTGCGTGCCATAGGAGAACGAGACATCGTCGACGTTGATGATCGTTTCCATGGATACCTTTCATAGTCATTGGGGACGTTCTTACATGACTAGTCGTTTAAGAACGTCCCCAAGAGCTAGTTGTTTGGGACAGTCTTTGGTGGTGAAGCACGGAGACGGCTTTACGAGGGACCCCAGGCTGGCGCGAAAGAGGAGTGAAGCGTACTTGGGTACGCGAGCGACGAATGAACGCCAAGATGGGGTGGCTCGTAAAGCCGAGCGGGTTAGTTGAGCCTCAGGGCCTTCTGGATGGGCAAGTAGAGGGCGCCGACCAGAATGGCGTTAAAGACGGCGGTCATGGCAACGACGGGCAGCATGGCGGCGGCGAGCTCGCCTACCACGCCGAGCATGGCCATCTTGATGACCATGAAGATGACGCCGGAGACAAAGGTGGTCAGGAAGGTTGCGACAATGGCGATGGCGGGCTTGACTTGACCGTTCTTGCCGGCGGCGTTGACGATGCCGGCCATGAGCATGGCGGCGATGCCCTCGGCGGCAAAATCAACGAACGGCGAAGTGGTGGTGATCTGGATCACGGCAGCCGAGATAAGGCCAATGACGAGCGCCTGGCCGATGTTGGGGCGAACGACCAGGATGGTGAGGCAGAAGGCCGAGATGATGAACTCGGGGCTGATCATGCCGCCCGAGATGCCCGAGATGGCCTTGCCGACGGTGAAGTTGAGGATGAAGCCGGCGGCGAGCAGGATGGCAAGCAGGACGAGGGCGCGGACATCGAGTTTGCCACGGTCGGCGGTCTGGACGGTGCGGGGCTGGGTGGCGGTGGTGTTCTGAGACATGGTGAAAATCCTTTCGGAATGGGAGTGCAAGAGAAAAGCGGAGGCGCGTGATGCGAATGCGATCGGGCTCGAGATAGAAAAAGGCCCCCGGTCGAAACCGGAGGCCTTCCAATCACCTAGAGCGCAAAAACAGGCGTGAGGGACTCACTGTCGACCGATCGTATTCGCATCACGCCACCACCAGTTGTTGAGAGACTTCATTGTGTTCTTCATGTTGGTGGCTCCTTTCGTGATGCCGTGGCGCGGTCGCACCTAGTTGCTGTTGCGCTGCACTATAGCACAGCAAAGTGTGTGCGGGGAAATCTTTTTTGAAAAGATTTCAGGCGGGTTTCCCGTCCCTTGATTCTCATTTTCATTGCAACAGCCTCAGGACTCAGCGCAACGCGTTGCGCTGAGTCCTGAGGCGCGAATCCG
>NZ_JBCPDH010000006.1:0-95822 GCF_040915545.1 Collinsella aerofaciens | reverse complement strand
CATGCCGTCCTCCGATCTCCCGGGGCCGGCCGATCCGGCCCTCAGGGTATCGGGTTCCCACATTCATCCGCACATGTGCGGATGAATGTGGGAAGTGTTCGGATGA
Organism: Collinsella aerofaciens; assembly: GCF_040915545.1. Lineage (GTDB taxonomy): Bacteria > Actinomycetota > Coriobacteriia > Coriobacteriales > Coriobacteriaceae > Collinsella > Collinsella aerofaciens_BE. Next base: position 95,716 of record NZ_JBCPDH010000006.1, on the reverse strand, counting down.
AGTTGATAATCAAGGGGCGCCGGCGCCCAGTATGTCTAAGTGAACGGTTCTTTGGGCAATACTGCTTATGATTTTACGACTGATGATAAGGGCGAAATCAGCGTCAAGGGCCTCGATGCTGGCACTTACACGGTCGAGGAGACCCATACGCTCCCCGGCTATAACACCGTGCCCAAATTCACGTTCACCATTACTGCCACGGGTCTTAATCAGAATGAGGGCGAGAATACGTTGACGGTGACCACATCCAAGAATGGTTCTGGTCTCGTCACCAATTCCTCTTCTGGTGGCGGCACCGTTACCCTTACCGTCAAGAACAAGAAAGGCTCCGGCCTCCCGCTGACCGGTCTTAACGGCGTGACCTTCACTTGGATCGCTGGCAGCGCAGTGCTGTGCATCGGCGTGGCACACCTCATCCGCAGCCGTAAGCAGGCTGAGGAGTCCGAGCACGAGTAACGCTCGCTCACCCATCACTTTGGCAGGTGGGATGTGATGGCCATGAGACTTGCGGACACTTTTCTCGTCCATCTACGCTCTTGCTTTGCCATTCTCTTTTCGGGGCAAACTCCGCACTGGAGTTTGCCCCGTTTTTTTTGGGACAACGCAGCCAGGCTCCATTGCTCGATGGATCAAGCGTATGAATATCGAACAGATGTTTGCAATTATTGCGTTTACCAGCTGTAAGTGCGGGTGCTCGCAGTAAAATATCCTTGCGACGCATCCCGTGCGCGGGCGGCCGACGACTCGATCGGAGGTCCCCAAATGCTGAAATTCCTTAACGCGCTCGCCGCCCTCGCGGCAGTGGGCTCGTTCGTCATCGCGTTTCTTGACTCGTATGAGGTTCGGTTTAAGGTCCGTAGGCGCACGCGCGGTGCGGACGGTAGAAGGCATTTGTGCCGCAACAAGCGCAAATAAGAATGCCCGGGGGTCGGATCCCGGGCATTTAACAAAAGCTGAAAACTAGGCCGCCCGCGCTCTCGTACACTTACGCGGGGTGCGTCGTTTTCTATTGACATTGTATCCCGAATCGCTCAGCCGATTCGGGACATTTTGAAAACTCAAATGCGGGCCCATACTCGCACTGCGCAATGCTGCTAGGCTGCGTTGTCCGGCGTGGAAGCTCGCTAATCGGCTATTATTTGTTTAGACAACTTGAGTTGTAGAGGAGTGACCGGCGATGGTGCAGGGCGCCAAACATATGAAGAGCAATAACGCCGCGGACAACGGTGGCTCAAGTCCTCAGCCCCAACCTCAGCCAAAGCCCAAGCGCCGCCGCAAGCGACTGCCGCGCTGGGCCGATCGGCTCATCACCATCGTCATCATCCTTATTGGCGTGGGCCTTATGACCTGGCCGTGGATCTTGGACCGGCTCGAGGCCTCGGGCGTGTTCAACCAGATCAGCACCGTGTCCAGCACCGTGGACGCGCTTTCTGCCGAGGAGCGCGAGCGCATCCTGCTCCAGGCGCGCTCCTTTAACGAGCAACTGGCGGGCGAGGCCACCGAGCTCCCCGCCGACCAGATCGAGCCCTACGCTCAGCAGCTCATCTTTGACCGCGACCCCATGATGAGCTGGGTCGAGATTCCCTCCATCGACGTGAGCATGCCCATCTACCACGGCACGAGCGAAGAAGTCCTTATGGCGGGCGTCGGCCACCTGGAGGGCACGAGCCTGCCGGTGGGCGGCACCTCGACTCATTGCGTGCTCACCGCGCACTCGGGCATGCGCAACCTGAGCATGTTCGATGACATCCATTCGCTGGAGCCCGGCGACCTGGTGCTACTGCACACCATGAACAAGACGCTCGCCTACAAGATGGTGGACTCCGAGGTGGTGCTGCCCGAGGAGATGGAGTCGCTGACCATTGAGCCCGGCGCCGACAAGGTGACGCTCGTCACCTGCACGCCCTATGGCGTGAACGACCACCGCCTGCTGGTGCATTGCGTACGCACCAAGTACAGCAAAAAGGACGTCGACAAGCAAAAGTCGCTGGCCGGCCGCCACTGGGGCAAGCGTGAGTTTGCCGTGCTCATCGTGGTCGTTGCCATTGTGCTGTTGCTGCTGGACATCGTGATCCACACGGTCCGCAAGCGCCGCAAGGCCAAGGCCTCGGCATAGGACATTCTCCAGAACCACCACAAAGGGGACAGGCACCTTTGTGGTGGCGGGGCTTCCAAACCATCACAACATTCGATGAAAATCGCGATTTTGACGAAAAGCGTCGAATGTTGTGATGGTTTTCGTTGTGGGCGAGACGGTTTTCGTTGCGGGCTGGCGGTTTTCGCTACAAAACCGCCAGCCCGCCGCCTGTCAGCCGCCTCCCTCGTTACGTTTTCGCTGCATTTGGGTAAAGCGCCTGCTCCAAGCCGGCGTTGCCCTGTATACTAGAGCGGTTTAACTGTTATGCGGAAGGGAGCGCCTATGGCACTCAGCGAGAAAGACGTGCGCGGCATCGTCGAGTACGCAAAGATCGCACTGACCGATGACGAGCTCGCCCAGATGACGTCCTACATGAACGATGCCGTCCAGATGCTCGAGCCCGTCTTGCAATATGACTTGCCCGACGTGGAGCCCACGTTCCATCCCATCGGAAGCCTGTCCAACGTGATGGGCGATGACCTGCGCGAGCCCGAACGCGATCTGCCGCTCGACGTCGCGCTTAAAAACGCCGGTAGCGCGCGCGACCGCTACTTCCGCGTGCCGTCCATTTTGGGAGAGGGGGAGAGCGAGTAATGGCGCTAAGCTTCGATTCCCTTACCGCCGCCCAGATCGCCGCAGGCGTTGCTGCCGGTGACTTTACCGCTACCGAGGTGGCCCAGGCCTCCCTTGCCGCCATCGAGGCGCGCGAGGGCGGGGTCCAGGCATTCCTGCAGGTGGCGCCCGAGCTTGCGCTCGAGGCCGCTGCGCGCGTGGATGCCGACCGTGCCGCAGGCAAGCCGCTGCCCCCGCTCGCGGGCGTGCCGCTGGCCATTAAGGACAACATGAACCTCGTGGGCACACGCACTACCTGCGCTTCTCGTATGCTCGAGGACTACCAGAGCGTCTACACCGCCACCTGCGTCCAGCGCATGCTCGATGCCGGCTGCCTGCCCATGGGCAAGGCAAACATGGACGAGTTTGCCTTTGGCAGCTCCACCGAGAGCTCGGCGTTCCACCGCACCAACAACCCCTGGGATACCGAGCGCGTGCCTGGCGGCTCCTCGGGCGGCTCCGCTGCCGCCGTCGCCGCGGGCGAGGTCGCGCTCTCGCTGGGCTCGGACACCGGCGGCTCCATCCGTCAGCCGGCGTCGCTGTGCGGCGTGGTGGGCTTTAAGCCCACGTATGGCGCCGTGAGCCGCTACGGCGTGGTTGCCTTTGGCTCGTCGCTCGACCAGGTGGGCCCCTTTGGCCGCACGGTCGAGGATGTCGCGCTGGCCATGAACGCGCTCACCGGTGCGGGCCACGATCCGTACGACTGCACCAACCAGGATTGTGCCGTCGACTTTACCGAGCATCTCAACGACAGCATCGAGGGCAAGCGCGTGGGCATCATCCCTGCGTTTATGGAGGCCGAAGGCCTGACGCCCGAGGTCAAGGCTGCTGTTCAACGTGCCGCCCAGGAGCTGCAGAACCAGGGTGCCGAGCTGGTCGAGGTCGACCTGCCGCACCTGGACGCCGCCATCGCCGCCTACTACGTCATCGGCCCGGCCGAGGCATTCTCCAACCTGGCCCGTTTTGACGGCATTCGCTACGGCTATCAGGAGGAGGGCTGCGCTAACCTGTCCGACCAGAGCTCGCTCTCGCGCGCCCACGGCTTTGGCGCCGAGGCCAAGCGCCGTCAGATGCTCGGCGCCTACCTGCTGAGCTCGGGCGTGTACGACAAGTACTACTACGCCGCGCAAAAGGCCCGCACGCTCATCACGCAGGACTACGACGCCGCGTATGCCAAGGTGGACACCATCCTCATGCCCACCTCGCCTCGCACGGCCTTTAAGTTTGGCGAGATTAGCGATCCCACGCAGATGTATCTCTCCGACCTGTACACCATCTCGCTCAACATTTGCGGTAACGGTGGTATCTCGGTGCCGCTGGGCCTGGGCGAGGACAGCAGGCTGCCCGTTTCTGCCCAGCTGGTGGGTTCGGCCTTTAAGGACCGTCAGCTGCTCACGTTTGCCCGCGCCCTGGAGCGCGGCTTTGCCGATACCGCCACGGGTGCGCCTGCGCTTTCCGTCGCGCCCGATTTTGCCGGGAAGGGAGGCGAGCTGTAATGAAGGAGCTTTCCGAGGTCCTGCAGGATTGGGAGGCCGTGATTGGCCTGGAGATCCATACCGAGCTCACCGCACTCGACACCAAGATGTTCTGCAACTGCAAGCTCAGCCACGATGACGAGCCCAACGCCAACGTGTGCCCGGTGTGCCTGGGCCTGCCCGGCGCCCTGCCGGTGCCCAACAAGCGCGCCATCGAGAGCATTGTCAAGGCTGGTCTTGCCACCAACTGCGAGATTCAGCGCCACTCGATGTTCTACCGCAAGCACTACTTCTATCCCGATATGGCCAAGAACTTCCAGACCACGCAGGGTCCGGTCGCCTTTGCCATGTACGGTCACCTGGACCTGGACGTGACCGGTCGCGGTGCCGCCGAGCGCCCCGACTGCGCGTTTGGCGAGGCCGAGGCCCAGAGCCTGGCGAGCGCTTCGGCCAATGCCGAGGGCCTGTCCACGTCCATGTCCTCGACCATGCGCGAGGGTAACCAGCGCGCCGGTCACCTGGCCAGCTACGATGCGTCCAACCTGCAGATGCCTGAGCGTCGCGAGGACGGTTCCTACACGGTGCCCATCCGCATCCTGCGCATCCACATGGAGGAGGACGCCGCCAAGATGGTGCACGTGGGCGGTGCTGAGGGCCGCATTACCGCCGCGGCCGAGTCGCTCGTCGACTACAACCGCTGCGGCACGCCGCTCATTGAGCTTGTCACCGAGCCCGACTTGCGCACGCCCGAGGAAGCGCGCCTGTTTATGGAAAAGCTCCGCCGCATCTTTGTGACGCTGGGCATTTCGGACTGCTCTATGGAGAAAGGTTCCATGCGCTGCGACGGCAACGTGTCGCTGCGTCGCCGCGGCGAGACCAAGCTGGGCACCAAGACCGAGCTCAAGAACCTCAACTCGTTTAAGAGCCTGCACGATGGCCTTGCCTACGAGATTTGCCGCCAGGCCGAGGTGCTCGAGGAGGGCGGCATCATCTATCAGGAGACCCGCCACTGGGAGCCCAGCCGCAAGCGCACCGTGGTCATGCGCGTCAAGGAGACGGCCGACGACTATCGTCTGTTCCCCGATCCCGATCTGGCGCCGTTCGATCTGGACGACGAGTTTATCGACCGCTGCCGTGGCGAGATTCCCGAGCTGCCCGATGCCAAGCGCGTCCGTTTTGAGGCCGACTTCGGCATTAAGACGGCCGACGCCGAGCAGATTGCCGGCGACCCCGAGTTTGCCGACTTCTTTGAGGCCGCCGCTGCCGGTATGGCCGGCAAGGAGGCCCAGACGGTCGCAAACCTGCTGGTCAACGAGATGATCGCCTATCTTAAAGGCGCAGGCGTCTCGCTCGCCGAGTCCGGCATCGCGCCGGCTCAGGTGGCGGCACTCGCCAAGCTGCTGGCGACCGATGCCATCAGCTCCAACCAAGCGCACGAGGTCTTTGAGGCCATGGCCCAGACCGGTGACGATCCCAATAAGATCGTCGACGAGCGTGGTATGCGTCAGGTGAGTGATGCCGGCGCGCTGCAGCCGATTGTGGACGAGGTGCTGGCAAACTGTGCCGAGCAGGCGCAGCAGTACCGCGACGGAAACCAGAAGGTCATCGGCTTTTTGGTGGGCCAGTGCATGAAGGCAAGCCGCGGCAAGGGCAACCCGAAGCTCTTCAACGAGTTGCTGAGAACGTCGCTCTCGTAAGCGGGAACCCGGGAGCCCCGGCAGGGCGGGTGCTTCCTCAAAATTTCAAACAGTCCTGCGCAAGACGAAGGCCACATTAAGTGGCCTTCTTTGCGTGCGGAACTCATTTTGAGCAAGCGCCCGCCCTGCCGGGGCTTCCGGGTTCTGCAACGACTCGGCCGTTCGGGTCAGGTGGGCTGGATTGAATTTGGTGAATGAGGGTGCCAATGGCGCCCTCATTCTTTAAATATGTTGGGAACGCCAAGCGGTGGGGGTGGTGCCGGTGTATTGTTTGAAGGCTTGGGCGAAGGCGGCCTGCTGAGGGTAGTCGAGCCGCTCTGCCACCTGCGCTATCGTAAGCGAGCTATCTGCCAAAAGTTCCTGCGCCCGCTCCATGCGGCGCCTTCGTATGTAGGCACCCAGGGACTCGCCGGTTTGGGCCTTAAAGGTGGCGCACAGTTTGGATCGGCACGTAAAGAGTCTCTCGGCCACCTCCTGGATGCTCACATGTCTGCCCTTGTTGAGCGAGTGCTCTACAAGGGCAGACGCTTCCTTGGCTAAAGTCACGCTGGTGTGCGTGCCCGTCGCCCGTTGCGCCTGTCTATGGGCCGCATGCGAACAGGCGAGCTCGGCGACCATGGTCTCCACGATGCCTTGCATATAGACGTGCCCGCCTACGGTGCGGGCGCGGTTCTCGTTAATCCGGCGCAGCGTGTGGCAGATGGCAGACGCCGCTTCCTCGTGCCATGGCTCGGCAAACGCCTCAAAGATTCCCGCGAATTCGGTGGGATAGCGGTACTCCAGTTCGTCAAAATATCCAGGCAAAAAGAGCACCGAGCGCGAGTGGTAGAGTTGCCCTGCAAACAGTGGGCTTAATTCCTCGCCACAGTTATCTTGGATAAAGCTGCAAACGGCATTGTTTGGCCACGGTCCATGCAAGAGTGTAAGGTTCGCAGGCGTTATGCCAGCCTCGGGCATGCATGTAAGTGTGGGCGCGCTGACTTCGCTCACGCAGGCGTACGGCTCAGGTGTGTATTCGGTCAGGTACATATCGTGCGTCGGGGTAATGAAATGCTCTATGACGATGCAGGTGGGGGAGAGGGGCATGATCCATGCGCGTCCGTGCGCCCGATCATTTGCTACCTCGCCGGTAAAGACGGCGCCCTTGCCGGAAAGCTCCAGGCCAAACTGCTCAAACTGTGGTGCGTATAGCTCGGTTATGTTGGTCGCGGCCCGATGCATTTTCGAAAGCGTCCCCTTCCTTTGCAGAAACATCCACGCCTGGCTCGATTGTGTGCCTTGGCTAACATATCAATGATAAGTTGATTACGGTTAACTCTCAAGCCGTTAGAAAGGAATCTCATGGCAAAGGGATCAAAAAGGGAAGGCGGCGGTATCGGCGAGCTACTTGCATATGCCGGCGACCGTAAATTCCTAACGTATTTGGGCATGGCGCTCTCGGCGCTCTCGCAGCTGCTGGGCTTTGGCCCGTACGTGTGCATCTGGTTTGTCGCGCGAGACCTGATCGCTGTGGCGCCTAACTGGAGCGAAGCCACCGATATCGCGATGTATGGCTGGTGGGCCGTTGGTTTTGCCCTGGCAAGCATCGTAGTGTATTTCGCAGGCCTCATGTGCACGCACCTGTCTGCGTTTCGCTGCGCGTCCAATATCCGCAAGACTGCGAGCGAGCACCTGCTCAAGCTGCCGCTTGGCTACTTTGACATGCACGCTACCGGTGAGCTGCGCCGTATTGTAGACGGATGTGCCGCCTCCACCGAGACCCTGCTCGCGCACATGCTGCCCGATATCGCCGGCGCCACCGCCATGGTCGCAGGTCTGCTCGTGCTGCTTTTCGCCCTCGATTGGCGTCTGGGGGCTGCATGCCTTATCTCGGTCGTCGTTTCGTTTGGCGCCATGGCCGCCATGATGGGCGGCAAGGGCGCCGAGTTCATGAAGGCCTACATGGGAGCGCTGGTCAAGATGAACAAGACCGGCACCGAATACGTACGCGGTATTCCCGTGGTCAAGGTGTTTCAGCAGACGGTCTACTCCTTTAAGGCTTTCCACGATGCGATCGCCGAATACGCCGACATGGCACAAAACTATGCGGGCACGTTCTGCCGAGGTCCGCAGGTACTCAACCTTACCGCGCTCAATGGTCTTGTGGCATTCCTGTTGCCCGTGGCGTTGCTGTTGGCGCCGGGCGAGACGGACTTCGCGCATTTTATGGCCAACTTCACGTTTTACGCGATATTTTCGGCCGTGGTGCCGACGGCCATGACCAAGCTTATGTTTGTGGGCGAGGCCTCTCAGATGAGTGCCGATTCGCTGGCTCGTATTCGAAGCGTCATGGATTCCAAGCAGCTCTCCGTGCCCGCCCAACCCAAGCACCCTGCCGGCGGCGACGTGCGATTTGAGGACGTGAGCTTTACGTACGAGGGTGCCGAAGCACCTGCCGTTAGCCATGTGAGCTTTAGCGTTTCCGCGGGTAGCACCCTCGCCCTGGTGGGTCCCTCGGGTGGCGGTAAGTCAACCTGCGCAAGCCTGATCCCGCGTTTTTGGGATGTTTCCTCGGGTCGAGTGCTCGTAGGCGGTGTGGACGTTCGCGATATGGATCCGCACGAGCTTATGGACCAGGTCGCCTTCGTGTTCCAGACCAACCAGCTGTTCCGGCAAACACTTGCCGATAACGTGCGCGCCTCCAAGCCTACGGCCACTGACGACGAAGTGCGTGCGGCCCTCTCCGCAGCTCAGTGCGACGACATTGTGGCCAAGCTCCCACAGGGCATCAATACCATGCTCGGTGCCGGCGGAGCATATCTTTCGGGCGGCGAGGTCCAGCGCGTGGCACTCGCCCGCGCGATCCTTAAAGACGCGCCTATCGTGGTGCTCGACGAGGCCACGGCGTTTGCCGATCCCGAGAACGAGGCGCTCATCCAGCGCGCCTTTAGCAAGCTGGCGGCGGGCCGCACGGTCATTATGATTGCGCATCGACTTTCGACCGTGGTGGGCGCCGACCAAATCGTGGTGCTCAACCAGGGCAGCGTGCAGGAGTCGGGTACCCATGCCGAGTTGCTGTCCCAAGAGGGTCTGTATGCCAAGATGTGGGCCGAATACGAACAGGCCGCGAGCTGGAAAATCACTGCAGCGACCGCGGATGCCGCTGTCACGAAGGGAGGCGAGGCCTAAATGTTCGCCTCATTCCAAAAGAAGTATTTCCTATCCGATAAAGGCGTCGCCGGAGTAAAACGCGGCATTTTCTGGACCACGCTCACCAATCTTATTTCCATGGCCGGCATGGGCTTTTTATTCTTGGTCATGGCCGGCTTTGTCGAACATCTCGCCACCGGCGCCGACCTGCCGGATGCGCTGCCGATCGTGGGCGGCCTCCTGGTCTTTTTCGTGTTGCTCTTTGCCTCTAACTGGCAGCAGTATTACTACACCTACTGCATCTTTTACGAGGAGTGCGGCAAGCAGCGTATGGAGATTGCCGAGCGCTTGCGCAAACTGCCGCTGTCATTTTTCGGTCGTCGTGATCTGGCCGATTTAACCGAGACCATCATGGGTGACGTCCAGGCCATGGAGCACGCCTACAGCCACGTGCTGGGAGAGCTTTGGGGCGCCATCATCGCAAGTGCCATTGTGTTCGTGGCATCGCTGTTCTTTTGCTGGCAACTGGCGATCGCGGCGTTTTGGAGCGTTCCCGTGGCCTTTGCCGTGCTGTATCTAACACGCGGCCCCATGACTCCGGTGTTCGATCGCGTGCGCGCCGAGAAGGTCAAGGTTACCGAGGCAATTCAAGAGACGCTCGACTGCGTTCGCGAGATCCGCGCTACCAATCAGGAGGCCCATTATCTTGAGGGGCTCAACGCCGTGATCGATGCCGAGGAGCGCGAGACCACCAAGGGCGAGCTCGCTAACGGGCTTTTGGTCAACTCCGCCTTTGTCATCCTGCGTCTGGGCATTGCCACCACGCTGGTCACGGGCGCCGCGGTGGTCGCCTCCGGCCAGGTCGACTTTTTGGTGTTGTTTGCCTTCCTGCTTATGGTGAGCCGTATCTATGCGCCCTTTGACCAGGCGTTAATGTTAATGTCCGAGCTGTTTGCCGCCGAGTCGTCTGCCAAGCGCATGCGTTCCATCATGGAAGAGCCTGTGGCGCGGGGCAGCGAGAAATTTGAGCCCGTGGGCCACGATGTGGTGTTCGATCACGTGGCATTTGGCTATGGTGCGGGCGAGGACGGCCGTGCCGGCGAGAAAGTTCTTACCGATGTGAGCTTTACCGCCAAGGAAGGCGAAGTTACGGCGCTGGTCGGTCCTTCGGGTTCCGGTAAGTCTACGGTGAGCCGCCTGGCCGCGCGCTTTTGGGATGCCACCGAAGGCACGGTCACCGTGGGTGGCGTGGATGTTGCGGGCGTTGATCCCGAGGTGCTGCTGCGCGACTACGCCATTGTGTTCCAAGACGTGCTGCTCTTTGACGACACGGTGATGGGAAACATCCGCCTCGGGCGTCGTGATGCCACCGATGAGGAAGTGCTTGCGGCCGCGCGTGCCGCCAACTGCGACGAGTTCGTGAACCGCATGCCGCAGGGCTACGACACCATGATCGGCGAGAACGGTTCCAGGCTGTCCGGCGGCGAGCGCCAGCGCATTTCTATCGCCCGTGCGCTGCTCAAAGACGCGCCCATCGTGCTGTTGGACGAGGCGACGGCAAGCTTGGATGTGGAGAATGAGACCGTGGTACAGCAGGCGCTCTCCCGTCTGCTTGCAGGTAAGACGGTTATCGTTATTGCCCACCGTATGCGTACGGTGGAAAATGCCGACAAAATCGTTGTGCTCAAGGATGGTGTGGTTGCCGAGCAGGGCACTCCGGCGCAGCTTAAGGCGGCAGGCGGAGAATTTGCCCGCATGGTCGCACTGCAAAAGGAAGCGGCTACCTGGCAGCTGTAGGAAAGGGGACCAAGATTTCCAAAGGTTAACTTTGGTTGACCATAATAGTTCGATTAAACTAGTCTCAAAAGCGTGCTCGAGCAAACTAATGAACTCGGGTGCTAAGGCACCATGCCGCGCTTGTGCGGCAAAAGGGAGAAGCAACATGAAGAAGTCGACGTTTAACACCCTGCTTGTCGGTGGCGGTTTTCTGCTTGGCACGGCCGGCATCAAGCTGCTCACCAGCGCTCCGGTAAAGAATGCCTGCGTGCAGGGTATCGCGTGCGGCATGCGCATCAAGAACGGCTACCAGGACATGGTCGAGCAGGCCAAGGCTAATGTCGACGACATGGTTGCCGAGGCTGCTTACATCACCCAGAGCGAGGCCGCTGCTGACGAGGCAGCCGAGTAACGCTCCCAGGCACAAACTATGAGATTCTCGATTATTAGCGAGATCCCTGGCAGGACCCGTCTTCAATTGGCGGGTCCTGTGCCAGAGAGCGATCTCGACGCACTTCTTAAGCTCAGCGGCGATATCGATGGCGTGCACAAGGTGCGCGTTTATGGCCGTATTGGCCAGATGGCGCTGGAGTACGACGAGCCGCGCCGTGCGAGCGTGCTCGACGCCCTGGGCGCACTCGATGCTCAAGCTATCGCCGATGCCAAGTCGGGCTATGTGATGCAACTCGAGCCGCGCAAGCACAAACTCGTTATGGACCTGGCGACACTCGTCGGCGCCCATTACGCACGTCGCTGGTTCTTGCCGACGCCTCTGCGTGCGGTGTTTGTCGTGGCCGGTTACATGGCATTTTTGCGCGCTGCCCTTCATGAGCTGGCGCAGCCGCGCCTGACCGTTCCTGTGCTCGACGCTTCGGCCATCGGCATTTCGTTCGTCAAGCGTGATGTCGACACCGCGGGCCAGACGATGTTCCTGCTCAACGTGGGCGAGCTGCTTGAGGACTACACCCGCGCCATGAGCGAAAACGAGCTCATCAACTCGCTGCTCGATGTGCCCGACAAGGCGCAAAAGGTCGTCGGCGACACCGAGGTAAGTGTTGCCGCGACCGAGCTTGAGCCCGGCGACTTGGTCGCCGTTCGCACCGGCATGTCCATCTGCATCGACGGCGTGGTCGAGCAGGGAAGCGCCATGGTCAACCAAGCGACCCTGACCGGCGAGCCGCTTGCCGTCGAGCGCAGCGCAGGCGACGACGTGTTCGCCGGCACTGTCGTGGAAGACGGCAGCATCTTGGTGCGCGTGCGCGCCAACACGGCGCAGACCAAACTGCGCTCGATCGTCTCACTCGTGCAGACGGCCGACTCGCTCAAGTCCGAGGGCCAGTCGCACATGGAAGACCTCGCCAACAAGATCGTCCCGTGGAACTTCCTGCTTGCGGGCTTGGTTGCGCTTGCCACCCGCAGCCTCATCAAGACCTCAGCGGCACTGATGGTCGACTACTCGTGCGCACTCAAGCTCACGGGCTCCGTCGCCGTCATGACTGCTATGAGCGATGCTGCCAAGATGGGCGTGATGGTCAAGGGCGCCAAGTACTTTGAGTCGTTTGCCAAGGCCGACACCATTGTGTTTGATAAGACCGGCACGCTCACCGAGGCGCAGCCGCGTCTTGCCTGCGTGCTCACCACCGATGGCTGGAGCGAGGACGAGATCCTGCGTCTTTCCGCTTGCTTGGAGGAGCATTTTCCGCATCCGGTGGCGCGCGCCGTGGTCAATGCGGCACGCGAGCGCGGGCTTGAGCACCGCGAGCGTCACGCTGCGGTCGAGTATATTGTGGCGCACGGCATCGCTTCGTCCATTGAAGGGCGTCGCGCCATCATCGGTTCCGCGCACTTTGTATTTGAGGACGAGGGTGCGCAGCTCGAGTCCGACATCAAGGAGCAAATCGAGCTCCAGATGCAGGGCCTGTCGCCGCTGTATCTGGCGGTCGATGGCACCGTTGTGGGCGTGCTCGGTATCGAGGACCCGCTCAAGCCCGGGGTCCGCGAGGCCATCGCCGACCTGCACGCGTTGGGCGTCAAACATGTCGTTATGCTCACGGGCGACTCCGAGCGCACGGCCGAGCGCATCGCGCGCGAGGCAGGTGTCGACGAGTTTAAGGCCGAGCTACTGCCCGAGGACAAGTACGCGTATGTTGAGCGCATTAAGGGCGAGGGGCGCCACGTTGCCATGGTGGGCGACGGCGTCAACGACTCACCGGCGCTGGGTCTGGCCGATGTGGGTCTGGCCATGGGCGGTGGAAGCGACATCGCCAAGGAGGTCGCCGACATCATCCTGACCGATACGGATCTTGCCGCGATCGTGCGCCTGCGCCGCATGAGTCAGGGGCTTATCGACCGTCTGACGAGTTCGTATTCCAAGGTGATGCTCACCAACTCGGCGCTGTTGGCATTGGGCATTACCGGCATGATCACTCCGCAGACGTCGTCACTGCTGCACAACGGCTCGACGATCGCCTACAGCCTGGGCAACGCGAAGGCTTACCTGCGCTAGCGTTTTTACTTAAGTTTTTGGCCTGCATTTGGGCGGTGTTGCAGCCGCCAGAATGCAGGCCTTTTGCGTTTGACCATGTGCTAGCAGAAATATATAGTTGTGCTAGCTTAGATAGCAAAAGTCGAAGGTGAGGTTGAGATGGGTACTGTTAGCGGCATGGCGCAGGTGAACGTTCGCGTGGATCGCCAGGTCAAGAACCGTGCCGAGGAGGCGCTGCGGCTTTCGGGCGGGTCGCTGCCCGAGCTCATCAAAAAGGTGGTGGCCAAGGTCGCGCAGGGTGGCGGGCAGTGCGAGGAAGTGCTGTCTGCCGTTGATGGCCGGCAACAGACCGTCGCGCACGATACTCCGTTCGCCGCATCGTGGGCAGCGGCAGATCGGCTTTATGCAGATTTGGGCATCGCTACGTCGCCCGTATCCGACGATCGCGGTTGGGACACAATCTATTCCGAAGCCATGGACGAGCGCTATCGCCAAAAGGGGATGATCCAGTGAGTGGGGCTCCCCTCAAAATAATGGTGGACGCCAACGTATGGGTTGATTCGTTTTGCGTCGACCATGCCGAGTCGCTTGCCGCGCGTGCGTTTATTGGGCAGGCAGCAGAGACGGGGGCATTGCTGTTCTTCCCGGTGCATATTGCCAAGGACGTGCTGTACGTTGTCCAACACGAGCTGAGGCGTAGCGTTCTTGCCAGCGGGGGAGCGCTCGACGAGGCATCTGCCCGCGCGATTGGCGATGCGGCGCTGGCGTTTGTTCGGAACATGACCGAAAACGCCACAGCCGTGGGCGCAGATGCGTCGGACCTTTGGTTGGCCGACAAATACTTAGCGCTCCATCGCGATTACGAGGACAACTTGGTGCTCGCCGCGTGTAAGCGCGCACAGGTCGATTACTTGGTGACCAACGATCGCAAGCTGCTCGAACATGCCGATCTTGCAGCAAAGAAACCTCGTCAAATGATGCCGATTCTTGCTTTGGCCGAACGTGGCGGCGCGGCTATCGGTTAACGCGAACTGTTTGCGGGCCTCTTGGACGACGATGCGCCAAGGGGCCCGCGTCTGCTATTTACAAAAGCTCGGCCTTAATGGCGGGACTTTCCGCGAGCTGCTCGGCTGCCTTTTCGTCGGAGCTGTCGAGCGCTGCCAGGCTGCGGTAGACCCACTCGTTGACCTGGGTGTTCTTGACGCCTGCGGTCTGCATAAGGGCGCCTACCTCGCGGATTGCTGCGAGCAGATCGGCTTTGGGACCCGCGAGCTCGACCTCGATGTCGTGGTAGGCGGCCACGCCGCGGTTCTCACTCACGTGGTCGATAAAGCCCTCGACGGTCTCAAGCTGCTGGGCGAGAGCTGCATCATCGTCAGCGTCCAGCGCGACGAGTGCGTTCGATACCGTGAGGGCGGGATGTCCACAGGGGACAAAGCCTTCGATGACATCCATGGCTTCGGTAATGGTTGAGCCCAGGCCTGCGAGGGCATTGACGAGTTGCTGCTTGGTATCCATAACGGTCCTTTCGGCGGGTCAATTTTGCTTGGCGAAAATATACGTGACGCGTTCGGTAGCAAAAGTGCGAAGTATGGTGCACATTAGGGTCTTCACAGCTCGTGCATAGAACAGCTGTCCGCTTTCAGAACGTGGTAAGATAACACTCCACAAGCGGGGCTCGCCCTGCATGTTCCTTGAAAAGTCGACGGGTGTTGGGTGCTCGTGCCCAATGCCATCCAGACTTTCCCGACATTCGGGGGCGACTGGTTTCGACACGATAGCTCTGAGAGAGGAAGCAAGCCGAGGTCTCCTCGCCTCGTTAAACAGGGGTACCGTCAAATTGAATTGACAACAACTCTTCTTTTGAGCCTATGGCTCTTGCTGCTTAGTTTATAGCGGCGCGTCAACCCGGTGATTTCCCCGACACCGGCGCGACGTCATGTTAGGGGAATGCTCCTGCGCACGTAATCGGTATGGCGCAGGCTAAGACCGAACCGGTTAGGACGCCGCGAGCGTGTCGCTGCGCGCAAAGCGTCCGAGACTAAACCAGCGACTGAGCTTGGAGATGCCAATTAGGGGGCTTTCGTGGACCGGAGTTCGATTCTCCGCGCCTCCACCAACTGTTCAGTAGGCGAACACATACGCGTGTTCGTCGTTAGGCGGGCGTTCGTATTGCTCGTCAGATAGAAAGAAGCCGCTCCATACGGGGCGGCTTCTTTGCGTTCTAGGCCTGCGGCATGATCTCCTGCTCGCCGTCCTCGTCCATGTACGGCATGAGGAACACGCCGCCCTGCTCGGTGGTCAGCAGCAGGTACTCGCGGTTGTGCTCGTCGCACACGATTTCCTGGCCGATGCCCTCGGGCAGGTCGTATATGGGGCCGTCCGTGCGGGCTTGCCTCACGGTCACGTCTTGCGCTCCCATAGCCTGCGACGCGCAGCTGGCGGCGGCCAGGACGATGAACAGCAGGACGACCGCCGCGAGGACGGGGCCGCACCCGCCGTTGCGCTCCTCGTCTGCGGGGCTCGGGTACGGCATGGCCTATCCCACCTTCACCAGATAGTCGTCGGCCTCTGGCTTGCCCGTGGCCTTGCCCACGGCGATGTAGCGCGTTGCGCCGCTGTAGCCCGTGTATCGGCCCCACACGTAGCCGTCGGCGATCTTGTACCAGTTATCCAGCGTCACGGTCTCGCCGCTGGAATAGTGCGCCACCTCGGTGCCGCCCAGGCCGGGGGCGTCGCGCACGCGCAGGTAGTCCACAGTGCAGCGGTAGGTGCCGCCGAAGTTCTCGGTCGTTTCCTGCTGCGCAGGCTGCGGCTGCGGGACGGCTGCGGGGGCGCTTCCAGCAGTGATGCCGAAGCATTCCAGGTAGATGCGCGCCAGCTCGTCCAGGTTGCCGTTGAACTTCTCGCGGTCGCCGTCGTTGTCGATGAAGCCGTTCTCGCACAGGCGGTAGTTGATGC
Source organism: Collinsella aerofaciens (assembly GCF_040915545.1). Classification (GTDB taxonomy): domain Bacteria; phylum Actinomycetota; class Coriobacteriia; order Coriobacteriales; family Coriobacteriaceae; genus Collinsella; species Collinsella aerofaciens_BE. Next base: position 79,444 of record NZ_JBCPDH010000006.1, on the reverse strand, counting down.
CGCGCGCGGCGGCTCGGTTCGGGTTCGCTAAGTCGGAACGGCGCACCAGCTTCTCGGAGCGTCCGGGCATGAACGCCGCCAGCTTGTCGGCCAGCGCATTGTCGTACTCGTCAGGCTCGAAGCCCTCCTTGATGATGACGTGCGCGCCGTGGGCCGTGGCGATGCCGCTGGCGTCCATGTGCAGCTCCACCACTGGCGCGTCGGTGTTCAGGCGGTTAAGCCCGCCGTCGGCGTACCAGTTGCGGGACGTATCGCCCAGCTCGACCTCGGAACCGCCCAGTTCCTTGATTCGCTGGCCCAGGGCGCGAACGCGCTCGGCCTCGGTGCAGCCGCCTGCGCAGCAGCCGGGGTCGCCAGCGCCGTGGCCGCAGATGATGAACAGTTTAGCCATTGCCTACTCCTTCCCGCCTACGGTCACGCCCAACAGGGCGTCGAGCCACTTGGATGTGATGCCTACCGACTTGAACAGCGTGTAGGCCGCCTGCACGCCGCCTACCACGGCGAAGGCGCACGTGACCCATGCGCCCGGGTCTGCGGGCACGCCGCCCACGAAGCCGGTCACGACGCCCGCCAGGAGCGAGCAGCCCAGCGCCAGGATGCGCGCGGCCTTGCCGGTCATGGCCTCGGTCTTGATCAGCTGCACCGCGAACGGCACGGCGAAAGACAGCACGATGGCTGCGATTGCTTGCATTTCTGTCATTTCGGATTCCTTTCTATCGAGCCGATTCCTTGTAGAGCAGGTCAACGCGGTCGGCGATGTGGTCGACCTTCGCCGCCATGCCCTGGCTGCGCGCCTGGCTGTTCGCCAGGTCGGCGTGCAGCACCTCGTTGGAGGTCACGACGGACTCCATGAGCGCCTTCATAGCCTCCATCAGCGCGTTGCTGCGCTCCATCTGCGCGGCGATGCGGCCCTCCATCTGGCTGCGCTCGCGGTCGCGCTGTGCCCGCTCGTTCACCTCGTCCTGCTTTCGCTCTTCGCGCTTGAGGTCGATGTTCGCCTTGCGCTCGTTCTGGGCCTTGAACTCTTCGAGGAACTGCTTGCCGAAGTACAGGACCACTAGGACGAGCAGCGCGCCGAAAAGCGACCCGGGGCCGTACGGCGCGAAGATTTCCAGCACGTCGGTCATTCGTTTTCTCACCTCCTCGAATCGCTGCCGCGATTGTCCGCGAGGTGTCGCCGGGCAAAAGAAAAGCGCCCCCGAAGGGGCGCTCGCTACTCCTGCGGCGCTTCCGGCTGGTCGGGCTCCATGGCTTCCAGCTCGTTGATGCGGTCGCGCCATGTCTGGCGCTGCGAGATGATCTCGGCCACCTCCTTGGCAGCTGCGGCGATGGCCGAGAGCAGGTCGGTGATGGACGATGCGGAGAAGATGCGCTCCACCGCCTTCATGACCTTGTAGTCGCTCTGCTCAAGCTGCTGTTTGTAGCCGTTGATCTCCCCGGCGATTTCCTGTTCCGTCATGGGTCGCTCCTTCCGTTGCTAGGGTAGGGGCATGTTCCCATCCGTGTCGCCTCCAGGTTTGGATTGCATTGAGCAACCCCCCCCCGCGGGATTTCCGAACAGGCTGCGGTACAGCGCGTCCATGGCCCGCACGCTGCGGTGCGCGTCCAGCCGCTTCATGCCTCCGCGCCAGCTCTGGTAGCTCTGCTCCACCTGCTCAGGGGTCATGATTCCATCGGCGACCATGCGGGCCATCTTCTTGAGCTTGCGGCGCTCCCGCGTTATGGAGTCTCGGCACGGCTTCACGACTATGCGGCCCGTGTCCGTGTAGAAGATGCGCTTCTTCAGCCACGTGAACCCGCGCGTGAGCTTCACCACGCGGGTCTTGCGCGGGTTCAGTTCGATGCCCAGCTCGGCGCATTTGCGCTCTATGAGCAGCAGGCACACCTGCAGGTAGTCCTTGGACTCGTGTATCAGGTAGAAGTCGTCCATATATCGACCGTAGGCCTCGGGGCGCAGCATCTCGATTACGTAGTGGTCAATGCGGTTGGGGTGCGCGACGGCGCATATCTGGTTCGGCTCGCTGCCCAGCCCCAGGCCCACATCGCCCTGCGCGTCTATCAGGCGGTGCTCCAAGGCGACCACGCGCGGATCTAGCAGCGCGGAGGCCACCTGGTCTTTGACGGGTTGGTGCGCTATGCGCGCGAAGTAGTCGGAGAAGTCGCCGAGCAGTATGTAGCCCTCGCGGCCGTGCCGCCTCCAGTGGTCGGCCAGGTGGCGCTTGAGCAGCTTCAGGGCGTAGTCGGTGCCGCGCCCCTTTATGTTCGCGGAGTTCGCGGCTATGAGGGTGGGCACGATCGCGGGCACGAGCGCGTTCTGCGACAGCGACTTCTGCACCACGCGCTCGGGAAAGTGCACGGCGCTGATGTGGCGCAGCTTGCCGCGCTCCCATAGGTCGAAGCGGATGAAGCCCCGGCATATGTCGCGGCCCTCCAAAAGGTCGCGGCGGGACAGGACGGCGTTGCGCAGGTAGTCCTTCATGTACCGCTGCGTGGACGCCTTCCACATCACGCCGCGCGCGGCCTGCTTGGAAGCCTTGCACAGGCTGTTGAGGTCGGCCACGGTCTCAAGCGTGCACGTCTTGACGCGCTCGGCCTTGGCCTTGGCCCGCTTCTCCTCGCGGCGCTTCCGGCGCGCCGCCCGCCTTTGCTCGGAGTTCACAGAAGGCACCCCGCACGGCTTTCAATGTGGCTCTGACAGCCGCTTGAGGTATGGCCATGAAACGCGGCGAAGCCACGGAGCGCCGCGCCATGCAAGCAGCGTCCGGCCACCCTCGCGGGGTGCGTATTTACGGGCGCATGCCCGATGGTCGCGCCTTCCTTCCTCTCCGCGCTCTGCTTTCGGCCCTGGGGCCTACTCGGTCTGGCAGTAAGGGAATCCGGGGCGGGGGCGAACCCAGGTGTTCGTCGCCGAATTGTAGTTGGCATTGCCGTTGTTGTTGACGTAGCACACGTTGGACGAGGAGCCACCCATGACGGAACGCAGCCACCAATTGTACCGATAAACAAGGCGCGACCGCCGCCCATTATAGCGAACGCAGGCGCTCTAGCTCGGCCTCGGCCTCGGCTATGCGCTCGTCGGTCGTCTTCTTGCCGGTGACGCGTACGTTCTTGCGCGCGCCCTTGAGCAGTTTGATCTCCTCCTCGACCATGGCCGCCAGCTCCTCGAAGCGGTTGGCGTTCACGGGCAGGCCGATGTCCATGAGGCACTGCATGTCGAGCATCAGCTGCTCGCAGTCGGCTATCGCCAGCGTCAGGTAACGCTTGCGCTCAAGTGCGTTGAACGAACTGTTGGGGTAGAAGCAGTCGGCGCGGTTGACGTTGTACACGATGCTGCGCGCCGTCTCCACGGTCGGCACCGCGTTCAGCAGCCTGTAGGCCTTGGGCACTACTGAGGAGGACGCCATCAGCTTGTTGACCTCCACGCGGATGGCGATGGCCTGTGTGAAGAACTTGTACTCGGACACCTCGCGGTTGCGCTGGTAGACGCCGCTCACGTGCACCTCCTGGGGAAACTGGCGAAAAAAACGGCCCGCTTCGCGGGCAGGAGGCGACCGCGCAAGGCGGTCGCCTAAAAGCAGAGTATAGAGCACTCGGCTGGCTAGCCGACGAGGAAGCCGGGGCGGGGGCGAACCCAGGTGGTCGTCGCCGAACTGTAGTTGGCATTGCCGTCGTTGTAGACGCAGCACACGCCGGACGAGGAGCCACCCACGACGGAACGCAGCCACCAATTGCACCGAATTCCGTTGACTCGGTGCGCCGTGTCTCGGAACAGATCAAGCTGGCAGTCGAAGCCCACGCTGTAGCCCTTCGTCCCCCACACTGGGCAGCCGTACACCTCCATCTCCGACAGCGAGAACACCTTGCCGATATCCTGCCAGCTCCACGAGTTGGAGTCGTTGAGCGCGCCGCTGGCGCTGTACCGCTCCTCAAGCAGCACGCGCTGGGTAAGCAGGTACTTGGTCAGCCCCTCGGGCAGGCACGCCTCGAAGGCCGTCTCCCACACCTTGAGGTTGCTGTTGAGGTAGGGGCATTTCTGGTCGGCGGTGCCCTGGTTCGTGTTGGTGGTGTTCCACATCAGGAAGCTGTCGTTTGCCACGCCGGTCACGGTCTTGGCCACGGCGATGGGCGCGGAGGCCACGAAGGCGATGTGGTGGCCTTTGGAGCTGTCGCCGCAGCAGTAGTACGGGTCGAAGTGCGCCAGGAGGAAGCGCACGGACTGCTGGGCCGCCACGCCCGACGCGCTTACCAGCGGCACGTCGATGTAGTCTCCCACGCGCAGGCCCGCGAAGTTGCCGTTGGCGGCTCGCTTGTGCAGCGCGTCGTACACGCTGCCGCTGCCGATCTCTCCCGCCAGGATGGTGGCGATGTTCTGCCCGCCGTACTTGCCGATTTGGCCCTGGCGGTTGTACTCGGCGTTGTTGAGCGCCGTCTGCGCGTTGCTGCGCGCGGTATCGTCGATGACCTCGTAGCCGATGCCGCTCACCGACAGGGTTTTCGCTTGTGCCATTTCGTTGCCTTTCTACTTGAGGTTGAGGGTTGTGCCGGACGCCGTGCAGGTGCTCCCGAACGTGATGGTGCTGCCAGATGCACTGGCCTTGGAGGCGGGGCAGTACACGGTGCCGTCGTCGTAGATGAACGCGTCAGTGGCGTCGGCCAGCTTGCCGTACAGGTCGGCTATCTGCTGCTTCTGCTTGGCCATGTCCGAGCTGCCCGCGCTGCCCTGCGCCACGCTGTTGGCTATCTGCAGGGCGATGTTTGCCGCCGCGTCGGCGTTCGAGGCCGCGCCGTTTGCCGCAGCCGTGGCGGCTTGCGAGGCCGTCTTCAGCTGCGACGCCTCGGTCACGCGGTCGCTTTCCGCCGCGGCTCGCTTCTTCTCGGCCTCTGCGCGCTTGGTTTCGGCGGTCTGGCGTGCCTTCTCGTTCGTGGCGCGCTGGTTTTCCGCGCTCGCGCGGGAGGCCTCGGCCTTCTGCATCTGCGCGTTCAGCGCGCTCACATCGGCTAGCTGCCCTTCGAGGTTCGCGATGATCGCCTCCACCGCATCGACGTACGGGCCGGATATCTCGCCCGACGCGCTCGCCGAGGGCAGCACGTTCACCAGGACGTTCTCGGTGGTGGCGTCCAGCCCTGCCGCGTTCCGCACGCGCACGTAGCACACCTTGAGCAGCCCGGCCACGCCGAAGACGGCGGGGTCGACCGTCACGGTGGCCACGTTGTCGCTGATGCCAGTGAACTGCTGCTCCACGTAGGTGTGGTCGGGCTTCGCAGCCATGAGGTGCACCTTGCAGCCCGTCAGGGCCGCCTTCTTGTCGCCGTCGTAGATGGCGGCCTTCAGGACCTCGGCGCTGTCGCCCTGGTGCACGGTGATGACGGGCGGCGCTATGTTGGTCTTCTTGAGGTTGAGCGTAAGCTCGTGCGTTGCCATGCCTCACTCCTTTCCTTCGGCCGCAAGTGTCCGCGATATGTCGCCGGGTTGCACTCTGTGGACCCCGCATATCTCCTCGTCAGTGAGCGCCGAGAAGTCAACGGCGTTGGCCTCGCCGCCTTCCGCGTCCATGACGGCCACGGGGCTGGACACGAGCGTGAAGCCGCCCTTGCCGTCGAACTCGAACACGTCTTCCGATTCCACGATGGCCCGCGCCGTGGCCGGGTCGCTGATGCACTCGAACACCGGAAGCGCCTCGGGCGGCTTCGGCGCGCCGTCGAGCGCCTGCGGCGCTTCGGGTTGCTGCACAAGGTGGTAGAACATTCCGTTTCCTCTCTTGCTTGGTCTAGTTTCCCGTGATGCTGCTCATGCCGGTAATGATTCCGTTCACCACGTTGATGGTGCCCCACGTCCAGTTGTTGCCGTTGTTGGTGATGCACCCGATGAACTGCGTGGAGCCCGTGTATCCGTAGGTGCCGCCGCTGCTCGGGTTGGTTCCTATGGCGAACTTCGGGGCGAGTATCCTGGCGGTGCCCGACGACCCAATGTCTGCGCGGCTGCTATCCAGATACACGTAGTTGCTGGAGTTCTCTTGCAGCTTCACGTACGCCGAGCCGCCCGCGTTGCTGTTGCCACTCTTCATGTACAGCTGCTCGTCGGGATGGCTCATGTATCCCGCGTAGTAGGGGGTCGTCAGCCACGTCTGGCGGTAGTAGCGGTTGACTGCCAGGAATCCGTAGCCGCAGGCGGATATGCCCACGCCGTCGGTAGAGCTCGCCGTGGGGCTGTCCTTCGCGTGGACGGCCTCGATGGTGCAGTACTCGGTCGAGCCGTTCACGAACGACGCTCCCGGGTGGTTGTTCGTCGTCGTGCCGGTGGTGATGTAGTTGGTGGACGACGTACCGACCATGTTGCAGCGGAACATGGAGGTGCTGCCCACCAGCACGGTGCCCGCGATGATGGAGCCGTTCTTGTCGTATATCTGGAAGCCGTTGGTGGCGTTGATGTACACCTTGTTGCCGTTGCCGTCCGTCATGAAGATGGAGCCGTCGCGCAGATAGAAGGCCCCGCTGTCGAGGTCCCAGTACGAGTTGCCGCCCTTGATGCGGCCCGTGGTCAGCTCGTCGGCGGTCACGCCGTCGCCGGTGATGGCCGTGCGCCACTTCCACGCGCCGCTGGAGTACTTTGAGTTGGCCACGCCGATGACGCCGCCGCCTATCTTCACGCACTTGGTCGCGTTCTCCGGCTTCTTGTCGTACACGAGGATGCCCTGGCCGGGCTCCTCGTACACCCAACCGCCCGTGGTGTTTATCTCGCTGTTGAGCATTTCCACGATCTTCTTGCGGATATCCGTCGGCAGCTGATCGAGCTGGTTCTGCAGCCCATCAACCTCGCTCTCGGCGCTCGTCAGGCGCTCGTCCAGCGAGCCGGTGACGCCTTCCAGGTACTCCTTGTTGGCCTCGTCTATCTGCTTGAGCACGCTCTCGCTCTGCTCCACCGTGGTGTCGGTGTAGAGCTTGAGCACTTCCTCAAGGGACAGGTTGCCGTCGTCGGAGTACTTCTTCAGCGCCTCTTCCAGCGTGGTGTCGCCCTTGTCGGCATACTCCTTGAGGGCCTTGTCAAGCGCGTCCTTCACCTCGTCGGTGTAGTCCTTGGCCGCGCCGCCCTGCTCCATGGCGAACGCCTCCTGGCGCTTCTCGGAGGCCGCCAGGCTCTCGCCCCATTTGCCGGTCGATGCCTTGTTGGACGCGTTTACCGCGTCGGCCACGGTGGCGCGGATGCTCGAAGCCGTTCTCTTTGCGCTGGACTTCTGGGCGGCCATCAGCTCGGCCACGGTCTGGTAGTTGCCGAACGTGTAGGTGACCTCGCCGGGGCGCAGCTGATCCTCCACCACCTTGGTGATGCGGGTGCGCACGCGCAACGGCGGGTCGTACACCTTGTCCACCACGGTCACCAGGTCGCCCTCGTCCGCGCCCTCGAAGCCCTCGCCGGCGCGCGCAAGCGCCGTGGCGTCCACGGTGTAGGACACGGTGGGCACGCACGACTGCGCCAGCTGCGCCTCGGTGAGCTTCTTCAGCTCGGCGGCGTCCTCGCAGTCGGAGAACTCCACGTCGCCGAACACGTGCGCCTTGCCGCCCTTGCCGTCGGGCCGTCCCCAGCGCGCCAGCGCGTCGGCCGACCCCACCCAGTTCTGCCCGCCGTTCACGTCGCCGAAGGTCAGCTTGCGGTCGTAGCCGCCCGTCAGGTTGCCGTCCTCGTCGGCGGTCTGCAGGGACTTGCCGTAGCCGTACAGGGCGGTGCACACGTTGCCCTCGTCCACGCTGCGCTTGACGCTCACGAGGTCCTTGGCGTAGGTGAAACGCTTGCCGTTGTCCTCGCCGACCTGCTTGGCCATGCACACGCGGCGTGCGGTCACCTTGGTGCCGCTCACCTGGATTTCGAACGACAGCTCGCCGCCCCAAGTGTCTGCCACGTCGTGGATGGCCGCCCATGCGTTGGTGTGGTAGAAGTTCGTGCCGGCCTGCCCGAGGTCGGCCACGGTTCCGACCTGCCAGCGCGAGGAGGACAGCGCCGAGGCCAGCGCGGCGTAGGCGCTCACGTCGTAGGGGCGCTTGTCCTCCAGGTAGTCGCCCAGGAGCTCGATTTGCGCCGAGGTCGGGCAGTAGTACGTGTAGAGGATGCCCGCGCTTGCGCGCTCCTCCTCCACGCCGTCCACGATGTTCTCGTGCCAGCGGCCCTTGAGGTCGCGCCACACCAGGCGGTCGCCCTTGTCGAGGCGCGCCAGCGTTGTGATGCTCAGGGCGTTCTCGCCGTTGACCTCGCGCGTGTCCTCGCACTCGAACAGCGTCTTGATGGGTCCCTTGTACGCCTCCCAGCGGTCGCATGCCCACAGAATCATCAGCCCACGTACCTTTCCGTCCACTGTACCGTCGCGGTGCCGCTGGACAGCTTGAGGCTGTTGGCCCCCGGCTCCAGCGGGAAGAAGTCACTCTCGAAGGTCACGGGCGCTGGGCTGCCGTCCACCGTGGCCTGCGGGGCGGCCATGTCGATGACCACCGCGCTCGATGCCGTCACCGCCTTGTCGATCTGCACGAATTCGCCCGTGCCCATGTTCGTCAGCCGCAGCGCCGACGTGCTGCCGCCGGGCCTGACGGTCACGGTGGGGTAGGTGCGGAACGTCCCGCCCACCTGCACGCCCGAGGTGCCCGACACGGTTGCGCGCCCCTCGGCCCCGTAGGCCACGGGGTCGTATGCCGTGAACGTCAGCGTGGCCTCGCCGGTGTGCCACAACGTGTCGAGCGCGCCCGGCGAGGTCAGCACGGCCATGTAGCGCAGGCCCAGGTGCCTCTCGTCGTCCAGCCACAGCTCGGCCTCCTTGAGGCACAGCAGGCGCGAGGCCATGAGGCGGCGAAGGGCCGCCATGTCGTCGGCGGGGCGCGCCCTCCAGGCCGCCGCCACGTCTATCGTCAGGGGTTTCAGCTCTGCGCGCATGAAGCGCGAGCCGGGCTGCCCGGGCACGTCGCGCGTGGCGATTTCGTACTCGGGCAGCAGCGAGCGGGTCACGAGCCGGGTGTCGAACCACGGCGCGAAGTCGAAGCCGTTGTATATCATGCGAAGCACTCCTGCCGTTTGATTTCCTTGGCTATCTGGCGGGAGATTTTCTCGATGTCGGCCTCCTCCCGCACGGTCGCGTACAGGTTGATTGTCACGTTCGTGTCGCCATGGGCCGCGCCGCCCTTGCCGTCGAGCAGCTTGGCGATGCCCTCGGCCAGCGGGCGCGCGCCGCGCTCGTTGAACGGCACCACGCCCTCGGGGCCCGCCTCGCCGACGCCGATGACGCTGGGGCCGTTGAACACGCCGCCCTTGGCGTACCAGTCGATGCCGAAGTGCGGCACGCTCGGCGGGGCGATGCTGAAGCTGCCGGAGATGGACAGGTGCGGCAGCTTCAGGTGGGGCAGCGACCACGAGAAGTTGAAGAACCCCTTGATGGAGTCGATGACGTTGCGCACGGTGTCGCGGGCGTTCTGTATCGGCGTCTCGATGGCGCTCTTGATGGAGTTCCACACGCTGCTCACGGTGTCCTTGGCGGCGTTGAACACACTGGAGATCGTGTCGCGGATGCCGTTCACGATGCTGGATATGGTGGAGCTGATGCCGTCCCACACGCTCGACGCCGTGCTGCTCACGGCCCCCCATATGGAGTCCCACACCGCCTGAATTGCCGACAGCACCGCCGATATGGTGGAGCTGATGGCATTGATGGCCGCGCCTATCGCCGAGCTGATGGCATCCCATATGCTGGAGGCGGTGAAGCTCACCGCGCCCCACACCGTGTCCCACACGCCCTGGATGACCAAAAGGGCTGCGCCTATCACGTCGCTAACGTACTGGATGTATGCGCTCACCGCGCCGTAGATGGCCTCCCATATGGCGCTGGCGGTGCCGCTGATGCCTTCCCACGTCGCGCCCCACCATTCGGAGAGCGCCGTCACCACGTCGGTGATGACCTGGCTCACCGCGTCGATGTAGCTTCCCACCGCGCTGCAGATTGCGTCCCATGCCGCCGTCAGCTGCTCGCCGAAGTTCTCCCAGATGAAGTTCCAGGGTATGAGCAGCGTCTCGATGGCCAGGTTCAGAATCTCGCCCAGAAGCATCACGGCGACCTGCACCACGTTGCAGATGCCGTCCCAGATGGACGAGGCGGTGCCGGCCAGGCCTTGGAAGAACCCGGCCATGGCGTCGATGGCTCCCTGCACCGTGGAGCAGATGCCGTCCCACACGCCGCCCAGCGTCTCGCCGAGCTGCGAGAAGAACTCGCCGACGCTTTGGGCCACGTTGCCCGCCACCTGGGTGGCCACCTCGAACGCGGCGCACACGGCATCCAACACGGCGGTCACCGCGTCGCGGAACTCCTCGCAGTTGTTCCACAGCAGCACCACGGCGGCGATGATGGCCGCTATGGCCGCTACCACGGGGTGCGCGGCTATGAGCCCCAGCGCGCCGGTGCCCAGCTTGCCGACCACCTGGAAGGCCGCTCCGATTTTCGGCACGGTGTCCAAGACGGTGCCGACCGTCGACAGCACGGGGCCTATGGCGGCCGCTATCGTGGCGATCGCCAGCACGGCGGTCTGGCCGCCCTCGCCGATGCCGGCGAACCACTCGGAGAACGACTTGACGACACCCGCCACGTTGGTGGCGATGTTGAGCAACGGCTCGCCAAGCGGCTCGATGGAGCCCTGCAGCTCGCGCATGGCCTCCTGCGATTTCACGGCGAAGCTGTCGGAGGCGGCCTCCTGGGCCTGCTGCGCAGCGCCCGCCACGTCGCCGAAGCTGTCCTGCACGCCCGCCAGGGACTCGATCATGCCCATGGCATTGTCCTCGCCCAGCGAGGACCACAGGGTGGAGGCCAGCGCGGCCTTGTCGTACTCGTTTGGCATCTGCGTGAGGTCGCCCAGCACCGCCTGCAGCATGTCCTCGGCGGTGGCGCTGCCGTTCTTGAAGTTCTCGAAGACCTCCTGCGTGCCCTCGCTGAACGAGCCGATGGATTCCTCCATGCGGCCGTCGGACAGCGCCGTCAGGAACTCGTTGAGGTAGTCGCCCACCTTGTCCAGGTTGTACGCGCCGTTGGACGTGCCCGCTTCGAGCAGCGAGAAGTACTCGCTGGCGCTCATTCCCGCCTCGCCCCATCGCACGGAGTATTCGCTCAGGTTGTCGCCCAGCTCGTCGGTATAGTTCAGGCCGCGCTGCATGCCCGCCGTCAGTAGGTCGCTGGCCTCGGTGGCGGACAGCCCGAAGCCCTCCATGAGGGCGTTGGTGCCGCGTATGGACTCGTTCACGTCTGCGCCGAAGGTGTCCGACAGCATGAGTGCGTTGGTGGTGACGGTCTGCAGGTCCTCGTCGGACACGTCGCGAAGGGTGGACTTGCACTGGATCAGCGCATCGTTGACCTCGTCCAGGGACTGGCCCCAGCCACCCTCGTATATGCGCTTGCCTATGCCGCTGAAACGCTCGGCCTCCTCGCCGGACACGCCGAACGCGGCGGCTATGCGGGCGTTGGCCTGCTCGTAGTCGCTGGCCACGCCGAATACGGCCTTGCCGGCGGCCACCACGGGCGCGGTCAGCGTCACCGTGGCGGCCGTGCCGACCTTCTTGAACGAGGACGACAGCTTCGCGGCCTTCTCGTCGCCCTCGGTTATGTTCTTCCAGGAGATGCCCTGGAGGTCGCGCTCCAGGGCCTTGATGTTCTTGGATACGTCAACGGTGTCGAGCACCGCTTTGATGATGACGTTGCCGTCCATGCTCACCTCGTCGCTCTCTTGAGCGCGGCGAACACATCGCGCATCGCCGCGTCGCTTCCTTCCTCAGAGCCGTGTGAGCTGCGGCCTTTGCCGAGTTCGAACGCCTTGTGGGCGGCGTTCCAGGCCTCGACCTCCTGCCTGTTGTATTTGGTTGGCTTCGGCTTGGTCGCCGGGTTGCGGTAGTGGATGGCCGCGCCGAGCGGCGTGTCCTGCGGGCAGCCGCCCACGAGTGCCACGAACTCGGCAAAGCTGATGCGGCCGCGCACCTCGTCCCACTCGATGCCGTAGGCCTGGCGGAAGCTGGTGCGTATGCGCGCCGCGTCCTCCTCCAAGTCCCACAGCGGGGTCTCGTGCGGGCGGTCGCCGGTCAGGTCGAGTCCGCACATGTCCCATACCGCCGCGTCGCGCATCCGCACGAACTCGGCGGCGTCGTAGTCGCATGCGCACCACGCGTCCGCCCAGTCCACGAAGAACAGCGCCAGGAACTCGTCCCGGCGCTGGTCGTCGGACTTGCCCTCGTCGGTCAGCACCTCGATGACGCGGATGATCGTGAGCGCGTCGTCGCGCACCAGCACCTCCTCGCCGTTCCACGGGTAGCGCGTGGCGCTCGTGCCGTCGGGCAGCCGCACCCGCTCGGCCGTGAGCGCGGCTGGCAGCATTACTTGCCGCCCTTCTTCTTGCGCTTGGCCTTGGCGCGGCGCTGGGCGCGGTTGAGCGCCTGGACCTGATCGGCGCGCTCGCTGTATGCAAGGCCGCACGCCATCAGCTGCTCGCTGGTCGCGTGGCGCGCCAACATGTTGAGGAACGTGGCGAAGACCTCGCCCAGGATGCGGATGTTCTCCTCGGGCGCGATGGGGCCCTCGTCGCCGCCCATCCACGCGAGCAGCTGCTCCCAGCCCTCGGTGCCGATGAACGCCGAGATGGTGCGCTTCATGAGGCGGGCCTGCGCTGCGTTGGCCTCGGCCGCCTTCTCGGGGGTGTCGGCCTCGCGGGCCATCTGCTCGTTGGCCTGCGCGCGGTCGATGGCGTTGCCGACCTTGGCCAGGTACTCCTCGATGTGCTTGTCGTCGAACCACACGCGGAAGCGCGGCGTGTCGGGGTTCTCCTCGGGGTCCTCGAAGAACACGTCCTCGTACTCGCGGATGTTTTTCAGAAGTTCCATTTGTTGCCCCTTTCGTGAGCGGTGAGCGTCGGGCATAGAAAAGGGGCGCGGGCCGCTCACTAGCCCGCGCCCCCATGTCCAGGAGGTTATGTCTGGTGTCGCCTGCGGCTACTTCGCCGCCACGGTGACCTTCACCTGCGTGCAGATGCTCGGCTTGGACGCGCAGCGCACGGTGATGACCGCCTCGCCTGCGGCCACGCCCGTCACGTTGCCGTCGCTGTCGACGGTGGCCACGTCGGTGTTGCCCGATGCGAAGAAGCACTTGGCGTTCGCCTCGGCGGGCGTGACGGTCGGCGTGAGCTTCATGGACTTGCCCACGGCCGGGCCGGTCGGCGCGGTGCAGGTGACGCCCGTGGGCTGCTTGAGCTTGTTGGCGGGGATGTAGCGCATAGCGCCAGCGCCCGAGATTGTGCAGGAGAACGCGCCGGGGTCGGACGCCGCGCCCTGCTGCGAGCCGACGGTCAGGCCCAGGTAGGTGCAGTCGCCCTCCACCACGTCGCCGTTGGGGTCGGTGTGGCGGAAGTGGCCCGTGCGGCCCTCGCCGGTCTCAAGCGCCAGGCTGGCAACGAAGTCCTGCGCGGGGTCGCCGTAGCAGCGGTCGCCTGTGACCTCGTACTGCGGCTGCACGCTCTTCACCTTGTCGGTGGGAGTGCCGTAGCCGTCGTAGTAGTCCTTGGTCTCGGTGGTCTCGTTGGTGGTCGGCTTCACCTCGGTGATGCCGCGCGAGAAGATGGCCCACGTGGGGCTGGCCGCGTCTGGCGTAGTGTCGATCTCCAGCGCGCTCATGTAGTTGGGCGCGAAGCCCAGGTCTTGGTTCTTTGCCATCGTTATCCCTTCTCTATGGTTATGGTCGCTTTGATTCGGAACTCCCACAGGTACGGCCCGCCCTCCGGCGGCGTTATCTCCTGCGGCTCTGTGTACAGCGCCGCGCTGGTGAAGCCGTAGGAGCCGGTGGGCGAGGACAGGTCGGCCCCGTCCAACGCGTCGGCCAGGTCGTAGGCGTTGCCCATGGCCTTGGCCTCGGAGGTGTCCTTCACGATGACCTGCAGCACGTATCCGACACGGCGGGTGCCGTCCATGTGGCGCACCGCGTCGGCCGTGGGCATGGGCCTCAGCACCACCGCGTCGTCGTGGCCGCGCGATGCTGCCAGGCGGGTGAGGAGCACCGGGCCGTAGCCCAGGGCCTCTATGGCGGCCTTCGCCGCCTCCATCACGTCCGGGGCCATGTCACGCCCCCTCGGTCAGGAGGTCGACGGCCAGGCGCTCCCAGTCCTCGCCGTGCGCTTCCTTCGCGGCCTTCGGCCAGTCGGCCTTGGCCCTCGGGTTCTTGCCGTGCTTGATAGAGCTGTCGGGCAGGTCGCGCACGTAGGTGGCGTAGTCGGCGTCCCATATGACGAGGCCCTGCCTGAAGTCTGAGGCGGCCTGCATGGAGTTGTGCATGCGCTTGGTGTCCTCTGGCGTGAACGCGTTCATGTCCTCGGCCACGCTCATGGCGAACTTCACCTGCTTGGCCTCCAGCTCCTTCGCGCTGAAACGCTTCATGAGCTTGGTCAGGTCGACCGTAACTGCTGCGGGCATGGCTACCTCACCTCCAGTTCCCAGTGGTGGGGACGGGTGCCGAACGCGCGGCGGGGCGTGCACCTCGCCACGTTCATCCACTCGCCCCCGTCGATGCTCACGCGGCTGCCCACGGGCACGTCGAACATGCCGGGGCTGTCCGCGCCGTCCGCTATCACGAGGCCCTGCGCGCCGTCGCCCAGGGCGTACTCGCGCACGAGCCACGCCGAGACGGGCTCGAAGCGCACGCGGCGCACCTCGACGGGCCGCTCGAATTCGCCGCCGTAGCCGCCCTCCCTGGGCACCTTGACGGACATGGTGGAGGGCCGCGCCGAGCGCGGCACCCGCATCATCTGGTACCCCCGATGCCCGCGTAGAGCAGCGGCGTTCCAAGCAGCTCGCTGCGGACGGCGGCCTCCATGTCGCTGCGGTAGGTGCTGGCCCCTTCGGTACCGGGGTTCCACGAGAACGAGCCGACGGTGAAGCCGCCGCCCTCCATGATGCCGCCCGAGCATCCGTACGCGGCGTCGACCTCGCAGGCCGCCATGACCGCGCGCGCCCACTCCTCGGAGCCGTCCGGCTCGTTGGGGAAGATCAGGTCGCGCACGGCTGCCGTGGCGTGGGGGAGCGCCGCCTTGAACTCCTCGGCGGACAGCTCCCCGCGCCCGGCTGCCAGGTAGTCCTCGTGGGTCGGGGCTCTAGTTTCCATCGTCCTCGGCCGCCTCGGGCTTTTCCGCCTTGCCCTTGGCGGGCTGCTCGTCTGTGGCCTTCGCCTCGGGCTTTTCCGCCTTGCCCTTGGCGGGCTTGGCCTTCTTCGGGGCCTCCTTCTCGAAGGCCAGTCCAACGGTGCGCATGTCGCGCCTCCTTCCTACGCAGCCTTCATGCCTGCGGTGATGTAGTGCGCCAGGTTCTCGCGCACGCCGCACACGCCGTACTTGCGGTACTTGAACAGGTGGCCGAAGCCCTGCTGGTTGTCTTCGGCGTCGATGACCTTGCCGTGCGCGAAGTTCCAGCGCAGCACCACGGCGTCCTTGTGGACGATGAGGAAGTTCATGTCCACCGCGCCGGTGCCCTTCTTGTAGTGGCCGATCTCCTCGTCCTTGGTGGTGCCGTCCAGGAGGTCGATGGCGCTGTAGAAGCGGGACTGCGGCACCTTCACGATGGAGGAGAAGCCGTCCAGCGCCTCGCGGGACTTGGTGGTGTCCAGGTCCTTCACCATACCCAGCAGGGTGGGGGTGATGAACAGCACGCGGCCCTCTTCCGGCACCTCCTTCTCGTCCATGTCGCACATGGCGGCGTTCAAGCCCTTGAGCATGTCCGCGCCGTCGGCGTAGGTCTTCTGCTCCTTGGTGATGCCGGTGCCTGCGCACAGCGTGGAGAACACGAACGCGTCTCCCTCGGGCACCACCTTGGTGCGGTTGAAGTGCGCGGCGGCGTTGCCGAACGCCAGGTTGAAGGACTGGGCGTCCACTTTCTGGTCGATTTCCAGGATGGTGCCGCGGTCGTAGTTGGCGCTGATGGGCTTCCAAGTCAGGGACGCGCCGCTGTTCTGCGGCAGTCGCCCGTTGGCCTGCACGTCGCCCAGGCCACCCATGGAGTAGACGGGGTAGTAGAACTCGCCCAGCTGCTCCATCTGCGCGATGTTGCCCTGCGGCGCGGCGCTCTCAAGCACTGCGGTCAGGGATTCCTTGCGGTACGCCTCCATGAGCACGTTCTCGTAGCCCTTGGGCAGTTCGATGCTGTTTGGCATGATTTACTCCTTTGAAGATTCGTCGGTGAGTCCGAAAGCTGCGCGGAAGTCGGCCAGGCCGTCGGAGCCTGCGCCGCCCTTGGGGTCGCCGCCCGCGCTCTCGCGGGGCTGGTCGGTGAACATGTAGGCGTTGTCCTTCTTCAGGGCCTCGAAGTCGATGCCCGTTAGGTTGCCCTGCTCGTCCAGCTTCGCGTCGGCGATGTTCGGGATGATCGCGCGCGCCGCCTTGGCGTTGCGCACCCCCATCTGCGCCAGCTTGGTGTCGATGGCGAAGTCGCGGCGCATGTCGGCCTCGCGCTTCTCGGCGTCGGCCTTGTACGCCTCGTTGTCGGCCTTGGCCTTGTCGAGCGCGGCCTGCAGCTCGTCGGCGTTGCCCGCCTTGGCGGTGAACTCCTCGATCTGCTTGTCGCGCTGCTCCAGCTCGGCCTTGAGGGCCTTCACCTGCTCCTGGTACTCGTCGGTCTCGCGCTTGTACTTCGCGTAGGACACGACCTCCTTCGCGGGCTCGGTCTGCTTGCCGCTGTCGCCGCCCTCGTTGCCTTGGGGCTTGTTGTCGTCCGCCATCGCTTGCTCCTTCCGTGTTTGGTTTTCGCGCTTCCCTGCGCGCTTGGATGGCCCGCCGTTGTCGCCGCGGTCGCGTGCGGGGCCGTTGTCGCCGCCCCATCGCGTGACCGCATCTTCCCCGAGGTGTCGCCAGGCAAAAGAAAAGGCCGCCCGTGATGGGCGGCCTTGATGCCGTGCGTCTACTCGGTTGTCGCTTGGTCTACTTCATCAGCCCCGCGTCGCGCAGAACCTTGCGGGACTTGGCAAAAAGCTCCTCGCGCTCTTCTTTGGTCAGCTTTTCGGCGGCTTTCGACTCGGAGGCGCTGTCATCTATGACGAGCACCCAGTCCTCTGGCGTCACTTCTTTTTTGTCAGCCTGAACCATTTCGCTTCCTCGTTTCGCTCGTAGAGCATTTCGGTGGCAAGCTGGTCGATAACGTCGCCGCCCACGTTCGGGCACTCTCTTTTCGCCAGCTCTCGCAGCTCCTCGTACGCTTGTACGACGCTGCGGTCGTTCACCTTGATTTCGTAGATTGTACCATCGTGGCACGCCACCACTGAGCTGCGCACCCAGTCGTTTTCCGCCACCGTTCGAATGTCGGTCCACGACGGCGGCGAGCTCATGGGGTGGTTGTGGATCAGCACCACGCCGCCCTTGGTGCGCCTGCACGTCTCCACCTGCTTGGCGGTCAGGCCGCACGCCTGGCTCTTCAGGCCGTGCCCGAAGGTGTCGGTGACGCGCTCGCCCTTCTTCCACGACACGACGGACATGCGTTCGTAGCCCGTGCCGTCGCGGTCGCGCAGGATGCGGCGGCTTTCGGCGTACACGGCCTCGCTTGCGCGCTTCGGGATGGGAAGGGACGCCACCTTGTCGTGGTAGGCCCTGCCGTTCACGGCGCGGCGGCTCACGTCTGCGGCGGTGCCCGCGCCCTTGCCCGGCATGAACTTCTCGCGCACCCAGGTCTTGTCCGTGGCAAGCGGGTAGATGCGCTCCTTCGATTCCGCGGCGGCCTCGCGCGTGCGCTCGCGGGACAGGTAGGGATGGGCGGCTATGTGCTCGCGCTGGCGCTTCTGCAGCTTGCCCAGGCGCAGGCGCTCCTTGGTGTTGTCGAGCCCGGCGGCCTCCAGGGCCGTTGCCTCGCGCTTGGCGGCGCGTATGCCGCGCTCAAGCTCGCGCTGCTTCTGCTCTGCCTGGTATCGCTCCTCGCGCTTCTCGTCGCCGCCATCTGGATCGCGCTCGTACCGCAGCTGCTGGCCCTCCACGTAGATGCCGAAGTCGTGCTTGCAGTTCGCGCCGCACAGGCCATCGACAGAGCCGTAGCCCGTCTCGCGGTAGAACGGCGGGTACTTCTTGGACTTGCCCGACAGACTGAACACGCGGCCCTGCCACTTGGCGTGGCTCTCGCGCGCCCCGCCGTGCGAGGAGGTCTGCACGAGGTCGTGCCCGGTCTCTTCAAGCAGCTCCAGCGTGTTGCGGCTGCCGGCCTGCACCGCCTGCGTGCGAATGTGGCGGCGCATGGCCACGTCCGCCTGCGCCCACGCCCCGCTCTTGTAGTCCACGACGGACACGCCGCGCCGCGCCAGCTTCAGCACGGCCTCGCGGGTGGCCTGCTCGTAGCCCGCCATGCCCGAGTTCACCCGAGCCACGGCCTGCGCCACGACTTCGAGGTAGGCGCGCTGCACGTTGGCGGGCATCTTCAGGTTGTCGCGGCTCACGACGTCCTGCACTCCCGCCGCCGTGGCCCGCGCTGAGTTGTGCAGCCTCCACTGCATCGTCTTGGGCAGCGCGCCCATGGCCGTGCCCAGCGTGGCCAGGTCGGCCTCGGCGCTCTTGGCCACGGCCTCGGCCGCAGCCTTGGCAGCCTCGCGCGCGGCTCTGCGGCCCTCCTCGTTCATGGCCTTCTGCACGTCCTTGGCGGCAAGCGCCGCCTTGCGGGCGGCCTGCGAGTAGGCGCTGTCGCCCTCGAAGTCGATGGAGCCTATGATCGCGGCGTAGATGCACACCAGGCGCAGGGTGTATTCGTCCATGGCCCCCTGCGCTGCGTCGGTGAAGTGCTCTATGTAGTCCGGCCCCAGCATCAGGCGAGCCCGTCGCCCAGCATGTCGAACGCGCCGCCCTGCTGCTCGGGCACGTTGGCCTTGGCCTCGTTGCTGGTCTCGCCGTAGAAGCGGCGGCGGTACTCCCACGGGGCCATGATGCCCGCGCCGACCTCGCTCATGGCCATCTCGCGCGCGCTCTGCGTGTCGCTGATGATGGAGTCGTCGAAGTCCACGGTGACGTCGCCGTAGGGCACGGCCTCGCCCTTGATGCTGCGGCACGCGTCGGCCATGCCGTTCACGAGGCGCACGATGGACTTGCGCAGGGCGTTCTCGTGCCGGTGGATGGATCGCATCAGCTGCGAGTTGTCGGCCGCCACCTCCTTGGCGGTCTTCAGGCCCGTATGCGACTCCCAGGAGAAGTAGCCGTTGCCGAAGCCGCACGCCACCGACAGCAGGCGCAGGCCCGTGTTGATGGCGCTGGCGTTCTCGTCGGCCTTGAGGTCGCTCTGAACGGTCTGAATCTTGGCCGACCCCTCGTCGCCGGGGTTCATGCTGAAGATGGTGTCGTCGGCCTCGCCGAAGGCGTAGTAGGTCTTCGTGAGGCTGCCGTCCGGCCCCTTGTCGGTCTTGGACTCTATGAGGGTCTTGTCCACGAACGTGCGCGGGCGGCCCACGCGAATGTGGTCGAGCAGGGAGGTGGCGGCCTCGTCGACCACCTTCATGGCCCCCACGGCGTTGCAGTACACGCTCGCGCCCATCGCGCAGTAGTCGTAGAAGCGGTTCGACACGGCGGGGCGCACCAGCGCGAAAAGCGGGCGGGTGCAGCGCGTGTCCATGTCGGCGCTGATGCCCTCGACCGTCACCTGCTTGTGCGTCTTGGTGTCGAACAGCTGCGTGAGGATGTGGTAGGTGCCGCCCTTGAGCACGTGGGCCTGGCACTGGTCGTAGTCGCGCCCGGCGACCTCCACGCGGCCCACGAACGCGCACTGCGTGCAGTCGTCGGCGCTCCACGTGAGCGGGACTATCTGCGTGGCGTCGTAGCGCACGATGCGCAGCTCGGCGTCGGGCGTGTAGGCGCTGTCGGTCACGCCTCGCGGCTCGATGACCCACGCGCCCGTGCCCATGGCGAACGCGCGGGCTATGAAGTCGGCGTTGTCCATGGCGAACGATGTGGGCGCGTCGCCGTCCTCTGTCGGCTGCGGCGCGGCCTGGCCGTCCTCGTGCCCCTCGTCGCCGACGCCGCCCGTCGCCTTGGGGTTGGCGAAGTAGCGCGCCATCCAGACGCGGCGCTCGTCGCTCGTGCTGGAGATGATCGTGCTCTCGTTCATGAGCAGGCTGGCCCACTCGTCGGCCACGAGCGCCGCCGGGTGCAGGCTGGCGCGCTCGCGCTTGTACACGCGGAAGCCGCGCCGCTCGCTGTAGTGGTACCAGCCGTTGTTCGCCGCGAACCAGCCGAACCAGACGCCCACCATGCCCTGCATGCGGGTGTCCGGCTGGTATCCCATGCGGCGCAGCCACGCCTCGGCGTAGCCCGTGTTGCCTCGCTTCTCCATCAGAGGTTGCTCCTTATCCACAGTCCTGCGGCGTAGCCCGCCGCGTCTATCGCGTCGTCGTTCACCTTCGGCAGTGTCTCGGTTATGTCGCCCTGCCCGTTCGACACGTACTCGAACTCGGGGAACTCCTTGGCGGCGAGCGGGCAGCGGTCGGGGTCGATGACTATGCGCGTAAGGTTCTGCATCCACCTGATGCGGCTCTTGGGCGCGTTCAGGCCCTGCTTGAGCGACTTCTGCGCGCCGATGCCCTGCTCCTGGTAGTAGAGGATCATGCCGCGCGCCGCGCTGTCGCACCACACGTCGGCGGCGGGGTCCTCGGCCGCCTGCAGCTTGGCCGCCACCAGCTCGGCGGTCTTGACGTCGATGGCCTCGGTTCCCTGTCTGCTCTCCTCGTCCAGCAGGTACAGCACGCGCTCGTTCTCGTCGTAGCCCGCCTCCATGAACACCCAGGGGTGCACGCTGCCCGCGTCCACGCCGAACGAGCGCAGGGCGATGGACGCGCGCTCCTCCGCGGTGATGGGGCGTATGTCCAGCAGCTCGTCGGGGAACACCTCGGAGCCCGTGCCGATGACCTCGCCGAGCCATTGCCAGCGGTAGGAGTCGGGCGTCTTGCGGCGGCTGCGCTCGGCCTCCGCCAGCGCCGCGGCGCTTATCCACTCGGGGTGCTCGTCTATGACGTCCAGGTACGTGGTGTGGCATATGAAGCGCCCGTCCTCGCCCGGGTGGGCCTCCAGGTCGCGCGCCTCCTTGTTCACCCAGTTGCGAGCCGAGCGGGGAGGGTTGTAGCTGTAGAACACCCAGAACATGTCGCCGCCGCGCAGGAACGTGGCCAGCACGCTGCGCACCTCGTCCATGCCGTCGAACTCGTCTACCTCCTCGAACCACACCACGGCGCAGTAGCCGGTGCGGAACTTCGCGGACTTCAGCTTCTTCGGCTTGTCGCATCCCACAAAGCGTATGACCTGCCCGGTGGGGCGGTACGTCACCTCCATGGGGGACAGGCCGAAGTCGAACAGGTGCGCCACGCCCAGCACGTCGCACGCCCAGCCTATCTGCTCGTACACGGACGTGCGCAGCGTGTTGCCGACCTTGCGCAGCACGACGGCGTTGGCCTCCGGGTTGAGCATGATCAGCAGCACGATGGCGATGGATATGAACGACGACTTGGTGGAGTTGCGCCCGCCCTTGAACCAGTAGTGCGTGAACTCGTGCGCCTTGATGGAGCGCCACACGCCGGCGAACACGGAGGCCACGACGTCCGAGAGCCTAACCGAGGTCGTCAACGATGGTCACCCCCGCCTCCGCCATGGCGGCCTTCGCGCCGTCCACGCCGAACATGTCGTTGAGCAGCTTCACGCTCTCGGTTATGGCCAGGCGCGCGTCGCCGTTGATGCTGCCCTCGGCCGCCTGGCGGCGGAAGATGGGCAGCGCGCCGTCCAGCACCTCGAACAGCGGGGCGGCCGCGTCCTGCAGCTCCCAGCGGCAGTCCTTGGCGGCCGCGTCGCGGATTTCCTGGATTCTGTGCGCGATTCGTGGGTCGCGCATCAGCTTGGACGCGGCGCAGCTTATCGAGTTGTAGTTCATCCGCTTGCAGTCGTAGGCCGCGCGGTACGCGTCCTGCTGCTTGGCGCGGGGCTTGGCCATCTCGCGGGCGAACGCCTCCTGCTTCGCCGTGAGCGGCCTGTCCTTCTTGGGCACCTGCGGCCTCCTTCCTGATTAGTTTCGCGCTAGCCAAGCGACGCGATCACATCGCGCTCGCGCGGCGAAAGCGCGAAACGCTCTGCGGCTGCACGCTCTGATATGAGGTAGCCGCTGCCGTATATCGCCTTGTTCTGCACGCGCTGCGCGTCGAGCGCCCTCGTGAAGCTGCACTCCTGCGGCCCCACGCGGAAGTCGATGCCGTACTTGGAGTAGCGCGCCAGCATGGGCGCGGTCAGCACCTCGTCCGGGTACTCGTACTTCGGCAGCGCCTTGGCCTTCTCGCGGCGCAGGCGCTCTATCGCGGCATCCAGCTCGGAGCGCAGGTCGGGCGCGCTGCGAGCCTGGGCGGGGTCGAGGTTGGTCACGAACGACGTGTTGACGCTCGCGCCGTTGGCGTACGTCACGCCGACGCCCGTCACGACCTTGCAGCAGTTGCGGATGCCCATGCACGTCAGGGTGGGGGCGAACAGGAAGAAGCCCACGCCGCGCTCCTGGTAGTGCTTGACGATCTTGCTCAGGATGGAGAACGGCGGGTTGTCCACCACCGTGCAACCCTGCGGGTACTCCTCGCGCTCGTAGTCGCCGCCCGGGTAGAACGGGCGCGCCACCTTCGCCAGGTCGAACCCGTACTCCCGGTGCGCCCACCGCAGCACGCAGTCGTACACCTCGGGCGGGGTGTAGCAGTCGTCCGTCGTCCTTTTCGGCTCGAACTTTGCCGTGAACTCCTCGTATGTCTCGCCTCTCGCCATGCGTCTCCTATCTCTCGGCCCATATGGTCGCAAGCGTGTCGCCGGGCACGGAAAAGGCCGCCCCGAAGGACGGCCCTCTGCCTGTTTCCGTATTCGGTTGCCCCTATCCGCACGCCGCCACGGCCATGGCCATGAGCCCGAGCGCCAGCGCCCTTATGGCGTAGATGGCCGCCGCGTCTATGGCGATTGCCGCCGCTATGAACAGCAGGCACCCCCAGTTGCATCCCGGGCGGTTCATTCGCCGCACCGCTCGGACTTGAGCCATGCCAGGTACTCCTCGCGCGAGTCGAAGCGGGCCACGAGCATGAGCGTGGCGGCGTCGCCTGCCTTCTCCTCGCGCTTCACGGCGACCATCGCCGGGATGGCGTAGAACTCCACGTCCATCAGCGCGGCCCTCTCCGGCGTGCCGAAGAAATGCTCCCAGTTCGTCATCGCGCGTCCTCCTCAGCACCCGGACCGACCTTGCGGTAGGTGAAGTCCTCGAACAGGTGGCCGCACCAGCGGCAGCGGTCGCCGCCCTTGGGCAGGTGGTGCCAGATCTCGCGCATGCCGCACTTCGGGCAGCGCACCTCGATACTGGGTCGGCGCTTCGGCTTCTCGGTCTGCTGCTCCATGGCTACTCCACCGCCATCCGCATGGCCGGCTTCATGGCCTCGCGCAGGCTCTTGGCCAGCTCCTCGGCCGTTACCTCGGCCTTCACCTCCACGTTCACGTTGGGCATCGCGAAACCGTGCGCCTCTTCGGCCTTGAGGCAAGGCATGGCGGCGTCCTGGGCCGCGCCCTTGAGCGTCGGTGACGCTGTCACCATCGGCTCGCAGCGCCCCAGCCACAACTCGCACTCGTCCAGCTTCGTGAGCGCCAGGGCGCGCTCGCGGCTCGCCTCGTAGGCCGTCTCGATGCCCTTGCGCAGGTTCTGCACGGCCGTCTCTTCGGTTCCGGCGTCCAACTTTTCGCGCAGTAGGGCGTTCTCGAACCTCAGGTTGCGAGCCTCGCGACGCGGCACTGCTACCGTATGGCTTTGCTGCTCGCCCCAGCAGTCCTCGCACAGCGGCGCGCCTACGCCCATGTTGTCCTGCCCCAGGGCGTCGATATCGCGCCCGCAGGTATCGCAGATGATTCCCATGGCTACTCCCTTCCTTCCGGCTTCACCGCGCCTGCGAGGAACCACGCCCGCAGGCTCTCGGCGCACTCCGGGCACAAGGCCCTTGCCTTGCCGTCGATTCGCGCGCTGTTCCTCAGCACCATCTTGGCGTAACCCGCCAGGGTCGCCGGCACCTCCTTGCCGCAGCGTTCGCATGCGCACATGTACAGCCTCATGCCTGCTCGCCTCCCTTCGGCAGAGCGTCGGCGATTCGGTCCCAGTCGGTGGCCGACTTCTCGCTGGGGTACTCGTAGGCCCCCACGCACGGCACCGGCAGCACCGCCATGCCGTCGTGCTCGCCTGCGTACTCGTCTGCGTCCGATCTGCTCTCGAACGCCAGCACCACGTCGCTCTCCGTGGCCACCGCGTAGATCTTCTTCATCGTTTCGTCTCCTATTCGAACTCGAAGCACTCGCATGCCTCGCTTGTCTCGTCCACCGCTTCCACGTCGGGGCCGCCGCCCGTCATGGCGTCGCAGGCGCACACGGCCTCGCCGCCAGCGCCCTGCACGCGGCCGCAGAAGCGGCACTCCCGGCACGTGCGGCCCTCCCACGGGTCGGGCCGGTTCCACGGTGCCCTGGGGTCGGACTCGAAGCACCCGGGCGGGAGGTTCCACCCGCTTGAAGGCTCGTGCCCGCTCACATGCACCGCCTGCCCCTCGGCAGCCGCCCCCAGCCGTCCATGGCCAGGGCATCCGCGTACTTGGTCGGTTCCGGCAGCAGCAGGTACTCCCAGTGCCCCGAGCCCGGCGGGGCTGGGCGGTTGAACCTCTGCTCGGCCCTGACCCAGCGGAAGTGCAGCCGGTTGGCGTGCGCCAGCCCGTGGCAGCCGCTGCCGTTGCCGCTGCCGCACAGCATCACCGTGGGCTTGGGAACCTCGCGCCCGTCGCGGAACAGCTTGCCCGCCCCGCGCCTCACGATGTGGTGGCGGTTGAGCGGCCACGGCGCGCCGCACACGGCGCACCTGGGCGTCTCGATGCTCGGCCCCTCCATGAGGGGGCGCAGGATCTCGGGCAGCGTGTCAACGTTTGCCATTCGATAGCCTCCTGTCCTTGCCTTGCAGCTCGTACTTGTCGCACATCTCCGACAGGCGGCTCACGATGGCCACCGCCGTCTCCTCGTCGCCGTTCTTGGCCAGGCGGCGTATGAGGTCGCTCTTGCCGTACTGCGTGGTCACGACCACGGGCCTCATGTTCTCGTACCTGTCGTTCACGACGCGGAACACCTGCCCCAGTGTCCAGTCGGTGGGGGACTCCTTGCCCAGGTCGTCCAGCACCAGGCACCCCACGCGGGAGAGTCTGGACAGCACGCCGTCCTCGGTGCCGTCGCCGCCGTAGGTGCCCTTGATGGCGGCCAGCACGCCCAGCATGTCGGTCACCCTCACGCTGGTGCCGCCGTCCACCAGGAGCCGCGCCACGGCGCTCGCCAGGTGGGTCTTGCCGGTTCCCACGGGGCCGCAGATGTACGCCCCGCGCCCTTGCTCAACCTTCGCGGCAATGCCCTCGGCCATGGGGGAGGCGGCTGTCATGAAGCGGGGCTTGATTCCGGCCCGCTCGTAGGCCCGGCGGCGTTTGGCTGCGGCCTCCTCGGCCTTGGCCCTGGCCTCAAGGCGCGAACGCTCGTCGCGCTCCGCCACGGCACCCGGGCAGCCGCACGGCTTCCAGCCGCAGAAGGTGCGGCGGCCAGCCAGCACCACGTAGCGGACCTCCAGCTGCGCCCCGCAGTGGGGGCACTCAGTCGTACTCGGCATAGCCGTCGGCCTCCTTCCGGGTCCTCGGGCCGCGGTTCACGTAGTCCTCGAACTTCGGCGAGAACAGCGTGGAGGGCCGCAGGTACTTGGCCATCTTCGGGTCGCCCGCCCACTCGGCTGCCATCGTGTCGATGACGGCCAGGAAGTCGGGGAGGCGGTAGCCCTCGGCCCAGCGGGCGTGTATCAGCCTGCGGGTCTTGGCGCTGCTTGAGCGGTAGCGGGTGCCGGCTGCCTCGTTGAGCGCATGCACGATTTCGTCAAAGGGGATTAAGGGGTTATCTATATACTCAACCTCAACCTCAACCTCTGCATTGCCGCAACTCGATGCGCCTGCATGTGCATCCGCATCTGCTTGCGCATGTGCGGCTGCATCTGTATCCGCATATGCTCCCGCATGTGCTTGCGCATCGGCTTGCGCCCGTGCCGCCGCATCGTCCACCGCGTCTTCCTTCCCCGGCCTGTTGCCCCAGCGGGCGTTGGCCGCCTTCCTTGCGCGCTCGCTCTTCTCGTCGCCCATGTCGAGCCTGCCCTTGAGCACCAGGAAGGTAGGCAGCCACGCGGGGCTGCCCTGCGGCTCCTTGCCCGTGAACCGGTACTCGACGATGGCGTAGATGAACGGCGCGCGCTGCTTCTCGGGCATGGCCTGCGCGGCCGCCCAGAAGTCGTCGTGTATAACCATGCCCATAGTGTCGCCGTCGCCTTCCCTAAAACGGGATATCCTCGTCGTACAGATCGGGCATGGCCTGCTGCTGCGGCATGGCCTGCTGCTGCGGCATGGCCTGCTGTGGCGCGTACGCCTGCTGAGTGGCCGGCTGCGGCGCGTAGGCGGGCTGCTGCGGCGCAGGTGCCGGGGCGGGGCGTCCCTGGCCGTACGTGCGGGCCTGCGGCGCTTGCGGGGCCGCCTGGGGCGCGTACTGCTGCGGCGCGTAGCCCTGCTGCTGTTGCTGGCCGCTCATGAACTCCAGCTCGTCCACCACGACCTCCAGCGCGCTGCGCTTCTGGCCGGTCTGCTGGTCGTTCCAGCTGCGGTAGCGCAGCTTGCCCTCGATGGCCACCTTGCTGCCTTTGGCGAGGTACTGCGCCAGCTTCTCGCCGCGGGTGCCGAACAGCGTGCAGTCCACGAAGTTCGGGTAGTCCTCCCACTGCCCGGTCTGCTGGTTCTTGCGGCGGTCGTTGACGGCCACGCCCATGGACAGCACGGACATGCCGCCAGACGTGGAGCGCAGCACGGGGTCGCGGGTCAGGTTGCCGGATATGCACACGCGGTTGATGCTCATAGATACCCTCCTTGGGTTACGTCCCCGCTGTTCCAGATGCGGGTGATCTGCGCGTCTACCATGCGGATACGCAGCTTGATTACGTTGATGGCCTCCTGCGAGGCCTTGTAGATGGCCTCGGAGCAGTCGCGGCGGCGCTTGGCCTCCGCTATCTGCTCCTGGCCCCGGCACACGTCGCCGATGATGGTGACGGGCGTGCCCTTCTGGCGCTCGTTCAGGATGGCGATGCGCAGGGCCTTGCGGTACTCGGCCTCGTTCTCGGCGTACTGGCAGCCCGACTCCTTGCAGGTCTTCAGCTCGGCCTCCAGCCTGTCGGTCAGCTCGTCCAGCTCCTCGGTGAGCGCCTGCATCTACTCCACCTGCCAGTCGGGGCGCGGGCAGCACGGGCTGTTGGCCACGAACTCCATGTACTGCGGCATGCTGGCGAACTGGTAGCGCGCCCCGCAGCTGCGGCAGTGGGCCGTGAAGGGGCCGTCTGCGGGCGGCTGCTTCTCCTCGGGCGCGGGCTGCTCCTCCATGGCGTCGGGATCGCTCTGCCCGTCGATGGCGAACGCGCCGCACAGCGCGTACTTGCGGGCGTAGCTCGACGCCATGCCGGTCACCTGGGCGTCGTCCGAGCCCTTCTTGTGCTCGTCCTCGCGGGCGTAGGCGCTCACCTGCAGCAGGCCCTCGCCGCCCTCGACGGGGAACACGCACGCCGTGGACTTCACGTAGTAGCGGTCGCCTATCTGCACCAGCTCGTCGGTCATGAAGAACGCCAGGCCCTCCTTGGCGCACGGCTCCTTCAGCGCGGCCACTATGTCCTCGTAGCTGCGGTAGCTGAACTTGCCGAAAGCGTTGTACTTGGCCTTGGGCACCACCACGGCGCGCTGCACGCGGGCAACGGCCGCCATGAGGTCGATGGACTGCTGTTCCTGGGTCATGCTAGTAGCCTCCGTTCATTCGCTCGTAAACCTGGCCCACCGTGCCGTGCATGATGGTGCCCACGACGCCCTGCGCCTTGAGGGCCGCCGCGACGCCCTGCATCTGCTCGCGCGTGGCGCACGGCACCACGACCGTCCACGGGTCGCCCGCCATGGCCACGGGTGCCGGTGCGGGCGGCGCTGGCGGCACCGGGGCGGGCATGGGCGCGGGCTGCGGCTCGGGCATCTGCTCAAGCGGCTGCGGGAACTCTGCGGGCTGGCATTCCGCGGGCTCGGGCACCGCTTCGGGTTCGGGTTCGGGCTCTTCCACGGGTTCCGGCTCCATGGCCGCCTTCAGCTCGGCGATGCGCCGGCGCTCCTCCTCGGCCTTGTGCGCCGCCGTTATGGCCGCGCCCAGGTCCAGGGTGGCGAACAGCTCGCGCTCGGCCTCGTCGTAGAACGGCTCGCCCTGGAACTGCGCCTTGAGGGTTTCCCAATCCTGGGCCAGGCGCTCTACCTTGGCCTCCAGGGCCTTGAATGCCTTCACCTCGCCGAAGGTCTTGTTGGTCCACTGCTTCTCGTGGAAACGCTCATAGGGCACGACGGGGGCCAGCAGCCCGGCGAACTCCTCGTAGTGCTCCCGCAGCTTGGCGTACGCGCGCAGCTGGCGCTCCTCCTCGGCCTCGTCCAGCTGCGCCTTGATGCCGTCGGCTGCCTGCTTCGCGATGCCCGCCACGGCCTTGCACCTGTCCTCGAACGCGGCCAGGGGCTTCGTGTACTCGCGGCTCACGGCCTTGCGGCGCTCGTCTATCTCCTTGGCGATGCCGTTGAGGTAGGCGCGGTCGCGCTTGGCGGCCTTCACGTTCTCGTCCTTGCCCATGTCGTAGGTCGCGCCCTCGTAGTCGGCCACCAGCCTGCGCACGTGCGCCTCCAGGGCGTCGAAATTGGCCTCGATCACGGCGGGGGAGTACGCCACGGTCAGCTCTGACGCCTCCTCGGGCTCGATGATCTCGGCCTCAACTGCTTCGCTCATTTACTCCTCGCTTCCCAGGCGCGCCATGCACGCCTCGTAGGTTTCCGTCTCGGCCGCGTTCGGCTCGTAGCCGTCGGCCTTCATGGCCTCGTAGGTGATGGTCACGTTCTCGACCGTCGCTCGGTTGAAGTACACGGAGCTGCCGCCTTCCATGAGGCTCCAGGCCGTCCAGCCGCTCATGTTCCACGCTGACCGCCAGCCCATGGCCGCGGCCAGCTCGGTGGGCGTGCGGTCGATGGGTCGGCCCAGCAGCTCCTCGAACGATTCCACGGCCTCGGTCTCCATGGCGAACGCGGTCAGCGCCAGAGCCGTGCGGCGCATCGACTTGAGGTCGCCCGCGTGGGCGGCAAGCCACTCGCGGCGGGCCTTCGCGCCGTCCTCGTAGGCGGCCTGGAAGTCGGCCTTGCGCTGGGCTGCGGCCTGTGCGGCCTCGTCGGCCCCCTCGGCCACCGGCGCCAGCAGGGTCACGCCGAACGACGTCTCCTCGGCCAGAAGCCCCGCGCCCGCGTTGTCGGCCACGTAGGCGTCCAGCGCCGCCAGGTCGGGGCGGTAGTCGGAAAACGTGCGGCATGCGGCGAAGCCCTCGGGGCATTCGTCGACGAACTCGACGCCCGCGTCGGCAAGCACCGCCACCACCTCGGCGCGGTTGCGCCTCTGCTCGGCCTCGGCCTTCAGGCTCGCGTACACGCGCTGCCATTCGGACTGCTTGCAGTCGCGCAGCTCGGCCACGGCCTCGTCGTCGCCCTCGAACTCGGCGATGGCGGCCAGGCGGTCGAGCGTCATGTCGTAGGCGGCGTCCTGCACCCTGCGGGCGGCGCGGCGCGCCTTGGCCACGGTGCCCGCGTCGGTGCGGGCGGCCACGGCCACCTCCTCGTCGGGAATGTCGAGCGCCAGCATGGTCTGCACGCCGCGCGACTTCTCCTCGGCGGTCAGCCCCAGCTTGGCGTCGGTCTCCACCATGGCCTTGGCGGCCTCCACGCGCGCCAGCTCGGCGTCGTCCAGGTCGTCGTAGACCTCGGCCAGGAACCGCTCGGTGCCGATGGAGCGCATGGCGCGCACGCGGCACTCGCCGTCGATGATCCAGTAGATGCCGCCCTCCTTGTACAGGATGGGCTTCATGACGGGCTGGCCGGGGTTGAGGCGGTTGGCCTTGAACTGCGCGGCCAGGCCCGCGATGTGCTCGGCGCTCTCCCTGGTGGTGAAGTCGCGCGGGTTCATCGGCTCGCCGTCGGCGCGCTCGTAGGGGTACACGTCGCAGATCGCGACCTCCTCTAGCGATTGCATGCGCGGGCCTCCTCGTCTACGACCACGCGGCACTCCATGCCCACCAGGCGGGCGCGGCACGCCACGCGGGCCACCTCGCCCATGAGCGCGATGCGCTTGGTGGGCACGGGGCCGTTCTTGATTTGCGCGGCCATGCAGGCGGCCCCCATGTTGAACGCCTGGCGCATGGCGGCGTCGAAGCCGCCGTCGCCCGGCTCGGGCACGGGGACGGCGCGCTCGATGCGCTTCAGGATGCTGTCCACCGTCTTGTCCGCGACGGTCTTGCTGATGATTTCCGTGAGCATTTGGGTCTCCTAACTGGGAAAACTAAAAGTGATAAAAACTTTTCAGGATTTCGGAACTTTTTTCTCTATGCGCTCCTTGCGCTTCTGCGCCGCCTTGACCCTGCGGTACAGGTAACGGCACAGCCACCGCTCCATGGCCTCGTCGTGCGCCTCTGCTGCCTTGTCGGCGGCGTAGCGGCTCATGCCCGAGGTGTCCGGGGCCTGCGGCATGGGGTCGGCGCGGCTCTCTCGGCCGCACTCGGTGCGCTCGTAGGTGCGGCGCTCCTCTGCGGTCAGCCTCGGCAGCAGCTCGGCTATGCGGGCCTCTATGGTCTCAAGCTGCTGCTGGCGTCTGCACGGTTCGCAGATGCCGTCCTTGCCGAGGGTCGCCCTGCGGCACCCGCACGACGGGCACAGCTCCAGGCGGTGGCGGTAGCAGCGCAGGGACACGTGGCCGCCGCTGGCGTTGATCACGCGCCGCGCGTTATCCAACTGGTTCTTGGACAGCCGCAGCTCGCGGCGAATCTCGCGGGCGGGCACCTTTCCCGCCAGCTCGGCTATGCGGTCGAGGTCGGCCTTGCGCCACGCCCTGTGTGGCCTGCCCTTGTCTCGGCGGGTCACTCGTCGCTCACCTCCACGACCACGCGGGGGCGCGCCCTGTCGGTGAGCACCCTGTCGGGGCATTGCTCCACGTACTTGCGGGAGTCGTCCTTGATTACGCCCGCCGCCACCAGGCCGTCGAGCACGAACTTGCGCGCGAAGCCCACGTTGTCGGCGTCGCGGCGCATGTCGGGCTCGTAGAACGTGGTGCGCACGGTCACCCGGCGCTCGAAGCGCGGCGCTCGCTGCTGCATGGCCGCCGCCCTCACGCGCGCCGTCTCGCGCTTCTTCATGGCTGCCGCCTTGTAGCGGTTGGCGCGCTCGGCGCTGATGTAGTCGTTCAGGCTCGGCATTCGGCCCTCGACCGTGACGGTGCACCTCATTGCGCGCCCCTGTCGTAGATGCCCTGCGCCTCGGTTAGCGTGGAGGCGGCGAAAACGGCTGGGCCCACGATGGCCTCCCACGTGCCCACCAGGTCCACGGAGTCCACCGGCGTGCGGCGGAAGCTCACGGCGGCCAGCATGGAGGGGCGCTGCAGCACCATGTAGCGGGACAGCACGCTCCACAGGTTGTGGTCGCGCTTGAACTCGCTGGCCTCGCTCACGGTCATGCCGTTCTGGCACGCCAGGGTGTACACGTTGTCGCGCTGGATGACGTGGCCCTCCAGCATCAGGCGGTAGCAGATGCGGCGCAGCTTCGCCCATGTATCGGGGTTCGAGGCAACCCAGCCGCACGCCTTGGCCACGAGGGCCTGGGCCTTGGCGTCTACCTCGGCCATACTGTTGCCTCCAGCGCCCATGTGGCGGCGATGCACGCGCAGACGAACAGGGCGGCGAAAACGGCCTGCAGCCTCTCGCGGCGCTGCTCGGGTGTTACACTGGTCTCGGTTCGGAAGTGAACCGTTGCGGTGCGCGTCTTTCGCTTGCCGGCTGCGACGCGCACCCTCTTTCCCTTGATCTTTTCCATTCCTGGAACTTCCTCTCGTTCTCTGGGTCCTTGTAGAACTCGCGCATCATGGCGGCGCACTCGTCGCACATGGCGCGCTGTATCGGGGTCATTCGCCCGCGACGCCCGGCAGAAGCAGCGGGGCGTCCTCGTAGGCGACCTCACCGGTGTCCCTATCCACGAACATCACCTCCTGGTCGTCGTACACGTGGATGTTGAGCATCTGCCCCGTGAACTCCACCAGCTTGGGGATGAAGTCACGGAACTTCGGGTCCAGCTCAAACTGCAGCACGCACTTGCCGCTCTTCACGTTGAGGGCGGTGAACCCCCCCCCGTACGGTCACCTCGTTCAGCATGGCCTACTCCTTCTCGTCGTACGCGGTGTCGCGCGCGATGGTCTTGAAGTCGGTGCTCCAGCCCTTGCCGTTCACGCTGAACTGCACGGAGTTGTAGACGTTGAACTGCATGCCGCCGAGCTCGAACCAGGTCGTGCTCGCCTCCAGAAGCTCGATGCCGCTCGTCTGGAAGCCCAACATGGCCGCGATGCGGCGCTTGAGGCTGTCGTGCGTCTCCTCCATGCAGCCGTTCTCGGCCAGCTCGAAGTTGACGGCCACGCGCTTGCGGTCGTCGATGAGGTGGTCGAGCGTTTTGCCGATGATCTCGGCGACGAACTCGGGCTGGTGGCTCTTGGTGGTCATGGTTTCTCTCCTATCTATAGGTTTAACTATCGTTGCTGCCGAAAAAAATATCAGCCACACGCACGCCGAAAAGTTTTGCCAGTTTTTTGGCGTCCTCGATAGTCACGCTATCGGGGTTGCTTTCCATCTTTGCGTACGTGGGCCGCGAGATGCCGAGAAGGCCAGCCACGGCCTCCTGTGAGTACCGTGCCTTCTTGCGCGCATCAACCAATTCCATCGAATCACCTCCTTGCTTGGTATGCCTAAGACTATAACCAAACATATAGTGACTGTAAAGAAGATTTGTCATATTCTGTAAAAAGATTTTAACGGTCGCAGCGGAAGGAGGACACGTGAGCATAGCCGAGAACATCCGAAGGATTAGGACGCAGCACGACATGACGCAGGAGGAGTTCGGCAAAGTTGCCGCCGTCTCCGCTATGGCCGTATCTCAGTGGGAAAACGGGCGAGCAGTGCCTCGCATGGGCGCAGTTCAGCGCATTGCGGATTATTTCAATATCAGTAAAGGCGAGGTTATTGACGAGGGAACAGATGGCGTTGTTTTGCCTTCCGGCGCCATGCCCGTGGTGGCCAGCAGCGCCACCGTGCCGCTGCTCACGCTCGGGCGCGTGCACGCCGGCGCGCTCGCCGACGAGGAGGAGATAGCGCACCGCGTTGAGGTGCCCGCCTCGGTGTGCGCCGGGCACCCGCGCGCGTTCGCCCTGGAGGTCGAGGGCGACTGCATGAACCGCGTCATACCCGAGGGCAGCCACGTGCTGGTCGACCCCGACCGCCAGCCCGCCAACGGGTCCATCGCCGTGGTGGAGACCGAGGACTACCGCGCGGTCATGCGCCGCTGGTACAAGGGCAGCACCAAGCTGATGCTGTCGGCGGATAGCTTCGAGGACTACGAGGACATGATTTTCGGCATGGACGACGGCCCCGTGCGCGTGATCGGCACGGTGGTGTGGTTCCAGGCCGCCGACGAGATGGAGTAGCCGTGGGCGGGCGCGCGGCGATATACGCCCGCTTCTCGAGCCACAACCAGCGCGGCGAGTCCATAGAGATACAGGTGGAGAAGTCCCGCGCCTACTGCGCCGAGAACGACCTGCGCGTGGTGGCCACGTACTGCGACTTCGCGCAGACGGGCACCAACACCGACCGCGCCGAGTTCCAGCGCATGATGGCCGACGCCAAGCGAGGGCTGTTCGATTTCGTGGTCATATATAAAGTTACCCGAATCATGCGCAACCGCGACGAGATGGCCATGGCGCGCATCATGCTGCGCCGCTGCCGCGTCGAGATACTGTACGCGGGCGAGGACATTTCGGACGGCTCGGCGGGCGTGCTGCAGCTGGGCATGCTGGAGGTGCTGGCGGAGTACGAGAGCGCGCTCGACGGCGAGCGCATACGCGACGGCATACAGAAGAACGCCGAGCGGTGCATGGCCAACGGCTGCGTGCGCTACGGCTGGGACATAGTGGACGGGCGCTACGTGGTCAACGAGGAGGAGGCCGCCGCCATCCGCCTGGGCGTGCGCATGGTCTTGTCGGGCAAGTCGGTGGCCGACGTGGTGCGCGCCTGGGAGCCGTACCGCACCAAGCGCGGCGGCAAGTGGCGCTTCCAGACGGTGCGCCGCATACTGATGCGGCGGGAGAACGGCGGGGAGTACCGCTACGCGGGCGTGGTCGTGCCCGGCGGCATGCCCGCCATCGTTCCCATGGATGACGAGGAGAGGGTGATACGGATGCTTGAGGACTCGCACAGGCCCCGCGCCAAGACCGAAGCGTGGGACTTCCCGCTCACGGGCAAGCTCTACGACGGGCGCGACGGCGGGCTGATGACCGGCACCAGCGGCACGGGCAAGTCGGGCAGGCCCTATCACTACTACCGCTGCCGCAGCTGCGGGCGCACCGTGCGCCGCGATGTCGTGGAGAAGCGCGTGGCCGACGCCGTGCGCGAGGCCCTGGGCAGCGCCGACAGCCGCGAGCGCATCGCTCGCATGCTGGCCGACGCCGAGGAGGAGCGCGCCGACGAGAAGCCCTTGAGCGAGACCATAAAGGGCGAGCTGGCCAAGATCGAGACGGCGTTCTCCAACATATGGGCGGCCATCGAGTCGGGCATCGCGCCGCCGGGCGGCAAGGAGCGCATAGACGCGCTGAAGCAGCGGCAGGCGCTCCTCAAGGACGAGCTGCGCACGGCCGAGGCCCTTGAGGCCGCCCGCCTTGACTACGACCGCGCGCTGTTCTGGCTTGAGGGCATGGCCGCCGCCGAGGTGGACGACGCGCAGCTTCTGCGCACGTTCGTGGCGCGCGTGGTGCTGGGCGGCCCCGACGATGACGACGGCCTGCGCGTGGCGTTCACGTTTGACGATTCTGCCGGCTTGGGCGATAATCCGTCGCTGCCTGGCGCTATAGGTCCAGGTGGCGAGGTGTTCGACCGAATGAACGCCAGCTCCACCATAAGTAACAGGCAGGTAGATACTTATATCTACCTGCCTTTTTATTTCTAGTCCGTATCGCGGAGAATCGAACTCTATGCAGGGCGCGGGCGTAAAGAAAACGCTAAGCGTTTTTAGCCCGCGGGCGAGGACGCCGACAGGCGGCCGAAGCCGGTGCGTGTTCGCGAAGCGAACACGCGGATTCTCCGCGCAAAGCTCCAGCCAGATATAGATGCGATGCCGATCGGGCGTCTTACCCCGGCCTCAACCCATCAACGGATCCCCCGCACCGCGGAGAATCGAACTCTATGCAGGGCGCGGGCGTAAAGAAAACGCCTCAGTGACGCAGAGTGGGACGCGCTTTCCCGATGGCAGCCCAGGCGGAAAGCACGTCCCGGAATCCGCGCTCAGACTGGGACGTAGTTTCCGGATGGCGCCTCAAGCGGAAACTGCGAGCCGGAATCGAGCCGTAGAGTGGGACATGCTTTCCCAATGGCAGCTCAAGCGGAAAGCACATCCCGGAATCTTCGTTCGGAATGGGATGCAGTTTCCAAATGAATGGCTAGCGGAAAGTTCATCCCGGAATCCGCGCTCAGAACGGGACGCGCTTTCCCAGCGGCGGTCCAAGCGGAAAGCGCATCCCGGAATCCCGCCTCAAACTGGGACACACTTTCCGCTTCACCTGCCGCCTCGAAAAACCCATGCGCTCGCTATCCCAAAACTGGGTAGAAGAAAGCCAAAACGAAACAGCAGGAGGTCAACATGACTGCAGAAGATAAGGCAAAGAACGCTGGCAAGGTCGCGCTCGTCCTGGAGGGCGGCAGCTTCCGCGGGCAATTTACCGCAGGCGTGCTCGATGTTCTCATGGAGGCTGGCGTCGAGATTCCGGCTGTCTACGGTGTATCGGCCGGCGCTCTCAACGGCGTGAACTACAAGTCGCACCAGATCGGCCGTGCCAACCGCATCAACCTGGCTTTCTGCAATGACAACCGCTTCATGGGCGCCGCATCGTTTGCGTCCACGGGCTCTATTGTGGGTTACGACTTTATCTTCAACGATGTCCAGGACCGCCTAGATCCCTTTGACAACGAGACGTTCGACGCAAGCCCCATCGAGATGTACGCCGTCGCGACGGACATGCTCTTTGGAACCGCCACGTACCTGCCGGTCAAAAGCGCCGTACTTGACCTCGACGCTGTTCGCGCCTCGACGTCGCTGCCGCTGGTGACGCCGCCGGTCGAGATTGACGGGCACAAATACGTCGACGGCGGCGTAGCCGATTCGGTCCCCATCGAGCATGTGCTCGAGGAGGCGGGCTTTGACCGTGCAGTCGTCATCGTCACGCAGGACCGCTCGTACGAGAAAAAGCCTTACGAGTTTATGCCTGCCGCGCGCGCCCGCTATGCCGACTACCCCTATCTGCTCGAGGCTATCGAGACGCGCCACGACCGTTACAACATCCAGCGCATGCACCTGTGGAAGTATGAGCGCGAGGGCCGTGCGCTGGTCGTTGCTCCGCAAAAGCCGGTCGAGGTCGGCCATGTCGAGCACGATTCGGCAAAGCTTTTGGACCTGTATATCCAGGGCCGTCAGGAGGCAAAGCGCCTGCTCGCGGAAATCCAAGAGTTCGTTGAGCGCTAGCGACGGCGAACCCTCAAAAAATGACAACAGCTAAAGAGCTGGAAAATCACGGCTCGTGGATGACATGTGCAGAAACTCTGGTCGGAGCCAAAATACCTGTTGACTCGTACGGCGAGCGGGGTAATATGGACGGGTTACTTGCAGAGCCCCGTGAATCTCTGTAACAACACGTACTGTACATGGAGGAGTCTAAGTGATTTCGAAATCGACTCACTACGCCAAGCAGGGCGAGGTCCAGCGCAACTGGGTTCTCGTCGACGCCGATGGTGCTGTCCTGGGCCGTCTTGCCACCCAGATCGCAATGATCCTGCGCGGTAAGAACAAGCCCCAGTTCACGCCCAACAGCGACTGCGGCGACTTCGTTGTCGTCATCAACGCCGATAAGGTCCAGCTTACCGGTAACAAGGCCGACACGAAGACCTATTATCGCCACAGCGGCTACAACGGCGGCCTCAAGGCTGAGAGCTTCCGCCAGGCTATGGAGAAGCACCCGGAGAAGGTCATCGAGCGCGCCGTTCGCGGTATGCTGCCCAAGACCACCCTCGGCCGTGCCCAGATGACCAAGCTTAAGGTCTACGCTGGTGCCGAGCATCCGCATGCTGCCCAGAACCCCACGAAGATTGAGCTGGAGGCTTAAAGATGGCTGAGAACACCGTTGTCTACCAGGGTACCGGCCGTCGTAAGAACGCCGTCGCCCGCGTCCGTCTCGTCCCCGGCACCGGCAAGGTGACCATCAACAAGCGTGACGCCGAGCAGTATTTCGGCCGTCATCAGCTCGTTGAGAACGCCCTTGCTCCCTTCAAGGTGACCGACACCGCCGGTCAGTTCGACGTTATCGCTCTGTGCGATGGCGGCGGCATCTCCGGTCAGTCCGGCGCTCTGCGTCTGGGCATCGCTCGCGCTCTTCTGAACGCTGGCGACTACCGTGCTGACCTCAAGAAGGCCGGTTTCCTTACGCGCGATGCTCGCGTGGTCGAGCGCAAGAAGTACGGCCTCAAGAAGGCCCGCCGCGCTCCCCAGTTCTCCAAGCGCTAAGGTTTTATCTCCTTTCGAGATACAATGTACAAGCGGGGCCTGCCGATTCCTCGGCGGGTCCCGCTTTTCTTTTTCGACTAGGGTGGGCGGTTGCATATCGCCTGCTAGGGAAGGAGCGATCCTATGCCCCAGAACATCTTCGGTACCGACGGCGTCCGTGGCGTCGCCAATGCCGACCTCTCGTGCGACCTCGCGTTTCGCCTGGGCCGCGCGGCGACCAAGTTCCTTGGTCCGGATATTTGCATCGGCCGCGACACGCGCCTTTCGGGCACCATGCTCGAGAGCGCTCTGACCGCCGGCATTATGGCCGAGGGCGGCCGTCCGCATTGCTGCGGCGTCATTCCCACGCCCGCCGTGGCGCTGCTCACTGTTCAAAACGAGCTCGACGGCGGCATCGTCATCTCTGCTTCGCATAATCCGCCGGAGTTCAACGGCATCAAGTTCTTTAGCCGCAAGGGTATGAAGCTTCCCGATGCTGTCGAGGAAGAGATCAGCGCCTGGGTCATGTCCGAGGAAGCCATGCCTGCCGACACGCTGCCGACTGGCGCCGGCGTGGGCCACATCATCAAGATGAAGGACGCCCGCAAGGCATACGTCGACCACGCCATCGATACGCTTGATGGCCTGAGGCTCGACGGCCTGGTCGTTGCCGTCGACTGCGGTCACGGTGCTTCCTGCCAGACTACGCCCGCCGCGCTGCAGCGCCTGGGTGCCACGGTCCATGCCATCAACACCGATTATTGTGGCACCGACATTAACGTTGAGTGCGGCTCCACTCACCTTGAGCCCTTGCGCGAGCTCGTGCTGCGCACCCACGCCGATATCGGCCTGGCCCACGACGGCGACGCCGATCGCGTGCTGTTCGTGGACAGCGAGGGCAATGAGATCGACGGTGACTACATCCTGGCTATCTGCGGTTCTGACCTCGCCGCTCGCGGCAAGCTCGCCAACTCCGAGATCGTCTCGACCGTCATGTGCAACCTGGGCTTCTCCATCGCTATGAAGGAGCAGGGCTTCGAGATGGTTCAGACCGCCGTGGGCGACCGTTATGTTCTTGAGCGCATGCTCGCGGACGGCGCCGTCATCGGCGGCGAACAGTCCGGCCACATCATCTTCCTGGAGCACAACACCACCGGCGACGGCCTGGTGACGGCTCTGCAGCTGCTGGCCGTGCTCAAGCGCACCGGTCGCACCCTCACCGATCTTGCCGGTATCATGAAGAAGTACCCGCAGGTACTCGTCAACGTGCATTCGGACAACAAGGCTGGTCTGGACGATTGCCAGCCCATCTGGGATGCCGTCGCTGCTGCCGAGAAGGAGCTTGACGGCCGCGGCCGCATTCTGGTGCGCCCGAGCGGTACCGAGCCGCTGGTCCGCGTGATGGCCGAGGCCGAGACGCACGAGCTGACCCAGCGCGTTGTCGACGACATCGTCGAGGTTGTCAAGCGCGAACTTCCCTAATGGTCAAAAACCGGTGCCAAGTGGTAAACTGTTAAGGTTATTTTGATTGATTGGTATGTCCGAGGGGGAGCATGTTCACTAAAGTCCTAAGGTCTTTTGGTATGCGTGGTCGAGTCCTTACGCTGGATGCTCCCATCTCGGGCGACGTCATTCCGCTTTCCGAGGTAAACGACCAGACGTTTGCCACCGGCCTTTTGGGCCAGGGCGTGGCGATCCGGCCCACCGGAACGCGTGTGATTGCACCGGCTGACGCCAAGGTCGAGGCCATTTTTCCCACGGGACACGCTGTTGCGCTTAACACGGCCGATGGTCTGGACGTGCTCATCCACGTTGGTTTGGACACTGTTCAGCTCGAGGGCAAGCACTTTACCGTACATGCGCAAGTGGGTGACATCGTCCATAAGGGCGATGTACTCATTGAGTTCGATCGCGAGGCAATTGCTGCCGAGGGCTACGATGTGACGGTTCCCATCTTGGTGTGCAACTCCGTTGAGTTCTCGAGCATCAAAGGCTCCGTTGGTGTGCATGTCGAAGAGATGGACCAGCTCATCGTTGCTCGCGAGCGCTAGCAAGTGCACGTGGCCATTAGCCTACAATTCAAACACGTTTACGGAGGGCGCCCTTGAAAGAGGACGCCCTCCGTGGCAAGATGGGAAACGTCCGAGGCTAAACAGCTTCGGGTCACCGTGGACGGGCAGGGGCCTCGACGCGGCTAGACACGAGACACATACATTACGCGACCTCGCCCTGGTGGCCGCACACGTTGGTTGCGGCCGACGCGGGCCGCGGGCAAGTGCTTGTAAGGGAGCCTTGCCTCTCTTGTACGAGAAAGGACGCGTAATGAAGATCATTAAAGCTAAAGACTACGAGGATATGAGCCGCAAGGCCGCCAATATTATCTCGGCGCAGGTTATCCTCAAGCCCGACTGCGTGCTGGGCCTTGCCACCGGCTCCACCCCGATCGGTGCCTACAAGCAGCTCGCTGCTTGGTACAAGAAGGGCGACGTCGACTTTGCCGAGGTCAGCACCTACAACCTGGATGAGTATCGCGGCCTTTCGCATGACGATCCCCAGAGCTATCACTACTTCATGCGTGAGAACTTCTTCGATCACATCAACATTGACCTGAACAACACGCATGTGCCCGACGGTTCCAACCCCGATGCCGCCGCTGCCTGCTCTGAGTACGACAAGATCGTCGCCGCCGCCGGTTACCCGGATCTGCAGCTGCTCGGTATTGGCAACAACGGCCACATCGGCTTCAACGAGCCCGATGACCACTTCTCCAAGGGTACGCACTGCGTCGACCTCACCGAGAGCACCATTCAGGCCAACAGCCGCCTGTTCGACAGCATCGACGATGTTCCCCGTCAGGCCTACACCATGGGTACCCAGACCATCATGTATGCCCGCATGATCCTGGTCGTCGCCAATGGCGAGGCCAAGGCTCAGGCCGTGCATGACATGTGCTATGGTCCGGTTACGCCCGAGTGCCCGGCTTCGATTCTGCAGCTGCACACCAACTGCGTTGTCGTTGCCGACGAGGCCGCCCTTTCGCTCTGCGAGTAGCGCGAATCCTGCAGCTCGACATAGCCTTGCCTAAGGCCTCCGCTTTGCGGGGGCCTTTTTGCTATCCTTTTCCGCCCACTTGACCAAAATCTTGCCGCAAGCTTGACGAATGCCGGATGTCCAACAGCTTGATTCATTCTATACCAGATTCTATGCAAAAATGCCACTAGAAGGTCGTAGACGGTAGCGGGTGCTAGGCGAGTTGAATGACATGGCTGAACCTTGTTCATCTGCGTTACACTGCCGCTTAGATGGGACAAGCTGACAAGCTCATTTACCTGCTTAAAGACCGATTAGTCGGGGGATTAATAACAATCGGCCCTCGCTGTACAAAAACTTGCCGCTTGCGTACCAAAAGACAACCTAAAACACAAGGTCGCTCTATTCATAGCGCGGCTTGTATGGTCTTGCGGCTACAGTGTCCATACGGTCGAGTTGAGGAGCGGGCATGGTAAACGATTTGAGCAGTATGGACGACCTCGAGCTGATGCCGCTGGGCGGAGGCTATATGGTGCGACGCGAACGCTTGATGAATGAGCTTATCGCCAAGGGCCGAAAGGCCGGCATTGTGGTTCTTTATGCGCCCGACGGGTTTGGGAAGACCTCGGTGCTGCTGCAGTACACCCATGAGGTTAAATGCGACCCGACGCGAGGCCCCGTGCGGATTATCGAGGCCGATCGCGCCATTGGGCGCGAGGTGTTTATGCAGCTCGAGGTGGTTACCGAAGAACTCAAAGACAAACCGCACTCCCTTATCGCGATTGATAATGTGCCAAACCTCGATCAGCACGATACCGAAGACCTCATCGACAGGATTCGCGGCCTGCGCGCTATGGGGGTAGGGGTCTTTATCTCCTGTCGTCCTTCAAATCGTCAGCTGATTCATGGGCTGGGCGATTCGGTTAAGATCAATGCGCAGATGCTTAAGGTGCATGCCTATGAGTATTCGGCGTGGGCATCGGCGTTTTCGATCAGCACATCGCTTGACTTTTATCAGCTCACGCAGGGCGTGCCCGAGCTCGTTTCGGCATTGCAGACGGGTCTGTATGGCCAAGGTGACGTAGCCGGTCTGCTCGAAAACGAGATTGTCAACGTATATGGCGCGGCACTTGCCGATCTGGCTTCGCTCGACAATAATGCGCTGTTTTGCGTGGCATGTCTCATGGTTTTGATGGGCGAGGGCAATATCGCAGAACTCGAGGCCTGTGGGGTGAGGCTGTCGATGGTCGACCAGTCCTATTTTGTGCGCGACTACCCGATCTTTGGCTTGGATCCCGCCGAGCGGAGTTTTACGTGTCTGGGCACGGAGGATAACGGACGCTTGCGCTTGCGTAAGTTGGTGGCCGAGGTCCGCCCCGAACTTGTTCCGAGGGCGGCCCGGATTTTGCTTAAGGCGGGCCGATGCGATGCGGCGATGGGCCTGGCGGACGCCTTTTTGGACCGTGAAGCGGTCCTTGAACTTGCTGGGCAGTATGGGGTCGATCTGGCTCTGACGGGGCACGGGGCCGATATCTGCCGAGCGGCGCTGGGCACGATCGATGCCGACGATCCGGCTCCAGAGCCAACGCCCGCCGAGGCGCTCGGCGTATATCTGGCAGCGGTCAGCGTGTCCAATACAAAGCTCGCTCGCTATATGGCATCGGTTATCGAGCGCGGGGGCGAACGGGCGGCCTGCGAAATAGACCCTGTCTCATGGAGGGTGGCCCAGACACTGACAGCTGTTTGCTATGGGGACAACGGGCTTGGGCTCCCTACGAACCTGGCCGTGCCAGAAATCGAGACATCCCATACCGCACTCGATATGTTGTCTGCGCATATCGAGATCAAGCGATGCCTGACCGAACGGGGAGATGACGGCGGCGTTCTACAGCAGCTCAAAACGAGCAGGGCCTATGATTGCGAGCTCGACATCGTGGGGATTGTTATACGGGCCGATAGCATGCTGGTGGAGCTCTTTGACGGGTCGTTTGCGGGAACCGACGAGCGCGACGACGAGATGACGGTGGTGCGGGAGGCGCTCGACGTACGTGGGCTTAAGGCGATGACTATCTGGGTGCGCATGGTGTTGGCGGCACGGCGGCTCCTTTCCGGCTTGCCGGTAACCGACGATGCGGCGTTCAACGAGCTCGATCGTTTTGCCGTGCGCATGCGCGACAACCAGATTCAGCTGTTTGGCCTGTTGCTAGAAGGCTGGCAGTCGCTGGCAGAGGGACGGCCGGTTAATGCAAAGTTCCGTGCGGTCCAAGTGCTCAAACTTGCCGAGGAGTCGATTGCGTACATGCGCGATAACGCATTGCTGCTGGAGCGTGCGGCATATCTGCGTAACACCTCGATGGTTTCGGTTCGCGAGGAAGCGGAGCTACTCGATATAAGCCAGACGCAGGTTGGTGGCGCAGAAGCCTGGATGGTGGCGCTGCATTTGGCCTGTGCGGGCCGAGACAGCGACCTTGCGGCCTGGATGTCCATGAATCGTGCGGGGATTCTAGAGCCATCGTATCGGCTCTTTGCGCGCCTTGCCATGCATTGTCTGGGCGAGCCGGCGGGCAGGATACGCAAGAAGCTTCCCGTG
Organism: Collinsella aerofaciens; assembly: GCF_040915545.1. Lineage (GTDB taxonomy): Bacteria > Actinomycetota > Coriobacteriia > Coriobacteriales > Coriobacteriaceae > Collinsella > Collinsella aerofaciens_BE. The sequence continues at coordinate 36,082 of NZ_JBCPDH010000006.1, read as the reverse complement.
CGCGAGCTGTCGCGGTACTCGCTGCGCGACGATTTGGAAGGGGAGGGCGAGCGTCTGTTCCAGGCTGGCGAGGTTGAAGCCGTTGATACCATCGACCATATCGAGATTCGCATGTTTGGTGCGTTTCGCGCCGAGCGCGACGGGTTTCCCATCACGGACAAAATGTGGCGCCGCAAGAAGGCGGCGACACTTGCCGAGCGGCTTGCGCTGGGCATGGATGCGCTCGTCGATCGTGAGACGCTGGCCATGGAGCTGTGGCCCCATGCCGAGTTCAATAGCGCCCGCAACAACCTGTACTCGACGATATCGCGCTTGCGGTCGGCCTTGGGGCCGACGCCAGACGGCAAGTCGTGCGTGCTCATCCAAAATGAATGCATCGGACTCAACGGCGACTACGTCAAGACCGATGTACGGCTGTTTGACCAGATAAGCCGCGAGGTTTTGGGAAATCGCACGGGTGCGCGCGGGCCCCATTTAGTTGAACTGTGCCTTAAGATTGAGCAGCTTTATGCCGGACCGCTGTATGTTCCCAATGGCTGTAATCCCACCTACTTTTTCGTATGCGACGCATTATGCAGTCAAAGTACATCGATTGCATGATTAAGGGGGCCAATGCCGCTCTAGAAGAAAACGATCTGCAGTCGGCGATTTGGCTGGCGGAGTCGGGGCTTCGGCAGGAAACGGCGCGCGAGGATATGGTGCGCTGCGCCATGCGCGTCTACAGTGCGGCGGGGCGGCGGCGCGATATCGTCGAGCTATACAGCGGGCATATGCACCATCTGAGGGAGCAGGTCAATGGCGTGCCCGAGCCCGAGACGCGGCGTCTATACGAGCGCTTGGTGGAGGGGCGGCTCAATCGCGTGCTGGTCGAGCGATAAAAAACGGGCGCCCAAAGTACTTGGGCACCCGTAAGCTTGCTATGTGTTGGCTCGCCGGATCATTGGCTCTTAGACGAGCTTGATCTTCTCGATGTCCTTGCGCGAGGACTCGCGATACAGCGAGAACTTGCGGCCGATGACCTGGACGACCTCGGCGTGGCAGCGCTCAGCGAGCTCTTCGGCGGCCTCGCGGGCGGAAAGGCTGGAGCCATCGAGCACGGAGCACTTAACGAGCTCGTGCTTCTCCAGGTAGGCGACCGTCTGCTCGACGGTGCCCTCGTTGACGTCGGACTTGCCGATGATGATGGCGGGGTTGAGGTGATGGGCCATGCTGCGAAGCTGCTTGACCTGTGCTCCTGTCAGTGCCATGGGTTCTCGCTTTCTATGTATGGGGCGCCCCGCGACGGGGCCTTAATCTACGTGAGCTGTCCCACGATAGCGCAGGAACGGCGGTGTGTGGAGCGCGTTCGCCCAGTTCAAAAAGAATGCGGATGCCGAGCGGGTGGGCGGTGCGGGCTGCGAACGGGCTATGAGCTGGGCGCAGAGACCGGCTCCCATGCAATAAACGCCCAACGAACCTTGCGGACATGATCGAGCATATAGCGCCCCTGCGGCACGCCCTTGGAGCCCGGCTCACCGGCATGGGGGTTCTCAATCATGTGTTGAGCGATGTAGTCGCGCAGGCGGTCAACCTTATCCTCGTTGCCATGCTCGAGCATACGGGAAAAATCTGCTACGCCCGCTTCAAGGTTATCGAAGGTATCGCGACGAGGCGATTCAAAGTACGTAACCTGCGGCAGGGCACCCATCTGAATGAGGATATTAAAAGCATACACAAAGCCATTACTGCAGGTAACCGAGGCACCGATGGCGTTCATCAGGTGCAGGTCATAGCGCGGGCTGGAGTTGGCGACCATCGTGACAGCACAACGCCGACGAGCCGTACGATCAAGCTTGGCAAGCGCGCCTTTTAGATTGGTCGTCGTAACTGACCGACTGGCAAAGGCAACATCCACCGCTTTCGCGACCGGTCCAACCAAATCCCAATCATCATCCCAAGCGAGCTCAAGCGGCGTAATGCGATCCTCGAGCCCATAGTACTCAATGCCAGCATCAAGCGTGCCCAACATAGCAGGGGAAAAGTCAGCAGCAATCACAGGATGCCCAGCCTGAGCAAGCGGAATAGCAATCGACCCAGCCCCACACCCCATATCGAGCACCGACTCACCAGGCTCAAGCGCCAGCAGTTTTATAAAATCCCGAGCATACGGGGCAGTCTCCAATGGCCGAAAATGCCGAGCCCGCTTATCCTACTCAAAAGGATCATCAGCCCGATGCCGATCAGCTTGCAAGCGCATCCATTCGTCATTCCAATCAGCAGAAAGAAGCTCAGAGCGAGCATCCCCATCAACCACGGGCCAACCTCCTAGCAACAAAAAAGCGACTCCTCCCAAAAGAAGAGCCGCAACCAGCATATATCAGAAAGAATTGATCCAACGCCAAACCGCCGTATCGACCATGTGGTGCAGGAGCGAAGCGACTGCAACCGGGATAGAACTCAATCGAGGTCCCGTTGTGCGGGAGCCCCGGGGAGGGCAAATATATAAGGTCGATCGCGAGTTCCGCACGAGCCGGAGAGCACTTAATGTGCTCTCCGTGCGAGTCAGGACTGTCCGAGCAGGCGACCTTATATATTTGCCCTCCCCGGGGCTCCTCGCCAGTCCCCCTCAGCTAGTTCTTGAGCGAGTTCAGCGGCGCCGGGAAGCGTCCGCCACGGTGGGCGAGCACGGTGCCGGCGTTGGGGTTCACCGGCATGATGGGCGCACGGCCAAACAGGCCGCCGTACTCGACGCAGTCGCCCACGCCCTTGCCAATGGCGGGAATCACGCGGACGGCCGTGGTCTTGTTGTTGATGACGCCGATAGCCATCTCGTCGGCGATGATGCCGGCGATGGTCTCGACCGGGGTGTCACCGGGGATGGCGATCATGTCCAAGCCAACGGAGCACACGCAGGTCATGGCCTCGAGTTTCTCGAGCGAAAGCGCGCCAGCCTCGACGGCGGCGATCATGCCGGCATCCTCGGACACGGGGATAAAAGCGCCGGAGAGACCGCCCACGCTGGAGCTGGCCATGACGCCGCCCTTCTTGACGGCATCGTTGAGCATGGCGAGTGCGCAGGTCGTGCCGGGGCCACCGCAGGTGCCAACACCGATGATCTCGAGGATGCGGGCAACGGAGTCGCCGATGGCAGGCGTGGGGGCCAGCGACAGGTCGACAATGCCCTTCTCGACACCCAGGCGATGGGCGGCCTCGCGGCTCATGAGCTCACCGGCGCGGGTGATCTTAAAGGCGGTCTGCTTAATCTTCTCGGCGACCTCCATCATCGATGCGGAATCGGGCAGCGTCTCCAGGGCTGCGGCCATAACGCCGGGGCCCGAGACGCCAACGTTGATGACGGCGTCGGCCTCGCCACCGCCGTGGACGGCGCCCGCCATAAACGGGGAGTCCTCGACCATATTGGCAAAGCAGACAAACTTGGAAGCGCCGACGGAGTCCTGGTCGGCCGTGAGCTTAGCGGCGTCGATGATGGTCTGCGCAGCCATGAGTACGGCGTCCATGTTGATGCCGGCACGCAGGCTGGCGACGTTGACGCTGGAGCAGACGCGGCTGGTGGTGGCGAGCGCCTGCGGGATGGACTGGATGACGCGGCGGTCGGCGTCGCCGATGCCCTTCTGGACGAGCGCGGAGAAGCCACCCAGGTAATCGATGCCGAGCGTCTCGGCCGCGCGGTCGAGGGCGTGCGCGATGGGGGTGAGGTCCTCATCCTTGCAGCAAGCGGCGATCTGCGCCACCGGGGTGACGGAGACGCGCTTGTTGACGATAGGGATACCGTACTCGCGCTCGAGGTTCTCGGCGGTCTCGACCAGATGCTCAGCCGTGTGCGTCACGTGGTCGTAGATCTTCGTGCACATGCGGTCGAGGTTCTCGTCGCCGCAACCCATGAGCGAAACACCCATGGTGATGGTCCTGATGTCGAGGTTCTGCTCCTCAACCATGCCGCGGGTTTCCGCGATTTCTGCGGGCGTGATCGCCATCCTTGCGCTCCTATCTGCCAAAACGAGCATAGTTTTATCTATTCTAACGTGCCGCACGTGCCAAGTGGCGCATGCGGCACGTTTTGGTGCTCGGTTGTTTCCGTTGTGTTACTGCCCAAAGACCTCTTCGGCGATGCGCGCGCTCTCGGCGGCGTCCTTGGCGTAGTAGTCCGCGCCGATCTGTTTGGCGTATTCGGGGGTGAGCACAGCGCCGCCCACGATGATCTTGACGCCTGGGACCTCGGCATGAAGCAGCTTGATGGTCTCCTCCATGGCGACGACCGTGGTGGTCATAAGCGCCGAGAGGCCGACGAGCTTAATGTCGCGCTCCTTGACGGTTTTGAGCACCTCTTGCGGGTCGACGTCGCGGCCTAGGTCAAAGACGGTGTAGCCGTAGTTGTCGAGCAGCATCTTAACGATGTTCTTACCGATGTCGTGGATATCGCCCTTGACGGTGGCCACGCAGATCTTACCCTTGTCGGCAATCTCGCCGGCGGGCATCAGGCGTTTGATGGTATCGAAGCCCACGCGCGCGGCCTCGGCCGAGGCCATGAGCTGCGGCAAGAAGAACTTTCCCTGGTCAAAGAGGACTCCGACCTCATCGAGGGCGGGGATAAAGTGGTTGTTGATGAGGTCCATGGCGTCGTGGTCGGCCAGCAGGCGCTCGGTCTCGGTCGCGATTTCGCCCTTGCGACCCGAGACGACCATGTGGCGGATGGGGTCGTCATCGGCTCTTGCGGTGGTGCTTGCGGCAGGCGCGGCATCGCTCGATGCTGACTGAGCGGCCGCCGGGTTGGCGGCAATCTTGTACGGGTCGGTCCAGCCGGCGTAGCGCTCGATGTATCCGGTCGAGCCCTCGTCCTCAACGCTCAAGACGCGATAGCTGTAGACGGTATCCATAAAGCGCTTGGAGCCCGGGTTCATGATGGGGGCGTCCAGGCCCGCGCCAAAGGCGGCGGCCAAAAAGACCGAGCCCAGCAGCGGGCGGGCAGGCAGGCCAAAGCTGATGTTCGACACGCCGAGCGCGCATTTGACGCCCAAGCGCTCCTTGCACAGGGACATGGCGCGCAGGATCTGCTCGGCCTGGCGCTGGTTGGTCGAGGCGGTCATGACCAGGCAGTCGATGAGGATGCGGTCCGATCCGATTCCGTAGCGGGCAGCCTCGGCCACGATGCGCTCGGCGATGTCGAAGCGAGCCTCGGCGGTATCGGGGATGCCGCCTTCGTCGAGTGTAAGGCCGACAACGTTGGTGCCGTAGTGAGCGACCAGCGGAAAGATCTCATCCATGATCTGCTGCTTGCCATTGACCGAGTTGATGATGGGCTTGCCGGCGTAGCGGCGCACGGCGGCCTCGACGGCGGCGGGATCGGTGGAGTCGATCTGCAGCGGCAGCAGCGTGGAGCCCTGGAGCTGCTCGGTTGCCTGCTGGATGATCTTGACCTCGTCGATCTCGGGCAGGCCCACGTTGACGTCCAAGATGTCGGCGCCCTGCTCCTGCTGGCTGATGCCCTGGCTCACGACGTAATCCAGGTCGCCGTCGCGTAGGGCCTGCTGCAGGCGCTTTTTGCCGGTGGGGTTGATGCGCTCGCCGATGACGGCGATCTTGTGGCCGTCGCAGGGAAGGTCCACGACCGTCTGGGCGCTCGTGACCGACATGCTGGGCTTGCGGCGGCGCGGGCTGGGCGTGTGGTTGTCGATGAGCGTGCGCAGCGCTGCCATGTGCGCCGGCGTGGTGCCGCAGCATCCGCCGACGACGCTCACGCCATCGGCGATCATGCCGGCGACGGCCTCGGCGTATTCGGGGGCTTGGATATCAAAGACGGTGTTGCCGTCGTCGTCCACATGGGGGAGTCCTGCATTGGCCTGCACCATAACGGGCTTGTCGGTAACGGTGAGCATACGTGCGGCGAGTCCCCGGAGCTCGGCCGGTCCTTGGCTGCAGTTGATGCCCAAAACGTCGGCGCCGATGGCGTCGAGCGTGATGGCGGCGACCTCGGGGCTCGTGCCCAAGAAGGTGCGGCCGTCTTCCTCAAAGGTCATGGTGGCAAAGACAGGAAGGTCGGAGTTCTCGCGGCAGGCGAGGACCGCCGCCTTGATTTCGGCCAGGTCGGTCATAGTCTCAATAATAAAGAGGTCCACACCCGCGGCGACGCCGGCGCGCACCTCCTCGGCAAAAAGGTCGTAGGCTTCGTCAAAGCTCAGGGTGCCTAAGGGGCGAAGCAGTGCGCCGATGGGTCCGATGTCACCGGCGACGTAGTGGGCACCGGCCGAGTGGGCGCAGGCGACTGCCGCGGCAAAGACGTCTGCCACGGTGGCGGCGCCGTCGAGCTTGTGGGCGTTGGCGCCAAAGGTGTTGGCGGTGATCACGTCGCAGCCGGCTTCGACGTACTGACGCTGAATGTCGGTGATGACCTGGGGCTCCTCAAAGTTGAGCAGCTCGGGCAGGGCGCCGGCCTTCATACCGGCGGCCTGCAGCATGGTGCCCATGCCGCCGTCGAACAGTAGGTGGCCCGTGCCCTCGATGGCCGCACGCAGGCGATCGTCCTTAATGCGCAGATCGTCGATCGTGCGCGTCTTGTACGTGGCACCGTTGCGACGTGCGGCATCAACGGGTGCCGCCAATGCAGTGCCGTCAGAATCATGAGTGATAAGCGGAGTAAACATCGAGGGCTCCTAATGGCTGGAATAGCAGGTGGTGTGGGCGGCGCGGAAGCGGCAGTGCTCGCGCATGCGGCAGATATTGCAGGTGGGGCGGCTCTGGGCGTCGTGGACTTCGCCGTCGAATAGGCCGATCACCGCGGTCACGCTTTTGGTGGGCATGAGCAGGCTGGTGGGTGTGACGGTAAGCCCGATGAGCCGCGTGGCGTTGAGCGCATTGACGATCGAGCGCTGGGCCGAGAGCGGGCAGTCGCCGTAGCCGGGACTAAAGCGCCAGTTGCCAGCGAGCCCATGAACGGCGGCGTCCGTCTTGACCTGCTGGTCCATTTGCTCAACGGCGGCTTCCACGTAGGCGGAGCACGCGGCGTCGAGCACGGCGCCCTCCAGGGGATGTTGGGCTCCCGTGGTGCGCAGGCGACGCTCGGCGTCCATGCCGAGGGTGCATGCCATGAGCGCGGCAAAGCGGGCATCTTTGAGATGTCGATAGATATCGCGACCTCGCAGCTCAACGTTGGTGCCGACCAAGCGAATGCAAGGCTCACTTTGTTCGTCCACGCCCGTGGCATCGACGGCAAATACGCGGCGCACGCCACGGGGCTCAATGTCAAGTTCCAGACGCTCGACCACAAGCTCAATACGTTGCGACAGCTCGGGCTCAATCTGCTGGCCGCCGTAACCCAGATACCGCAGCATCTCGGCACGGTCGACACGGGGATGGTGCGCAGCATCGACACGGTAAAGCGCCGGCGACGCAAGGTCGGCCGGCACTTCGACAGCGGTTGTATCGATGTGCGGTTTTTCCATTACCCCAGGCGCTCCATAATGGTCGCGGCGATCGCAGGACGGTTCATAGTGTACAGGTGCAGGCCGTCGGCGCCGTGCTCCTTGAGGTCGCAAAGCTGGCGGGCGGCATAATCTACACCGGCTGCCTGCAGGCTCTCGGGGTCGTTCTCGTACTTGGCGAGAATCTTGATGACGGGGGAGGGCAGCGACGCGCCGCACATAAAGACCATGCGGCTGATCTGCGACTTGCCCATAAACGGCATGATGCCCGCGGTAATGGGCACGGTGATACCGGCCTTGTCGGCAAGCTCGCGGAAGCGATAGAAGCACTCGTTATCAAAGAAGAGCTGCGTCACAAAGAAGCTTGCGCCGGCGTCCTGCTTTTGCTTGAGGTGTTCGACCGAGGCGTTGAGGTCCTCACAGGCAATGTGGCCCTCGGGGTAGGCCGCGGCGCCTACGCAAAAGCCGGCGTCGACGAGCTCGGGGATGAGGTCGCGGGCGTAGGCGTAGTCCGAGGCGGGCTTGTCGTCCTCGGTCGCGCCGGCAGGGAGATCGCCACGCAGGGCCAGGATGTTTTCCACGCCGGCGGTGCGATACTCGTCGATTTTAGCGGCGATATCGGCGTGCGAGCGGCCCACGCAGGTAAGGTGTGCCACCGAGGGTGTATCGAATTCGCTCGTAATCATATGCGCGATGGGGGCGGTGGTGGCACCGTTGCCCGAACCGCCGGCCGAGCAGGTGACCGAGACAAAGCTCGGCGAAAGCTTGCACAGATTGCCTGCCACTTCGCGAGCCGTGTCGAGGGTGAGCTCGCCCTTGGGCGGGAACATCTCAAACGAAATGGGCGCGGTGCCCTGGGATGCTGCCTGCCTAAAAACCTCGTCGACGCGCATATCGTGCTCCTCTAGATACGTAATAGTGTGATGTGTTGTAAGGATTCTACAGCACCACTGTGCCACGGTGGAGTTTCACTCGCTATTTGAGGATACCAATCAAAGATGCCTTGCTATCGGCATTCCCTATAACAGGGCGGTCAATCTAGGATGGGGCTATAAAGACTGGTATCTGATGTGAAATACCAGTTAATGGAGCTCCATCTCAAATTGACTACCCTTAAACCATGGGGAAAGGTCTGCAATTTATACAGTTGATTGGCTGTTGAGGGTGGCAACGCCGCCCCGATAGGGTAACCTCATTGATTGGTTTCGCGACAGCAACATAACGGTAATGTCGCGGAAACACGGCGAGTCTAAGCTATGACTCGTTTGTTAGTAATCAACACCGCTTCTCACGCGGTGCCGATACGAAGGGAGTTCCGTATGGCCGAACTTACTGACCGCTTCGGGACCATGGTGTTCTCTGAGGAAGTCATGAAGGACTACCTCCCCAAGGACATTTGGAAGCGCCTTGCTGCAACCCTCGAGGGCGGTGAGCCGCTCGACCTGGATGTGGCCAACGCCGTTGCCCATGCCATGAAGGTCTGGGCCATCTCCAAGGGCGCGACGCACTATGCGCACTGGTTCCAGCCGCTTTCGGGCATTACTTCCGAGAAGCACGACAGCTTCCTGGAGCCCAACCACGACGGCACCGCCATTACCAAGTTTACGGGCAAGAACCTCATCCAGGGCGAGCCCGATGCCTCGAGCTTCCCCAACGGCGGCCTGCGCGCCACCTTCGAGGCCCGTGGCTACACCGCTTGGGACCCCACTAGCCCCGCCTTTATCAAGGACGATGTCCTGTGCATCCCCACGGCTTTCTGCTCCTACACGGGCGAGGCCCTGGACAAGAAGACCCCGCTGCTGCGTTCCATGACCGCGCTCTCGCGTGAGTCCAAGCGCGTTCTGGCACTGTTTGGCAAGACCCCCAAGAAGGTTGTTCCTTCCGTGGGCGACGAGCAGGAGTACTTCCTGATCAAGAAGGACGCCTACCGCAAGCGCAAGGACCTGGTCATCACCGGCCGCACCCTCTTTGGCGCCGCTCCCTGCAAGGGCCAGGAGCTCGAGGAGCACTACTTTGGAGCTATCCGCCCCACCGTCTCGGCCTACATGAAGGATCTGGACGACGAGCTGTGGGCGCTCGGTATTCCCGCCAAGACCAAGCACAACGAGGTCGCTCCCTGCCAGCATGAGCTCGCCCCCGTCTATGGCGAGGTCAACGAGGCCATCGACCAGAATCTGGTCATGATGGAGAAGATGAAGCTCATCGCCTCCCGCCACGACCTGGTCTGCCTGCTGCACGAGAAGCCGTTTGAGGGCATCAACGGTTCGGGCAAGCACAACAACTGGTCGCTTGGCACCGAGTCCGAGAATCTGCTCGATCCGGGCGACACCCCGCTCGACAACCTGCAGTTCATCGTCTTCCTCACCGCGGTGATCGAGGCCGTCGATAACTATCAGGAGCTCCTGCGTGCCTCCGTTGCCTCGGCCGGCAACGACCATCGTCTGGGCGCCAACGAGGCCCCTCCGGCGATTATGTCCATCTTCCTGGGCGACCAGCTTACCGAGGTCGTCGAGAAGATCATCGATGGCAAGGCTTCCGTCCATGCCACGCGCGGCGTGCTCGACCTGGGCGCCGATACCCTGCCCAAACTGATGCAGGACAACACCGACCGCAACCGCACCTCCCCGTTCGCCTTCACCGGCAACAAGTTCGAGTTCCGTGCCTGCGGCTCCGAGCAGAACGTCTCCGACTCCAACCTGGTGCTCGATGCCGCCGTGGCCAAGTCGCTCAAGTCCTTCGCCGACACGCTTGAGGGCACGCCCGAGGATGAGTTCCAGGACGCCGCGCTCGAGTACTGCAAGAAGGTCCTGACCGACCACCAGCGTATTCTCTTCTCCGGCGATGGCTACTCCGATGAGTGGCCCGTCGAGGCCGAGAAGCGCGGCCTTGCCAACAACAAGACTACCGCCGACGCTCTGCCCGCCTTTGTTTCCGATAAGGCCATCGCGCTCTTTGAAGAGACGGGTGTCCTGACCAAGGCCGAGGCCCAGTGCCGCTACGACTGCAAGCTCGAGAAGTACAACAAGCTCATGAACATCGAGGCCACCACGATGGTTCGCGAGGCGCGTCGTACCTATCGCCCGGTCATTACTGCCTATGCCACCAAGGTCGCTAAGGGCCTTGAGACTATTCGTGCCGCCGGTGCTGAGGCTGCCATGCAGTGCGAGCAGAACACGCTCAACAAGCTCTGCAACGGTATCACCGCCATCAACGACTCCATCAAGGCGCTCGACGCCGTGCATCAGAAGGCCGAGGCTCTCGATGGCCAGGAACAGGCCAACGTGTACGCGCACGAGGTCGTTCCCGCTATGGATGCGCTGCGTGCCGCTGTGGATGCCATGGAGGAGATCGTGGCCGCCGACTACTGGCCGGTCCCGACCTACGACGACATCTTGTTCTACGTGTAGAGCGTAACTGACATATCGTCACGGTATTGAGCCGGGGTCCGCATCATGCGGGCCCCGGTTTTTGTTTGCGAAGGACGCTTTGAAGCCCGTTTTGCCGCCGATTTGCCTAGGTATAAAGGGCTATGGGCAAAAAACGTCAAATATGAGTACTGTCACAAGTCCTGTAACATTATTTATTTGCAAAATATGTAGTGTTACGCAACATATGTCCAAGTACTTAGCCGATAAACGTCTGCAATTTTTCCGCCGTAGGACGCCTGACGGCTAAATCGCCTTCTGAAGGCATGAAATCGCTGTAACTAAAATGGTAACAGTACTCATATTTGCCATTTTTTGACCACAGGCCTTGCGATGATGCCGGGATCCGCACCCTGCCGGGTTCGAATCCCGGCGCATGGGTAGCAAAAAGCCCGCTACCGAATTGGTAACGGGCTTCACATCTCAAATGGTGCCCCCAGCGGGATGTCCGCGTGCGGCTGGCGCCGCCCGCTTTCGCTGCGTCGCTTCGCTCCTTGCGTGCTGCGCTGGAAAACGCTTGCGCGTTTCCTCAGCTCCGCACCCTGTCGGGTTCGAATCCCGGCATATCGGTAGCAAAAAGCCCGCTACCGAATTGGTAACGGGCTTCACATCTCAAATGGTGCCCCCAGCGGGATTCGAACCCGCGATATCCACCTTGAAAGGGTGGCGTCCTTGGCCGCTAGACGATGGGGACAGCTGGAAAAAGTATAGCAGACTTTTTTAGCCGTTCACATATCGTTGGCAAACTGAAAAACCACCACAAAGGTGCCTGTCCCTTTGTGGTGGCGGGGCGTTAGGGGAGGAGCTTCATGGCGGCGTCGTGGGCGGCGCGCTCGTAGATGTCGTCGAGGGGCTTGAGCGGCAGCAGGGCTGTGGCCTGCGCATCGCCGCGGCGCTCGAGGGCGTGGGTAATGAGCCAGTCGGCGAGCTCGGGGTTCTTGGGTAGCGCTGGTCCGTGCAGGTACGTGCCGATGACGCCCTTGTAGATGATGCCCTCAAAGCCATCGTCGCCGTTGTTGCCGGTGCCCGCAACGACGGACGTTCCGAGCGGCGTGGCATCTGCGTCGAGCAGGGTGCGGCCGCCGTGGTTCTCGAATCCCACAAAGGGCTCGGGTGCCAGGTCGGTCTTGACGGCGACGTTGCCGATCAGGCGGTCGGAGCCGCGCACGGTTTCGGCGGCAATGACGCCCAGGCCCTCGACGCGATTCTCGCCCATATAGTACGAACGGCCGAGCAGCTGATAGCTGCCGCAGATAGCAAGCAGCGAGCCGCCGTCCTCAACATAGGCCGCGACCTTGTCTTTTTGAGCGAGAAGCTCGTGCGCCACGGCCAGCTGGTCGCGATCGGAGCCGCCGCCCATCATGACGATGTCGGCGTCGGCGAGATCGAGCACCTCGCCCATGCGAACCTCGTCCACGCGAACGGGGATGCCACGCCAGGTGCAGCGGCGCTCGAGGGCGATGACATTGCCGCCGTCGCCGTAGAGGTTGAGGGCGTCGGGATACAGATAGACGATGCGCAGGGGGCGTGAAAGCTCGACCGGCGCGACGCCGACGGGGACGGCGCTGCCATCGGCGCACGTTGCGGCGTGGGCGGCAACCGTAGCCGCATCGGTGTCTTTGAGCCCATCGAGCTCCTTGACCAGCGGCGGAAAGGCCGTGTAGTTGGCGACGGCATAGAAAGTGTCGCCAGCCTCCTCGTCTGCCACGGCGCCGATCGCCTGCTCGATATTCGAGATAATCGTGGCATCGATACCGGCGTACTTGAGGCGCACCTGCATGTCGTGCGCGCGCGTGCCGCCGGCAAAGGCGACAAGTCCCGTTGTGTCGGCGATGCGCTCAAAGTCGACGTCGTAGATCCACGATACATCGTGGCCGTCGGCATCGTTGTCGTTGAGGAAGAAGGCGCAGAGTCTGCCGCCTGCCGTTTTAATGGACTGAATCTGGCGATCGAAACCCACGGGATTTTTGGCCAGGTTTGCCTCGACGGTACGGCCGGCGATCTCCCAGCGGCCCATACGCCCGCCCGCGGGGATGTAGGCATCGAGCGTGGGCTGCAGATGCGCCGCGTCCACGCCCAGCTCGTGGGCAGCGAAGAAGGCTGCGGCTACGTTGTAGACCATATACAGGCCGTTGTAGCGTGTGGCGATGTGTACGGCAGCCGCGTCGGGCGCAGATCCAAAGACCAGGTCAAAGCCGTAGCCGTCGCAGCCGAGCTCCACGCCCGTCACGCGACGGACAAGCACAGGGCGGGCCCAGCCGCACGAGGGGCAATGGTAGGCGCCGAGCTGGCCGTATTGCACGTAGTCATACTCCAACGGGGCGTTGCACTGTGAGCAAAAGCGCGAGTCGCTAATACGGTCGGACTCGGTGTTGGTGGCGCCATCGATGCCAAAGGCAATACTCGCGTTGGGAACGCGCGCGGCAATCGAGGCGCACAGCGGGTCGTCGGCGTTGTAGATGAGCGTCGTTGCCGGCGAAAGCTCCAACGCGTGGGCGATGACCTCCTGGGTGTGATCGATCTCGCCATAGCGATCTAGCTGGTCGCGGAACAGGTTGAGCAGCACAAAGTACGTCGGCTTGAGCTTGGGCAGAACGCGTACGGTGTAAAGCTCATCGCACTCAAAAACGCCCACGCGCTTGCCGCTGCTGGTGTGTTTAAGGCCGCCGCGGGCCTCGAGTAGAGCACCTACCACACCAGGCTCCATATTGTTGCCGGCACGGTTGCACACCACGGCAGCACCGCTGGCAGCAACGGCGTCGGCGATGAGGTTGGAGGTGGTGGTCTTACCGTTGGTGCCGGTGATCACCACGCTGCGGTCGACAAGGCCAGCGAGGTCGCTCAGCAACTCGGGGTCGATCTTCATGGCGATGCGGCCGGGGAGTACGCCGCCCTGGCGCTTAAGGACGGAGCGCAGCCCCCAGCGAGCGATATCGCTCGAGGTGCAGGCAAGAGATGAGCGGAGGTTCATGAAACCGTTCCTAACGTAAACGACATGGTCGGGTCGAGTGCGTCACTAAAATCCGTAGCGGCGCGCAAATTCCTGGGCAAGCTGCGATACATCTTCGCAGGCGTTGGCCCAGGGGGCAAAGTCGGGAGTGTCCGAGATAATACCGTCCGCTTCCCAAACGGCCTGGTGCGAAAGATCCCAGGGATCGTGTGGCTCGGGCCGGCAGGGAAGGTACGGTGTCTGGTACATGGGGTTCAGTAAGAAGAACGCGCCACCCTCGCAGCGGTTGGCGAACTCACGCAGCGCGCGTGTCGCCGGGCGCATCTTGTTTGTTTTGAACAGCAGAATCGTGCGGGCGAGCAGATACCAAGGAGAGTTCTCGAGGGCATCGGCCCCCATCTGCTCCTCGAGCTGGTGGGCCAGGGCAAAAAAGCCGTCCTCGTCTTCCAAGCGAGCGAGGGCGAGTAACACGGTGCCTGCCGCTCGGGTGGGATAGCCTTCCGCCTTAAGAACACGGCGAGAATAGTTGACGGCAGCACGGTAGCGGGCGCTCGCCATGCACAGCTGCGAGATGGCCTCGAGTGTGTGAAGCCACCCGATAAGCGCCGGCTCGCTCACGGTGAGCTCTGCCGCCGTCACGCCGTCCGTCAAAACTTTGTTGGCCCAGTAGTGCGGGGCCTCCATATCGAACCCGGGCACGCTTTGCTGCAGGTAATCGGCCGTGGTTGCCTCGAGCTTCATCAGGTCGCCCAGGCAGGCGTCAACGGGTGTGTCGGCCAGGATGATGGCGAGCAGCTGCGCGTCGACGGTCAGTGCGTCGACGCGGACAATCTTGAGCAGCTCATCGCGCATGTCGTCGAACAGGCGATTGCGCGTCTGCTCAAACTCCTCGTCGCTGCCCATATCTTCGATGCGATGGAGCTCGTCGAGCAGGTGGCGATGAACACCGGCATAGGACAGCAGCGCCTGGGCATGCTCGGACTGCGCGTACTTTTGGGGATTCGCACTAATGTCGTTATGGACAAGCTCGCGTGCTGCATCGGTGAGCTCGGGGTGCGACGCCAGATAGGTGCGCTCCAGGTAGGCGGGGATGTAGACGCTCGGATCCATTAGAGGTCTCCTCCCTTAAATGGAAGCCCCTGCTCGGCTGCGCGCAGGATGCGCTCGTCGATTTGGGAGCGCACGATGTCGTTGGTGGCGACCCAGGCGGCAAAGCTGGCGTTGTCGGGGGCGCCCAGGCCCTCCTGCAGTACCGGCGTCGCCTCGGACAGCGCAAGGACAAGCTCGTCGGTGGAGCCCACACCCACGTTGACGCGGGCATAGACGCCATCGGGAAACTCGGTTTGGAAGTAGAGTGCCTCGGCTGCGTGCGGACACGAGCGCACAAGGATACGCAGGTAGTGCTCGGCGCCCTCGTAGTCCAGTTCGCGCCAAGCCGTGCTCATCAGCGCGATGAGCGTCCACGGGTCCAAGTCGCGCTCCGCATCTTTGGGGCGGCGGCGCAGTGGGGTATTCGCGAGGTACGGCACGGAGTGTGCGGAGCGAAAGCGCTTGAGCTCCTCGGCGGGGTATTCGAGCTTTGCCATGGCGAGCATCGCGGTGTGGCGGACACCAGCGGGGTCGTTGGGCGCAAAGTCCAAGCTGCGATTCGCGGCTTCGAGCGACATGCGATAGCGGCCGCTAATGAGGGCGCGCGATGCCAAGGCGGCAAGCCAGCGCAGATAGGGGCGGCGCGTAAGGTCGCCTGCGGCCTCGCGCTCGTAGGGGTCCTGGGCCGAGGCGATTTTGAGCGCTAGGTCGTGCTCGACCTCATCGCACTTGGACACCAGGTACTGTACGTATTCCTCGTTGGATTCGGCGGTGAGTGCCGTCAGCATGCGCTGAGCGTCCCAGTTGGCCGGATCGAGTGCGGCCGCCTCGCGGAGCATGTTCTCGGCAGCTGTCTCTTCTTGCTCTGCCTGGGTATCGTCAGGGATAAAGGGAATGCGGTAGTCGACAGCCTCGACCACCTTGGCAATGAGGTGCCCGGCACGGTCGCGGTCGTGCACGATGAGCGGTGCGGGGTTGCGGGTGAATTGTTCCATCAGACGCTCTACGGCGGCAGCGTCGGTGAGCGGGATATTGTCGCGGCGCAAGGCCTCAAGAACGAGGCGATGGCAATCCTCTTGAATGGGATCGAATGCCATGGGGCCTCCTTTGCTGCGGTTAGGGTTCAAATGTTTCTATATAAGGTTCTAGTTTACCCGCATGTGGCACACCGGGGGTGCCGCACTTGGACTTGCACCTTTGCACCACGAAGACGGATGTCGCACAAATGTCGGCACCTTGGACGACCGAGTGGTATCACGGTGCCGCAAACGGTCGATTTTTGGCGGCGAACGGTGCATATTTTGGAGGGGCACCGTCCTGCCCAGGATATGTAGTCAACCTTGATAAAACGTTTGCCCAGCTTGGGAGTATGAATGCCGCACAAGGGTCTTCAGGGATAGAAAAAACGTTTCATCATTGGCGGCTTTAGGTGAATAACTGACCAACCAGAACGGTAAAATAGTGTTTGTCTGAGCGTTGAGACGTTTAGACATCGCGCATTGTCATCGCCGGCAACGCGCAAACCGGTCCTAACGGAGCCAATTGGGTGCTCCGTTATATACGCAAGTCTAAGAGGGGCTTGTTTAGGAGGCACAGTATGGGACGTTTTACCAATCCTCGCGATCTGTACTTTGGTGAGGGCGCTCGCCACGAGGTGAAGAACCTCAAGGGCAAGAAGGCCATCATCGTTTCTGGCGGCAGCTCTATGCGCCGCGGCGGGTTCCTGCAGGACGTCGAGGCCGACCTCAAAGAGGGCGGCTTCGAGGTCAAGCTGTTCGAGGGCGTCGAGTCCGATCCGTCCATCGAGACGGTCATGAAGGGCGCCGAGGCCATGCGCGAGTTCGAGCCCGACTGGATTATCGCCATCGGCGGCGGCTCGCCCATCGATGCCGCTAAGGCCATGTGGGTCTTCTACGAGTATCCCGAGGAGTCCTTCGATAACATCATCCAGCCGTTCAGCTTCCCCGAGCTGCGTCAGAAGGCTCACTTCTGCGCCATCTCCTCTACCTCCGGTACCGCTACCGAGGTCACTGCCTTCTCCGTCATCACCGACTACGCCAAGGGCATCAAGTACCCGCTGGCCGACTTCAACATCACCCCTGATGTCGCCATCGTCGACCCCGAGCTCACCTACACCATGCCCGCCAAGCTGTGCGCTCACACCGGCATGGACGCTCTGACCCACTGCATGGAGGCCTACGTTTCCACCTGCGCCTCTATGTTCACCGATGCCAACGCTCTGCACGGCATCCGCGAGATCGTCGAGTGGCTGCCCAAGTCCTATGCTGGCGACCATGAGGCCCGTCAGCACATGCACGAGGCTCAGTGCATCGCCGGTATCGCCTTCTCCTCGGGCCTGCTCGGCATCGTTCACTCCATGGCTCACAAGACCGGTGCTGCCTTCGAGAACGGCCACATCATCCACGGTGCTGCTAACGCCATGTACCTGGGCAAGGTCATCCAGTGGAACTCCAAGGATCCCCGTGCTGCCGAGCGTTACGCTTACGTGGCCAAGGAGATCCTGCACCTTCCCGGCGAGACCAACGAGGAGCTCATCGCTGCACTCGTCCAGAAGATTCGCGACCTCAACGACCAGCTCAACATTCCGCAGTCCATCAAGGATTACGCGAATGGTGGCGTGAAGGTCGACGCCGAGAACCCGCAGATGGTTTCCGAGGAGGAGTTCCTCGCCAAGCTGCCCGAGATCGCCGCGAACGCCGAGCAGGACGCCTGCACGCCCGAGAACCCGCGTGAGACCAAGGCTGCCGACTTCGAGAAGATCCTCAAGGCCTGCTACTACGACACCGACATCGATTTCTAATCGACTCTTGTTATCGTAACGAGGGGCTCCGCACGTATCTGTACGGAGCCCCTTTCTTTTTTCTTTTAGAGAATGGGATAGTTATGGCTGCAATTTTCAATAGCCCCAGCAAGTACATCCAGGGTCCGGACGAGCTCGCCAAGCTCGGCTCTTACGTTGAGCCGCTCGGCGCTAAGGCCCTCGTCATCGTGACGCCTTCGGGCAAGAAGCGCGTCGGTGCCAAGATCGAGGGCGGTTTTACCGAGGCTAAGGCCGAGCTGCTGTTTGAGGACTTTAACGGCGAGTGCTCCAAGGGCGAGGTCGATCGCCTGGTTGCGCTCGCTCGCGACAACGGTTGCGACATCATCGTCGGCGTCGGTGGCGGCAAGATCCTCGACACCGCGAAGGCCGTCGCCTATTACCTGGAGTCCCCGGTTATCATTTGCCCCACCATTGCTTCGACCGATGCCCCGTGTTCGGCGCTTTCGGTGCTCTATACCGATGACGGCCAGTTCGACAAATACCTCTTCCTTAAGGCAAACCCCAATATCGTCCTTATGGATACGACGGTTATCGCGGCGAGCCCGGTGCGCCTGACGGTTTCCGGTATGGGCGATGCGCTCGCAACCTATTTCGAGGCTCAGGCGACGCACGATGCCGACGGCGGCACCTGCGCCGGCGGCAAGGGCGGAATGGCCGGTCTGGCGCTCGCCAAGCTCTGCTACGAGACGCTTATGGCCGATGGCGTCAAGGCCAAGGTCGCGCTGGAGAAGGGCGCGCTCACGCCTGCCGTCGAGCACATCATTGAGGCCAATACGCTGCTTTCGGGCATTGGCTTTGAGAGCTCGGGCCTTGCCGCTGCTCATGCCATCCACAATGGTCTGACGATGCTGCCCGAGTGCCACGGCATGTATCACGGCGAGAAGGTCGCCTTCGGCACTATCGTCCAGCTGGTACTCGAGGATGCCCCGACCGAGAAGCTCGAGGAAGTCTTGGGCTTCTGCATTGAGCTTGGCCTGCCGGTCACGATGAAGGAACTTGGCGTTGCCGAGCTTACGCGCGAGCAGGCCATGATTGTTGCCGAGGCCGCCTGCGCACCCGATGACACCATGTGCAACATGCCCTTTGAGGTGACGCCCGAGATGGTCGCAAACGCCATCCTGGGTGCCGACGCGCTGGGCCACTACTATCTCATGGATGAGTAAATCAAGCTAAGGAAGGGGCAAAGCTAACAGATGACTTTGCCCCTTTTTGCTATGGTGCAAACTAACCTGGCCCCTTCGCACCAAGTTGGTGCAAAGGGGCCAGGTTACTTTGCACCAATCGTTGTTTGATGAAGGGCGGATTCTCGTATGGCGCTTCCTATGGTTTACGGCGGTCCCGGCCGGTATGTTCAGGGGCCGGGCGAACTGTCGCGTCAAGGCAGGTATTTGTCATGGTTGGGCTGCGCTGCCTATGTCTTGTTTGACCAGGGCACCGAGGATCGGCTGTGCAGGCAGATCGTCGATGGATTTCTGGACGAAGATCTAAGCGAGCCGTTCTTTAAGATTTATGACGGTCCGTGTACGGAAGAGGCCGTTGTCGAAATGGCTAAGGAAGCCCAGGCCGAGTATTGCGACATGGTGGTGGGCATTGGCGGCGGCAAGATGCTCGATATCGCCAAGGCCGTTGCGTTTTATGCCGAGTTGCCGTTGTGCGTATGCCCCACGGCGGCGTCGATGGATGGTCCGTGCAGCGCGATTTCGGTGCTGTATCACGAGGATGGGTCGTTCGACCGCTATCTGATGCTCGAGAAGAATCCAGATCTGGTCGTGGTCGATACCAGCGTGGTCGCGGCGGCCCCGCTGCGTATGACGGTCGCCGGTATGGGCGATGCGCTGGCAACGTACTTCGAGGCGCGTTCGTGCGCCGCGGCGCACGGTGCCAACGAGCACGGTGGCACGCCGGGGCACTTGGCTCTGGTTGCGGCTCGTGCCTGCTATGACACGCTCATGGAGTGCGGCGTCGCTGCCAAGCGCGATCTCAGAAAGGGACGTATATCGCCGGCGGTTGAGCGTCTGATCGAGTGCAATATTCTGCTCTCGGGTGTTGGCTTTGAGAGTGGCGGCCTAGCGCTCGCCCATGCCATTGCCAACGGCCTGACGATTTTGCCCGAGTGCAAGGCCATGCATGGTGAGGCCGTGGCATTTGGCCTGGTGGTGCAGCTGCGCCTGGAGCGTGCGCCCGAGCTTGATCAGGTGCTCGAGTTTTGCCAGCGCGTTGGTCTGCCGACGACGCTCGAGGAGCTGGGTCTTGGCGAGATTTCCGATGCCGATCTGCAGGGTGTTGCAAATGCGGTCTTTAGAAACGAGCGTAATATGGCCAACGAGCAGGCCAAGGTGACCAAACAAAAGCTCATGCAGCTCATGTGCGAGGCATAGCTTGGCACTTGATTGACCTTGTGCAATCGAGGCGGCGATAGGCCATAGGCTATTTGCCGCAAAGATGCGCCGCGTGTAATTTGCCCGAGGCGCGGGCCGATAGCGTATCATTATCTCTTGCTTGTTTGCACTGCTCAGGGAGGGGCCGCGCATGGCGCAGGAACACGATCTGTTTGATGACATTATCGAGATCAGCAAGGGTTTCGACTTTCTTAAAAACCCGCTTGGCGGCGTGACCGATGCACTCGATCCGTCGGCGCCGCAGTGGAATCCTGCCGACTACAAGGAGCGTCCGCGCGGTAACACCATTCCGTGCCTGACCTGCAAAAACGAAAAGAGCAGCTGCACCGCGTGCATGGACGTGTGCCCGGTCAACGCTATCGAGGTCGAGGAAGACTCCATCGAGATCCTCGACTCCTGTCGCAAGTGCGGTCTGTGCGCCGCTGCTTGCCCGACGGAGGCGATCATCTCTCCGCGCCTTGCACCCAAAAACGTCTACGATGACATTGTCTCGGCGGCTACGAGCCACGAGACCGCCTACGTTACCTGCACGCGTGCCCTTAAGCGCATGCCGCGCGAGAACGAGGTCGTCGTCGCCTGCGTGGGCGATATTACGGCAGAGACTTGGTTTTCGGTACTGGCCGACTATCCCAACGTGAGTGTGTACCTGCCGTTGGGCGTGTGCGATAAATGCCGCAACACCGGCGGTGAGGATATTCTGGGCGAGGCGATTGCGAAGGCCGAGGAGTGGTCCGGCACGGGTATGGGCCTGGAGGTCGACCCCAAGAGCCTCAAGTGCCATAAGCGCCGCGAGTACGAGCGCAAGGAGTACATGGAAAAGATCGCCCGCACCACGGGCCTGACGGTGACCAAGCTCAATCCGGCGACGGCGGCGCTGGCTTCGGTGACGCAAAAGCTCAAGGCCCATCGCCATCAGATTACCCAGCTGGAGCGCACGCTCAACACCATGTGCGGCACCACGACGACCAAGCGTCGCCGTTCGCTCACGCACGGGCGCCAACTGGTGCTCTCGACGTTGCAAAACCACCCCGAGCTTGCCCAGAACATGCAGGTGAGCACGCCGGAGTGCGATTTTGACAAGTGCACGTCGTGCGGCGAGTGCGTCAATGTATGCCCCACGTTCGCCTGCGATTTGGTGGGAAGCGGCCGCTTTGCGTTGGAGTCGACGTATTGCTTGGGCTGCGGTGCCTGCGTCAAGGTGTGCCCCGAGCATGCGCTCAAGTTGGTTGAGCATGACGCGTCCAATCTGGTCGTCGTCGACCCCGAGGCCGAGGAAAAGGCCGCCCAGAAGGCGAAGGCTCACGAAGAAGCTGAGAAGGTCAAGGCCGAAGCAAAGGCCAAGCTCGACAAGATGCTCGATCAGGTGGAGAAGCTCGCGGACTAGCCAGCGACCCCAATCTTTGCTTCATTTGCGCCGCCGCGGTGTCCGGATTCGCCCGGATGCTGCGGCGGCGCTATACTTATACAGTTTGAAGTACCTGTACCAAAAGGAGCTGTCGTGTCCCTTTCCATCGGTATCGTGGGCCTGCCCAACGTGGGCAAGTCGACGCTGTTCACCGCGCTTACCAAAAAGACCGGCCTTGCCGCCAACTACCCGTTCGCCACGATCGACCCCAACGTGGGTATCGTCGACGTGCCCGATAGCCGCCTGCAAAAGCTTGCCGACATCGTCAACCCGGGCCGCATTGTGCCGGCTACGGTCGAGTTTGTCGACATCGCGGGCCTGGTGAAGGGTGCCAACGAGGGCGAGGGCCTGGGCAACCAGTTCTTGGCAAACATCCGCGAGACCGATGCCATCTGCGAGGTCGTGCGCTACTTTAAGGACCCCAACGTCATGCGTGAGGTGGGCCGCACGGGCGAGTTCGTCGATCCTGCCGGCGATGCCGACACCATCATGACCGAGCTCATCCTGGCCGATATGGGCACGCTCGAGAAGCAGCTGCCTAAGCTCGAGAAGGAGGCCAAGCGCGACAAGGAGCTCATGCCCAAGTTTGAGGTCGCCAAGCGCCTGCTTGCCTGGCTCAACGAAGGCAAGCGCGCCGCGTCCATGGAGATGACCGACGAGGAGCGTGCCGCTGCCAAGGGCCTGTTCCTGCTCACCATGAAGCCCATCCTGTATGTGGCCAACGTGGACGAGGATATGCTCAACGACGATCTGGCGCCCATCGATGGCGTCAAGCCGCTGCCCATCTGCGCCAAGATCGAGGCCGAGCTTTCCGAGCTCGATCCCGAGGACGCTGCCGACTACCTGGAGAGCCTGGGCCTGGAGCAGCCCGGTCTGGACGTGCTCGCGCAGGCGGCCTATAAGCTGCTCGGCCTGCAGTCGTTCTTTACGGCCGGCGAGATGGAGGTCAAGGCCTGGACGGTTCGTCAGGGCGCGACCGCCCCGCAGGCCGCCGGCGTCATCCACACCGACTTTGAGCGCGGCTTTATTAAGGCCGAGGTCATTGGCTACGACGACTACATCGAGCTCGGCGGCGAGCAGGGCGCCAAGGCCGCCGGCAAGCTGCGTATTGAGGGCAAGGACTATGTCATGGCCGATGGCGACGTCGTGCACTTCCGCTTTAACGTGTAAGGACGACGCATATGTTTAAATATGGCAAAAAAGCCGGCTACATGGGCATCGCGCTGCTCGTACTTGCGGTGATTCCGCTGGTGGTTGCAGCGTGTGTTATCCCCAACATTGGCCCCGAGGTGGCAACGAAGTTTAACGCAGCCGGCGAGGTGACGCGCTGGGGTAAGAGCTACGAGCTGCTGGCACTGCCGGTGCTCAACCTGCTGCTGAGCGTGGCGACGTACTTTACGGCGGGACGCCAGGCAAAGAACAACGAGGACTCCGCTGTGATGGCACGTCTTGCGTGCGAGCGCTACCTGCGCAACGGCTGCATCACGGGCGTGTTCCTCAACGTAATCAACGTCTACTTTATGTATTCGGCGATTACTGGAACGGGCTTTGGCTTTGGTTTCTAGCTTGTCCTTTTAGGCAACGAGCCTGCACGCATATTCAATGGCTGCTGCGAGGCCGCCGCTCGATCGTGGTTTAAAGACCATGTCGGCGGCGGCCTCGTTTTCGTATCCGGCGCCGCGAAGGGCGAGTGCGATACCGGCTTCTAAAAGGAGCGGCAGGCCGCGTTGGCTGGTTGCGATTACGGCAACCTGATTGAGCGAGCAGCCGTGCGTTTGGCATTGAATGGCAAGTTCACCTTGCGCCGGGCAAGGGGCCAGAACGGCGGCGACGCGACTTGATAGCAATGTAAATGCTGTGCGCTCATCGGGCGAAAGGCATTCAGCTTCAACGACGACGAGCTTGGGCGGCGCGCTGTTTGTGCGAAGCGTGGCTCGGTACATGCGGACCGAAGAACCCGACATAGAAAACTCCTGTGTATTCGGCAAAACGTAAACTATAGTTTACGTTTATGTTCGGCTCCATTTCAAACTCGGCTGCATGGACGAACGTGCGAAACAGATTCTTGGCAGGCGGGTCGAAGAGACACGCAGGGACCTTGGTATCTCCAAGGTTGATTTTTGTGTGGCGACAGGAATCAGCCGGCCCTACCTCGACCGAATCGAAGATGGGACGGCAAATTTCACGCTCAGGGTTCTATTTAAGATCGCGCCCGCACTCGGCATGACGGTGTCAGAGCTTCTCGAGGGCATTGAATAGAAGATGCCTATTGACCGGTGGTTACACCATCGGGATGCGGTCGTGGTTGACTTGGCTGTAGAACAGGCGCTGGATTTCGGTGGCATCGCGTGACTGGCCGAGTGCCCACATGGTCTTGGCCACAAGCGTCTCGGTGGTCATGTCATCGCCGCGCAGAATGCCCGGATGATCGGCGTAAGCGCGGCCGACCTCATAAACGCCCAGATCGAGGCCCTCTTCGGGGACCTGCGTGGTCATAACGACGGTGCGGCCCGAATCGACCCAGCGGAAAATCGCCTCCTGGAATGACTCGCCGGACTCGCCAAACTCGGGGATACCGCCAATGCCAAAGGTCTCCAGAATCACGGCGTCGTAGCTATCGGCTAGGGCGTCCAGGATACCCGGGTTCACACCGGGCGTAAGCTTGAGTACAAATACGCGCGGGTCGATGCTGTCGTAGAAACGCACCGGGTTTTCGCCCTGATGCGTGCCGTGGAGTCCGTTGCGCACGATGCGGTCGTTGCGGATATAGGCGATGGGCGGATAATTGACGCTAATGAACGCGTTAAAGCTCATGGTGCGTTGCTTGCGGGCGCGCGTGCCGGCAATGGCGACGCCACCAAACACAATCGACACATCGTGCGAATGCTCGTCGAGCGCATAGAGCAGGCTCTGGTACAGGTTGAGCTTGGCGTCGGTAAAGGGATTGCCCATGGGCTTTTGCGAGCCGGTGAGCACGATAGGCTTGGGGCTGTCCTGAATCAGATAGGAAAGCGCCGCCGCGGTGTAGCTCATGGTGTCGGTGCCGTGCAGAATCACGAAGCCGTCGTGGTCGGCATAGCCCTTGACGATGACGTCGCGGATACGCATCCAGTCACTGGGGCGCATATTGGTGCTGTCGATGTTCATGGGCTGCACGACGTCGAGCTCGCAGAGGCCCGAGATCTCGGGGACGCTCTGGGCGAGCTCCTCACCGGTCAGGGCGGGGGAGAGGCCGTTGCCGTCCTCGGTCGATGCGATGGTGCCGCCCGTGGCGATGAGAAGGATGCGCTTCATGCTGGTATTCCTATCGTATTTGCCGCCGCAGGGGCGGAGTCGTTCGGCAGTATTGTGGCACAGGGCGTCCAATGTTCAAACGTATTACATCATCTGTAACGTTTGGTAACACTTCAATTGCCGTCAAATAGGGCCCAGGTCGTGCGTTTGCCGTGCGCTGATGGCTGCGAGGGACGAGAAACCCCATATAACGTGTACACTATGAAAGCTATTTCGTTCATTCACGCGGGTGGGCATCGGCTCCCCGCCAACAAGAGGGGGAAACCATGGATCAAAAGGCTTCCGCAAAGGTCCTCGTACTCGACTTTGGTGCGCAGTACGGTCAGCTCATTGCCCGTCGCGTCCGCGACCTCAACGTGTATTCCGAGATTGTCCCCTGCGACATCTCGGCCGACGAGATTCGCGAGATGAACGCCTCTGCGCTCATCCTTTCCGGCGGTCCGGCTTCCGTGTACGCCGAGGACGCTCCGTCCATCGATCCTGCCATCTTTGACCTGGGCCTTCCCGTCCTGGGCTTCTGCTACGGCCATCAGATCACGGCAGTGACGCTCGGCGGCAAGGTCGGCCACTCCGAGGTGGGCGAGTATGGCCGCGCCACCATCACGCGCACGGCTGGTGCCAAGCTCTTTAACTCCACACCCATGGAGCAGACCGTGTGGATGAGCCATCGCGACGCCGTGTCCGAGGTGCCCGAGGGCTTTACCGTTACCGCCAGCACCGACGTGTGTCCGGTTGCCGCCATGGAGTGCCCCGAGCGCAAGATCTTCACCACGCAGTTCCACCCCGAGGTCAAGCATTCCGAGTACGGTCAGCAGCTGCTGAGCAACTTCCTGTTTGAGATCTGCGGCCTGGAGCCCAACTGGAGCATGGACAACCTGGTCGAGACCATGACGGCCGAGTTCCGCGAGAAGGTCGGCGACGACCGCGTGATTCTGGCCCTGTCCGGTGGCGTCGACTCCTCCGTCGTGGCTGCGCTGGGCGCTCGCGCCGTGGGCAAGCAGATGACCTGCGTGTTCATCAACCACGGTCTGCTGCGCAAGGGCGAGCCCGAGCAGGTGGAGGAGGTCTTCACCAAGCAGTTTGACGTCGACTTTATCCACGTCCACGCCGAGGACCGCTATGCCGAGCTTCTGGCCGGCGTGACCGAGCCCGAGGAGAAGCGCCGCATCATCGGTACGCAGTTCTGGAAAGAGTTCTTCGCCGTGGCGCAGCAGCTCGAGACCGATGGCAAGCCGGTCAAGTACCTGGCTCAGGGCACCATCTACCCCGACATCATCGAGTCCGGCGCTCGCAAGACGGGTGGCAAGACGGCCACCATCAAGAGCCATCACAATCTGATCCCGTTCCCCGAGGGCGTGCACTTCGACCTCATCGAGCCGCTCGACCACTTCTTTAAGGACGAGGTCCGCGCGCTCGGTCTGGCGCTGGGCCTGCCGGGTCACATCGTGTTCCGCCAGCCTTTCCCGGGCCCGGGTCTGGCCATCCGCATCATCGGCGCGGTCGACAAGGAGAAGCTCGAGATCCTCAAGAACGCCGACGCTATCGTGCGCGAGGAGCTGGATGCTTACAACCAGCGTCTGTTTGAGCAGACCGGCGAGCGCAACTCCGAGCACAGCTGCTGGCAGTATTTCGCGGTCCTGCCCGACATTAAGTCCGTCGGCGTTATGGGCGACGAGCGCACTTATCAGCGCCCGATCATCCTGCGCGCCGTCGAGTCCAGCGATGCCATGACCGCCGACTGGGCCAAGCTGCCCTACGACGTGCTGGCCCGCATCTCCGGCCGCATCGTTGCCGAGGTTCCCGGCGCCAACCGCGTGTGCTACGACATCACGTCCAAGCCGCCCGCGACCATCGAGTGGGAATAAACGATATTCGTTGATTTCAAGCCTCTGACCTGCGAAAACAGGTCGGGGGCTTCTTATTTTGCAACCACTGTGCAACCTTTGCGGTTTCGCGTCCCGTGAACAGGGGACGTAGCACTGTTCACGTCTGGGCCCATGTCGGCACCGATCATTGCCCGAGCTGCTTCTGCTTGCGCTTCAGCTTCCGCTGCTCGAAGCACGTCGCCCGGTGTTCCTCGCCAGAGGAGAGCTGGCCGTTCCTTGCGAAACCGCGAGACCAGCTATATCCGCTTGCTGGGGGCTTGCTTGAGCCAGTTCCTCTTGAAAGAGCCTATACCTCCGAAGAACTTGTTGTACGTCTCACCGTTCTCCTTGGCCTCGCACTTGACCAAGGCAAGTTCGATGGTGCAGAGGTAATCCGCCACTTGCTCGAGGCGGTAGTCGGTCATCGAGGTCTTGCGGCGTCGGACGACCCCTTTTGAGAGGACCTTGCCCACCGAGTCGTCTCGCCCGCGGAACAGAAGGAGCGCATCCTCGCGACCTTCGGCGACCTGTGCTGCGAGATGGAGGGCTGCACCATCGTGCAGGGCCCTTTCCAAAGCGAAGTGTCGAGCCGAAGTGTTGAGCGTCGGCCCTGAATGTTCAATGGCCGTTGTTTTCTGCCCCTCAAGTGGTGAACTTCTCCTCGGGGCTGTTGATTCCCCCACGCGCCCCCTTCCGTTCTCTGTGTTCCCCTTATACTCCTTGTACAAGGAGGTAAGAAGTCATGGACAAGACCGCACAGGACAGCTTGGCAAAGAAGCCCGTCGACATGAGGGACAGGATTCTCGAGCATCTCGAGGCCCTCACCTCTGCCGTCTCGCTCGACGACCTTGCCCGTCTGTCCACCTCCGACATCGCCGAGACGCTCATCATCTCCAGGAGTCTGGCGAGCCAGTACCTCAACGACCTTGTTCGCGCCGGCCTTGTGGTTAAGGTGGCGGGCAGGCCTGTCCGTTATTTTCATCGCCGCGCGTTCCAGAAGCGTTTTCAGGTAAAGCTCTCTGCAAGCGAGTACGCCTCGCTCGCCGACCTCATCCAGGCGACGGGAATCGCCGATCACCGTGACTTCGCGCGTGCCGTGGGCTTTGACCTGAGCCTCAGCTCCGTTGTCGAGCAGTGCAAGGCTGCGGTTCAGTACCCTCCGTTCGGCCTGCCCATCCTCTTGAGCGGCGGCGTGGGTGTCGGCAAGTCTTTCCTTTCTCGTCTTGTGTACGAGTACGGCAAGAACCAGGGCTTGCTGTCCCGCGACTCCTCCTATGTGCGCATCGACTGCGCCGGGGTCCCGGACGCCGCCTCGTTCAACCGGCTTCTTGACGAGTCGATCGCGAAATCACGCGGGGGTGTGGTTTTTGTCAACGGCATCGAGGCACTCTCTCCCTCTGCGATGGAGCACTGCCTTGCGACGGCCCTCGGGCTCGATGCCTCCCAGGATGCGCCGCGCGCTCGCCTCGTTCTTTCGACGACGCTTTCCGCCGATGACCTGAAGGTTTCCTCGGCCTACAGCAAAATGCCCATCTGTGCCCGCGTCCCCTCACTCAAGGAGCGGACCCCCGAGGAGCGCGAGGATCTCATCTTGAGCTTCCTGCGCAGCGAGGGGTGCCGAATCGGTTCTGATGTGAAGATTAGCCGCGGCGCATACCGTTGCCTCGTGAACGCGGACTTTTCCGATAACATCGCCGGCTTGCGCGCCTGCGTGACGAACTGCTGCGCCAAAGCGTTCCTCAATCGCGAGGGCGACTACGTCGTCGTTCGCCCGTATCTTCTTCCCAGCGGGCTCCTCTCCTCCGCGCAGATCGATCAACAGCCCGACGATGGCGTTCTGATCGACGCGTCCCTGGATGCCGCCGAGAGCACAGGGCCGGTCGAGCAGGCGCTCGATGCCCTGTGCTCTCTCGATGAGCGATTCTGCGCCGGGGAGCTCTCTGTCTCCGAGCTCGTCTCGCAAGCTGTCTCCGCTGTGCGCGGCGTTGAGGATCACTTGATCTTCGGCCGCGGCGTTACCTCCTCGAGGTCGCGCGCCTTCGAGCGCATCGTGGGCGCGGTCCTTGCCGACGCAGGCTCTTCTTATGGCATCGAGCTTTCGAGGAAGGTCGCTTTTCTACTGGCCCAGGAGATTTGCCTGCAGTTGTGGCCGGGCATCGGCCTGGCTAAGCGAAAGTCTGCCTGTGCGGAGCAAATCTCCCATCTCCTCGGTGCCGTGACCTCCGAATTACCGTTTGCCTCGAGCGTCTCCGATGAGGTCGCCGCAGACGTGGAAGGGGCGCTGGGAATCTCGCTCGATCACTTCACGAAGACGCTTCTGACGCTGTGCGTTGCATCGGAGTCTCGCGACGCGAAGGCCCTTCGAACGCTCTGCGTCATCTTGTCCCACGGCTACTCAACGGCGACGAGCATCGCCGACGCGGCGAACCGTATGCTCGGCATGCATGTGTACGAGGCGGTCGACATGCCCTACGACCAGCAGCTGAAGGACATCGTCGGTCCGCTCCAGCGCCTCGTCGACCGCCATTCCTACTGCACCGGGGTCGTGTTCCTCGTCGACATGGGATCCTTGGAGGAGGCCTATAAGGCCCTCGAGAACGTTACCGACTCCACTATCGGCGTGGTGAACAACGTCTCTACCGGTCTTGCGCTCGAGATCGGGATCGGGCTGCTCGGCGGCAAGTCCATCGCCGAGGTTCTTGGCGATGCGACCGCCGCGTGCGTGACGCACTGCAAGGTGATCGAGCGCGTCAACCGTGAGGACGCCATCGTCTTCTGCTCCGAGTCCGGGGTCGACGCCGCGGAGAGGATACGCCAGCTCGTCTCGCAGAGCCTCCCGCGCACCATAGGCGCGCGCCTGCTCACGAGGCCCTTCAAGCAGCTCGTCGCGAACGGGTCGAACGACGCCGTTTTCTCCGAGCACCGCGTCTGCGCCGTCATCGGCACGGGAGACCCCGGGGTCGCCTCCATCCCCTTCGTCGCCCTCGAGGACATCATGTCGACGGCGTCCGCCTCTAAGGTCGATGCCGTGTTCGGCAGGTGGCTTGACGCTTCCGAGCTCTCTTCTTTCCACGAGAAGCTGCTCTCGAACATGACGCTGCAGAACGTCATCCGCTCCATCACCATCCTCGACCCGGAGCGGCTATTCCACGAGATCGAGAGCGCCGTGCACGAGCTTCAGCGCAGGACAGGCGAGAAGATCGGCAGCAACGCCATCATTGGGCTCTACGTCCACCTCTGCTGTCTCGTCGAGCGCCTTGTTACCAGAAACCCCATTGAGACCTACGTTGGCCAGGACCGCTTCGAGGAGGAGCGTGCCGATTTCATCGAGTCCTTCAGGCAGAGCTTCTCGAGCATCTCGACGCGCTATCGCGTAGAGGTTCCCGTAAGCGAGATCGCATATGTCTTCGACTACATAAGCGTGAGCGCCGCCCCGGCGCGAGAAGAGCGCCTCGGCTCCTCGGACCTCCTGCTCGACGAGTGACCTTCCCCGCGCCGCCGCAAGCTGACCGCGCGTCCTCAATAATCCGATAACCCCTTGCCCGGCGCGAATCCGGATAGCGCCGAGGCAGTACCGAACGTAAAACTTCATTTGATAGGAGCAAACATGAGTGTTGTTATGGCACGAATCGACAATCGCCTGCTTCACGGCATCATCGTGACGCAGTGGGCCCCGGTGTCGGGCGCGACCCGAGTCATGGTCATCGACGACAAGGTCGCCGGCGACGAGGTCCTGAAGTCCACTATGAGGATGGCGCGCCCCGCGGGCATGGCCGTCTCGATCATCTCCGAGGAGACCGCGCTCAAGAACTTCGCGGCGGGCAAGTACGACCGCGAGAAGGTCTTTGTCATCGCCAAGGAGCCCGAGACGATCCTTCACCTGGTCGAGTTGGGCATCGAGCTCCCGTCGCTGATCGTCGGCGGCTCTCTTGTCAAGGAGGGCGGCGTCCAGCTCACCCAGCGCGCCTATGCCTCCGCCGAGAACGTCCAGAGCTACAAGGCGCTCATCGCCCGCGGCGTCAAGGTGACGGCACAGTTCGTGCCCGCCGACAAGCCCGTCTCCGTCGCCGACCTCATCTAAGGAGGGATCATGGTCAACTTCACTATCCTGCAGGTCGTCCTTTTGACCCTGCTTGCCTTCATCAAGCACGTGGACTACTACGGCATCCCGATGATCTTCGTCAACTATGCCGTCTTCTGGGGTCTTATCACCGGCGTCGTCATGGGCGACTGGCAGACCGGCCTCGTCATCGGCGGCACCATCCAGCTCATGCAGCTCGGCGTCGCGGGCTTCGGCGGCTCGTCGATTCCCGACTACGGCACGATGGCCATCATCGCCACCGCCTACGGCGTGACCCTGGGCGCGGACACGGGCCTCGCCATCGGCCTGCCGGTCGGCATGCTCGGCATCCAGCTCGACGTCATCGTCAAGATCCTCAACGGCTTCGTCGTCGAGAAGTCCCAGAAGTTCTGCGACGAGGGCAAGTTCAAGCAGATGAACGCCATCCTGTGGGTCTGCCCCGTGCTCTTCGGCCTGTGCGCCGCCTTGCCCGTCTTTGTCTCCGTGACCCTCGGCCAGCCCGCCGTCAACTGGCTCCTCGAGGTTATGCCCCAGTGGTTCCTTTCCGGCCTCACCCTCGCCGGCAAGATGCTCCCGGCCGTCGGCATCGCGATGCTGCTGCGTTACATGCCCACTGGCAAGTACTTCCAGTACCTGCTCGCCGGCTTCTTCCTCTCGGCCTTCCTGAACGTGCCCATCATCGGCGCCGCCATCGTCGGCGTTGCCCTCGCGATCGCGTTCTACCAGCGTGCCGAGAGGGACACCGAGTTCGCCGCCCACGCTTCCGCAGACGCCTTCATCGGAGAGGATGAGTAACCATGGAAAACGAGAACATCACCGCCGTCGCCGAGGGCAAGCCCTCCGGCTACAAGGTCACCAAGAAGGACCTGCGCAACGCGAACTGGCGCTGGCTCATGAGCGTGTGCACCTTCAACTACCAGACCCAGCAGGGCGCCTCAGTCGCCTACGCCCTCTCGCCGGTCCTGAGGAAGATCTACACGAACGACGAGGACTATAAGCAAGCGCTCAACAACCACTTCCGCTACTACAACACCCAGCCTTGGCTCGCCGCCATCATCCTTGGCGCCTGCGTGGCCATGGAGGAACGCGACGGCCTAGCGGCGGCGGACGCCGTCCAAGACCTGAAGATCGGCACCATGGGACCGCTCGCCGGCGTCGGCGACTCCCTGCTCATGACCATGATCCCGACCATCATGGGCTCCATCGCCGCCTACATGGCCATCGAGGGCAACCCCGTGGGAGCCGGCATCTGGTTCGCGCTCATCCTGGCCATCTTCTGGATCCGCATGCACGCCCTCGAGTTCGGCTACAAGCAGGGCGTGAAGCTCGTCACCGACTTCAGCGAGAAGCTTCCCAACCTCACTGCCGCCGCCTCCGTGCTCGGCCTCACCGTGGTCGGCTGCCTCATCGCCTCGGTCATCGGCGTCACCTGCCCGATTAGCTTCAGCTTCGGCGACGTCTCGATGGAGATTCAGCCGCTGCTCGACAAGATCCTGCCTGCCATGATCCCCGCCGCCATCACGGGAAGCGCGTATTACCTTCTTACCAAGAAGAACGCGAGCATGACGGCCCTCATCCTCGTGGTGATCGTCCTCGGGATGGTCGCCTCCGCCGCCGGCATCCTTGCCTAGCTTCGACCCAAGAGATTGGTGAATCAATGAGAAAGATAGTTGTGGCGAGCCATTCCCTTCTCGCCCAGGGCTTCAAGGACACCCTCGAGTTTCTTACGGGTAAGAGCGACGCCGTCAACGCCGTGTGCGCCTACGTGAACGACAACGGCGAGGGGCTCGACGCGGCGGTCGAGGCGGCTCTTTCGGGCACTGACGAGGTCGTCGTCCTCACCGACGCGTACGGCGGCAGCGTGAACCAGCGCTTTTCCCGCTTCGCCTCCGACCGGATCCACGTGATCGCGGGTGTCAACCTCCCGCTCGCCATGACGGTCGCGCTCGCGCGCCCCGACGAGAAACTCGACTTCGACGCCCTCGTCAACGAGGCGCGCCAGCAGATCATCTACGTGAACGGTGCCAGTTCCGCCGAGTGCGACGACGACGAATAGAGGAGGTCGACGATGAGAGAGTTCCTTAAGGACGTGTGGATGCACGGCGGTGAGGAAAGCCGCGCCATCACCCCCGAGAACATCACGGGCGAGAAGGGCCGCGCCGCCATGTCGGCCAGCCACCTCGGCGTCGGCCGCAAGGGCTCGTGCTGCGTGCCCCTTGAGTCCGGCGAGACCATCACGCTCGCGGATATCGAGGGCCCCGGCATCATCCGCCACATCTGGATGACCGTCCCCGACAAGACCGCCGCCGGCAGCTTCGTCATGCGTGACCTCGTGCTGCGCTTCTACTGGGATGACGAGGAGACCCCCTCGGTCGAGTGCCCTGTCGGCGACTTCTTCTGCAACGGCTTCGGTGAGCGCGCCATCGTCAACTCGATGCCCATCTGCGTGAACCCGACGGGCGGCATGAACTGCTACTTCGAGATGCCCTTCAGGAAGCACGCCAAGGTCACGCTTACGAGCGAGCACCCCGGGTTCATTAAGTACATCTTCTACACGTTCAACTACGCGCTCACCGACGTGCCGGACGACGCCATGTACTTCCACGCCCGCTTTAACCGCGAGCGCAGCACTCGCAGGGGCGTCGACTACACCGTGCTCGACGGCGTGCGCGGCAAGGGCTACTACGTCGGCACCTACATGGCCCTGTGCGCCCTGGAGCGCTATTGGTGGGGCGAGGGCGAGATGAAGTTCTTCCTCGACGGCGACGAGGAGTTCCCCACGGTCACCTCGACGGGAGCCGAGGACTACTTCGGCGGTGCCTGGGCCTTCCTCGACAGGCCGCCCCACGCGCTGCCCGAGGCGCAGTGCTTCAACACGCTGTTCGCCGGCTACCCGTACCGCTCGACGCGCGACGCCACGCGCGACCGCTTCAGCGCGGGCAAGCCGAACCCGAACCCGATGCTCGCGACCAACGACGACGCGCTTCCCAGGCACGGCCTCTACAGGTGGCACCTTCCCGATCCGATCTCGTTCAAGGAGGACCTGCGCGTGACGTTCCAGGACCTCGGCAACGACGACATCAAGCTCTACGAGCGCGAGGACGACATCTCCACCGTCGCCTACTGGTACCAAAGCGAGCCGCACGCCGTGCTCGCCCCGTTTGCCGCAAGGCAGGACCGCGTGCCCAGGTAGGGTCGCCTCGAAACAAGCCAACGTTATGGGCGCCCGCGGTTGACCATGACTGCGGGCGTCCCTTTGTAAGGAGGATCACATGAGCGAAAAGCAAATGAGGCTCGGCGCCCTCGAGGCCGGCGGGACCAAGATGGTCTGTGCCGTGGTGTCCGGCGACGGCGAGGTCCTCGACCGTATGGAGACCCCGACGCTTACGCCCGCCGAGACCGTCCCGCAGATGATCGAGTGGTTCACCGCCCGCGATGTGGACGCGTTGGGCATCGGCGCCTTCGGCCCGACCTGCGTCGACCCCAACGACGAGCGCTACGGCTCCATCCTCCAGACGCCCAAGCTCGCGTGGCGAGGCCATGGTCTTCGCGCCGCGTTCGCCGACGCCCTCGGGATTCCGGTGGCCTACGACACGGACGTGAACGTTGCCTGCCTCGGCGAAGGGGTCTTCGGCTGCTGCAAGGGGCTCGAGGACGCCGTCTACGTGACCATCGGCACCGGCGTGGGCGCGGGCGTCATGTGCGCGGGCAGGCTCCTTCACGGCATGCTGCACCCCGAGGCCGGCCACATGCTGGTAAGGACCCGTCCCACCGAGGAGGGACGCTGCGTCTGCCCGAGCCACGCGAGCTGTCTCGAGGGCCTCGCCTCCGGCCCCGCCATCGCCGCGCGCTGGGGAAAGCCCGCGGCCGAGCTCGCGGACAACGATGAGGTGTGGGCGCTCGAGGGGGATTATCTGGGGCAGATGTGCGCGAACCTCGTGCTCATGTACTCGCCTCGCCGCATCGTCCTCGGCGGCGGCGTGATGCACCAGGAGCAGCTCTACGGCATCGTCCGCAAGAAGACCCTCGAATATCTGGGTGGCTACATCCAGACCGCCGAGCTTAAGGACATGGAGAGCTACATCTGCGCCCCGGGCTGCGGCGGCGACCAAGGAATCCTCGGCGCGGCCGAGCTGGCAAGAAGGACGCTCGCGTAACTTGCGCTCTCTCCGCCATACAACGCGTTAAGAAAAGATGAGCGCTTCTTGCCAATTGGGCGGCAAGAAGCGCTCATCTTTTGCATTTTTTGTCTCTCAAAATCTTATTTTCACGATTTGCATTTTCATCCCGTTGTCACCGACCCTTGCGAGAAACCGGAAAAAGCCGCTGACAGAAGGGTCCCTCAAATCGTTGTAGCCCAGCATATAGCCGCGACTTGTGACCTGCAGACGGCTGTCCCACGTGCCGATTTCCTTGGCGGCATCCGAAACCGCAAAATATGCCCCCACATCCTTGATTTTCGCAGTCTTAAGCCATGTTTTTGCGATCATCTTTACCGCCGTCCGATTGGCAGCATCAAAGACCAGCACACTGCCGGGGAAAGCGTCCGCCATCCCCCGCACCAGTTCCCGGACCTGCTGGGTCAGAAAGTAATAGAACACCCCGGAGGCAAAGAACACCGCCCCGCCGGAGGCATCGATTTTGCTAAACCATGCGGTGTCTTTCAGGTCGCAGGGGATATTTTGTTCTCGATTCCCGGCGGGCAGTAGCTGCTGCCGCAAGGCAATCACATCCGGGAAGTCCAGATTGTAGATCTTGCATCTACCGTTGTCGCAGGTTCTGCCGGTGTTGTCCAGCCCGCAGCCCAGATTGACCACCGCCGCATTGGGGTGGCCTTTCAGGTAATCCCGCACCTCGAAAGCAAGATCACTCTGCCGTGTGGCCACCTCCAGCGCACCAAAGCGCTGCATCAGGCTACGGGAGTTTTTCTCTGCCTCTGAAAAGTCGTAGTCGATTTGGTCGAGCAGACGAACCGCTGTTTCATCCCTATAAAGGTTCGGGTACAGCTCCGTACACAGCTTCCGGGAATACAGCGGGAGGATCAGCGTCTCCTGAACGGTGTTTTTCTCAATTTTACATTTCATAGGTTTCTTCCTCAGTGAATAAAAACTGTCATAATTGCCGCCAGCACAGCCGCTATGACCGTCATGCCTATCGCCATGTGCAGGATGGATGCAAAAATACCCGTGCTTGATACCCTTACTTCCGCGCCGTGACGCAGAGCCACCTTTTCTTTTGGCTCTGTTAGACCAGGATTGACATTCCGCCCCGTCATCTTCTTGCGATTGCACAATGGTCGCCCTCTTGTCGGATTTGA
>NZ_JBCPDH010000005.1:103833-133374 GCF_040915545.1 Collinsella aerofaciens | reverse complement strand
TATCCTGCTCCTTCGGAGCTGCGGATAAGGGGGCTTCGTGCTGCGGAATGCATTCAGAGGGAGACCCATCGGGTCCCGGTGAGAGCCACAGGGCTATCGATTACCCCGTGTTCTGCAATCCTGCCGAGACGCCGGTCACAGTCGAAAGAATCAGGCTCATGTACTCGGCCTTCTTCTCCTCAGCCATCTCGTCCTGGTTCATACGCACCTCGCGAAGGGCGCGAACCTGGGCGATAGACAGAGCGTCGACATAGGGGTTACGCACGCGGACAGCGCAGCCAAGCACGCGGCGGCGCTGCAACGGCCATTCATCACCGACGATGGCAAGGACCCACTTACGCGTGAGCTGCATCTCGGTGAAGACCTTCTCGGACAGATCCTGGCGATCGCCCAGGTGCAGATACATCTTGGCGATGCGCTGGTCGGTCTTGGCGATCGACATCTCAATGTTGTCGATAAAGGTGCGGAAGAACGGCCACTCCTGGTAGGCAGCCTTGAGCTGGTCAAGGTCGCCCAACTGCTCGCAGGCGGTGCCCAGGCCGTACCAAGCGGCCAGGTTAATGCGCGCCTGGCTCCAGCTGAAGATCCACGGAATGGTACGCAGGTCGTCGAGCGACTTGGCGCCCAAGCCACGCTTGGCGGGACGCGAGCCGATCGGCAGCAGACCGACCTCGGTCAGCGGCGTCACGGTCGAGAACCACGGCGTAAAGTCCTCGGTGTTCAGCAGGTCCAGATAGCGCTCGTGGCTTGCGGCGTTGAGCTTCTCGGCCATATCCCAGAACTTCTGCGTGGTCTCGGTGTTGGTCTTCTCGACACTCGGGGCCGACTGCAAAAGCGTTGCGGCGGCAACGGACTCAACATGGCGCTGAGCCAGCGTGCGGTTGCCGTAACGGGCAAAGATGACCTCGCCCTGCTCGGTGAGCTTAAAGAAGCAGTTGACCGAACCCTTGGGCTGCGCCAGCACGGCCTTGTTGGCCGGGCCGCCGCCACGGCCCACGGCACCGCCGCGACCGTGCATGAGCACCAGGTCGATATCGTTCTTCTCGGCCCACTTGGCAATGCGCTCCTGCGCGGAGTGCAGCGCGAGCATGGCCGTGGTAGGACCGGCATCCTTGGAGGAGTCGGAATAGCCCAGCATGACCTCCATGCGGCGGTTGGTCTGGGCAAGGCGCTTTTGCACCACGGGCAGCGTAAGCATCTGGTCGAGCACGTCGACGCAACCCTCGAGGTCCTCGAGCTGCTCGAACAGCGGAATCACGTCGAGCTCAGGGACATCCTCCTCGTGTGCAAAGGACAGGTGGGCAAGCTCAAAGACGTCGGCCACATGCTGAGCGCTCTTGGTGAACGAGATGATGTAGCGGTGCGCCATCTTCTTGCCGTAGCGCTTTTGGATGGAGCCGATAGCGCGGAAGGTATCGATGACCTCGCGCGTCATGGGCTGCAGGTCGCCATGGATACCGTTCTCGTGGATATCCTTAAGGGCGCGGGCATGCACCACGGAGTGCTGACGGAACTCCATCTCGACCATATGGAAGCCGAAGGACTCGACCTGCCAGATGATGGTCTGGACCGGGCCGTAGGCAGCACGGACGGCACCGCAGGCGGCCAGGGAGCGCTGAACGACACGCAGGTCATCCAGGAACTCGTCTGCGCTGTGATACATGGTGTCGGTGATACGACGGACGGTGGCGTTGAGTCGGTCGGCCATGACGAGCATGACGGCGCGATGCGGCTCGTGCTCGGAGATCAGCTCGGCGCGTGCCGTGTACTGGGTACTCATCTCGACCTGATGGTTCCACAGGTTGATGAGCTCGGCAGACGGCTTGCTGTAGGTGGCCTCGAGCGTGAGGTTGCGGCCGATGCGGCGGCACTTGTCCTCGAGCTTGAGCACCATATGGGTGAAGTACTTGGCGGCGACCTCACGGCTCACCTTGGCGGTGACGTTGGGGTTACCGTCGCGGTCGGAACCGATCCAGCTGCCGGGATGGAAGAACGCCGGGCACAGCGGCGGAACGGTACCGGCCTTGTCGCCCAGCACCCAGTCGTCAAAACGACGATAGATGACGGGGATAACGTCGAACAGCGTGTTATCGAAGATGTCGATGATGGTATCGGCTTCCTCGACCGGCGTGGGCTTCTTGAGCGCGATGGGGCTCGTACGCACCAAGGCGTCGATCTCCTGCAGCATGTGGCGTTCGTTCTCCACCAGGTCGGAGCCGCCCAGACGCGGACGCTCCTCCAGCAGGTTGGAGATACGGCGAATCTTGCCCTCGACGGCCTTACGACGGGCCTCGGTGGGATGCGCGGTAAAGACGGGATGGAACTCAAGCTTGCCGAGCAGCTCGTTGGCGCCCTCGACGCCCAGCTCATTCACCAGCTGGTGATAGGCGACGGTAAGTTCGTTGGCGGGATCGACCTCGGTATCGGTCGACGCACCGGCCTCGCGCTCGCGCAGCTGCGCCACACGGTAGTTCTCCTCCGACAGGTTTGCCAGGTGGAAGAAGCTCGTAAAGGCGCGGACGATAACCTGCTGCTTATCGAGCGGCAGACTATCGATCAGATCGACGACCTCGCGAAACGCCACGGCGGTGGGCTCGTCGGCGGTGGGCACGCCCTGCTCGTCGACGGCCTCGTCAGCGGCACGGCTACCGGGGTTGCCGGCATTGGCCACGATTTCGGCCGACAGAATCTTGTCGAACAGGTCCGCGATCTCGGGATCATACTCGCTAAGCACACGGCGCTCCAGGCGCAGGAACAGCGCCAGATTATCGCGCAGCTCCTCGGGGATCTCGATCTCGGCGAGACGCTCCCTGAACTCGGCATTCGAGCCGATTCGGTTAACGAGGCGGTTGACCACGGCAGCGACGCGCGCCGCGGCTTCGGGTACAGACTGGTTGCTTAGGTTCTCAGCCACGTTTCCTCCCATTCCTCCTTCTATGCACGTAACATGCGGTATTCATTATAGGCGCTTGAGAAACACTTTCGACACTGATTGCGCTTTACCACACAAAAGTATTTTCTGCATTGCAAGGGTTTTTGCTCTAAATGGTCGTATTTCTCGGTGGGCGGCATACACAAACGGGGGCATTCCGCATAAAAGCGAAACACCCCCGTAACAATCGTTCGCCGCAAGCGGGACGTGTTAGCGGACCCGCAGCTCAAAAATCATACGCTACAGGCGCTCGCGAACCGCCTCGACAACGTTGGCCAAATCGACCAGCACCTCGTCATGGCTCTCCATGTCGCGCACCTTGACCTTGCCGGCGGCAAGCTCGTCGCCGCCCAGGACCAAAATGAGCTTGGCGCCTACCTTATCGGCCTGCTTAAACTGGGCCTTGAGTGAACGGCCCTGATAGTCGGCCTCGGTCACAATCCCTGCGGCGCGAAGCTGCTGCGTAATAGTAAAGACGTTCTGGCGCAGCTCCTTGCCGGCATTGGCGACGTAGACGCACGGGACCTCCTCGGCACCCAGGTCGCTGCCAAAGGCTTGCAGGGCCAGCAGGGCGCGCTCAAAACCGACAGCGAAGCCGACGCCTGCCGTGGGCTTGCCACCCTCGAGCTCGACCAGGCCGTCGTAGCGGCCGCCGCCACCGATGGAGCCGACACCGGCACCGGGAGCCTCGACCTCAAAGACGGTACGGGTGTAGTAGTCCAGGCCACGCACCAAGGTGGGGTCCTCGACATACTCGATACCCGCCGCATCCAGATAGCGCTTGACTTGCTCGTAGTGCTCGCGGCACTCATCGCACAGGTTGTCGCCCATCAGCGGGGCGTCGGCCATGATCTCGCGGCAGTGGTCGTTCTTGCAGTCGAAGGCACGCAGCGGGTTGAGTTCGGCACGCTCGCGGCACTCGTCGCACATCTCGTCGGCGTGATCGAGGATAAACTGCTTGACCTGCTCGCGGTAGGCCGGACGGCACTGCGCATCGCCCATCGAGTTAATAAGCAGGCGAAGCTTGGAAAGATCAAAGCCCAGGCGCTTGTAGAACTCCATAAGCATGATGATGCACTCGGCGTCGGCAGCCGGATCGGGAGCGCCGAGCCACTCGATACCCACCTGATGGAACTGGCGCAGGCGACCCTTCTGAGGACGCTCGCCACGGAACATGGCCTCGGCATAATAAGCCTTAAACGGCGTGGAACCCTGGGGCACCAGGTTGTTCTCCACGACGGCGCGCACCACACCGGCCGTGCCCTCGGGACGAAGCGCCAGGCGCTGCTTGGGCTTGAGCTTGGTGTCGGTGCCCTCAGCAAAGACGCGCTCCAGGTTGGCGCCGCTAAAGACGCGGAACATCTCCTTGCGCACGACGTCGGTCGACTGGCCGATGCCGTGGACAAACACGTCCACCTGCTCGATCGCGGGCGTCTCGATGGGCTTAAAGCCAAACGGCTCGAACACGCCGGCCGCAATCTGCTGCATCTTCTGCCAGGCGCGCATCTCGGCGCCGATAAGGTCGCGGGTTCCCTCCGCCTTCTGTGCCTGCATGGGCAAACACCTTTCTTTTGTATCGCGTCATAGGTAGTGGTCATTATACGGCACAAAAACAAAACGCGGCGGCGCGTCTGACCGAACGAGGGTATGGGGACTCGTTCGGCCAGACGCGCCGCCGCTGTTTGTGATCCGTTTTCCTCCGTCCCCTTCGGATCACGCGACCCCTTGGGGACGGAGGAAAACGGATCATTTCGTAGGCCCGTGGCCGCCTTGGAAACAGAATGATGGTACGAGCATCCATTCGGCTTCCAGGGCAGCCACAGACAGAACGGGGCGAACAGAAAAGCACGTAGACCTGCCATAGCTCACCGACAAAGCTCATGCCGGCAAGA
Source organism: Collinsella aerofaciens (assembly GCF_040915545.1). Taxonomy (GTDB): domain Bacteria; phylum Actinomycetota; class Coriobacteriia; order Coriobacteriales; family Coriobacteriaceae; genus Collinsella; species Collinsella aerofaciens_BE. Next base: position 128,550 of record NZ_JBCPDH010000005.1, on the reverse strand, counting down.
ACGGCAGAGGTGGCGATTACAGTGAGGGGAACCCAAAAACGCGGCCGCTTACTTTATCGGCAACATGGCCAATGACAAGTGAGCCGATTACGCTCACCACGGTGGAGATGGCATTGGAGATGTTGTACTGCGTAAGCGTAATCCCGAGGTCGCTGACGATGAGCGGCTGAAACAGGCTCATGCAGTTAACGAAAATCGTGTAACACGTGGCCATGATCACAAAGCCGGAGGCCACCACGAGCCAGCCGGGGAAGAACTTACGTTGCTGGGACATACTGTTCCTTTTTTAAACAAACGAGTAGCAAGATTGGGTGCTACCGGTGGTCGGCGATGTAGCCCAAAGCGACGGCGGCATAAGCCGCGGCGCCAAGGGGAAGCTCGGCATCGCTAAAACGTGCCTTGGGATGATGCTGGGCAAAGTGTTCGTCCGTGTCGGTTACGGCCGCGCCCACGGTAAAGCACGCACTTGGGATCTTGCTCGAGATAAGCGCGAAGTCCTCACTCGCCATGGCATGGAAAAGCGGCAAGAAAGCCGTCTTGGGCAGCACTGCGCCCACGTAGCCAAGCGACGCCTGAGTCATATCGCTGTCGAGTACAAGCGGCGGAACATCCGAAAGCGTCTCGATGGTCGCCGGCGTACGATAGGTCGTAGCAACGCCGTTAACGACCTCCGCGATGCGGGTCTTTAGGTGAGCCATGAGCTCAACATCAAAGCCGCGCAGCGTTCCCTCGAGCACGCAGGTGTCGGGGATGACGTTGGCCGCCAAGCCGCCGGCGAACTTACCAACGGTAAGTGCGACTTCCTTGGCCGCCGGCACCTCGCGGGAGATAAGCTCCTGGAGCGCCAGGTGCACGTGGACGCCGGCCGTGATGGGGTCGATGCAGATCTCGGGGCTGGAACCGTGGCCGCCCTTGCCCTGGAGCGTGATGCGGAAACCGTACACACCCGAGAGCGCCGGGCTGCCGTAGAGCACCAGGCCAAGCGGCGACTGGCTGTTGACATGCATGGCAAAGGCCGCCTGAGGGCGCGGGTTCTCGAGCAAGCCGTCGGCGATGGCAGCGCGTGCTCCCTCAAAGGTCTCCTCGCCCGGCTGGAACAGCAACTTGACGGTAGCGTTGGCCTCCACAAGCTCGGCCTCGCGGGCCTTGAGCAGGCGCGCCGCACCAAGCAGGGCCGTCGCGTGCATATCGTGACCGCAAGCATGCATGCAGCCATTGGTGGATGCAAAGGGCTCGCCGGATTCCTCGACAACGGGCAGGGCGTCCATGTCGCCACGCAGCATGATGACCGTACCGGCCTGCTCATTCGTGCAGATGCCATTGCCTTGGGCCGCGGCGGCACCGGCGCCGACAAGGCCCACAACGCAGGAACCATCGACGAGCGTAGCAAATGGGATGTCCATCTCGGTCAGGCGCGCTTGGATATACGTAGAGGTCTGCGGGAGGCTATTACCCAGCTCGGGCATCTGATGTAAATCGTGTCGCCACGCAGCGAGCTCGTCTGCAAAAGCCTGAGCTTCTGCAACAAGACCGTCACCGATAGCGGTCTGCGCCGCCGCGGTGGCCTTGGGCGCTGATTGCGGTTGAAGATCGGACAGTGCTGGTGCCATAGATGCCCTCCAGTAACGTTTTTGCAGCAAGCACTTTGATAGCATAAAGTGCAAGGTACTACTTTAAGGGCGACGCATAAAAAATGCCGCCCCGGGAGGCGGCGCAACAAATTGTTTACAATTGCGGACGCGGCTTTCGACGCAAAAAATCGAAATGCGTCTCGCTCAAGATAATCGAAAGAAAGATGAGCGCGAAGCCGGCGAGCAGGCGCGAGGTGAGCGCCTCCCCCATCAGCAGCACCGAGAACAGCACACCCGAAGGCGACTCCATCGAAAGGAGCAGCGAGCCCGCTGAGGCCGGGACATGCGCCAGGCCGACGTTTTGGATGAGCAGAGCCACACACGTACAGCCCACCGATAGAAACGCCATCGCGCTGATAAAGCTCGGCGTCCACACGGACAGAGGCGCTTGGGTCTCGAATAGCAGCGACGTTGCCAGGCTCAGCACGCCGTTGCCCACAAACATCCAAAACGTGATGACGTTGATGTCCATTTTGCGACCGTACTTGGCAGTCACCGCCATCTGGATGGCGAAAAAGACCGCACCCGCCAGCGTAATGACATCACCGATGTTGAATTCAACGCTATCGAGCGCCACCAAGCCAATGCCCGCCAAGCACAGCAGCGCCGCGCCCAGGTTATAGCGGGTGAGTTTTTCGCCGCTCAGAAAATAGCTCGCGAACGGCACAACGATGCAATACGTGCCCGTCAAAAAAGCATTCTTGCCCGCCGTGGTGTGCGCCAGACCGACTGTCTGCAGGGCGTAGGCGGCCCACATAAGTGCGCCCATGCCAAGTCCGACGATAAGGTTGCGGGCGTTGAGGTGCGCGATGATGCGCTTGTGGAAGATGAAAAACATGACCAACGCCGCAGGCAGAAAGCGCACGTAGAGCAGTTCGAACACCGGAATGGTGTCGAGCGCGTCCTTCATGGTCGTAAAGGAGTAGCCCCAGACGACTGCCACCGAAAGCAGCAGGACTTTCCAGAACAGCGGCGAGCGAGCGCCGGCGCCGCGGGAGGTGCCGCCCGCGCCCAGGTCCTCGCGAGCAACAGGGCTATCGGGCATCATTTCGATATTGTCAGTGGCATGCTGGGCCATAGGGCATCCTCGCGCTCAATCTGGGCGTGGTGTCCGCACGCGCATGGCTGCGTGCCGCCTCATGGTCAAATAAAAGCAGGGCGCACCGGACCCCCGGCACGCCCCGCTACTGTAGCAACAACCAAGCAGCCCGTGCAATTCACTACGCTAAAGCATCGGGTTGGAAGATCTCGATGTTCCGACGGCGTTTACGTTGCTGAACTAAATCAATTTGGTTGACTCCAGTTTTTCGATGATCCAGTCGTTGGCTTTGATGACCGGGCGGCGGAAGACGACGCCCAGGGCCAGCGACGGAATCAGATAGCTCGCCAGAATGCCCAGCTCAACCCAGTACTCCATATGGTAGGCGCCAGCCATGGCGGCATGCATGGCGTTAATGCCATGGGTAAACGGCAGGAACGGATAGATCGCCTGGAACACAGGGCCGGTCATCTCGATGGGGAACGTACCGCCCGAACCGCCGACCTGCATGACCAGCAGCACAACGGCCAAAGCCTTGCCGATATCGCCAAACGAAACCGTAAGCGTGTAGACGATATTGGAGAACACGAGACTCGCGACCCAGCCCGCCAGCACAAACTGCAGCGGGTTGTCGCATTGGATGCCAAAGAACAGGATGTCGCCCGCGCACACGAGTGTCGCCTGCAGCAGGGCCAGACCGCCAAAGAACAGGTAGCGGCCCAGGTAGATCTCGTGCAGGCGCACGGGGATGAGCTCGTTGATGAGCTCATCGTCAACCGAGACCTTCATCATGGCCGCCAGCACGATCGAGCCGACCCATAGCGACAGAATCGTGTAGAACGGTGCCATGGCCGAACCGTAGTTACGAATCGGATAGACCGGCTTGCGATCGAGCGCGACGGGGCCGGAAAGCGACACGGCCAGACCCTCGGGATCATTGCCGATCATCGTCTTGATCGTAGCGAGGTCATCTGACATCAAGGCACCGTCGAGCTCGTCCTTAAACGCGCTGATCTTGTCCGACGCTTCGCCCAACTGATCGGAAGCCTTGTTGACCAGCTTTGCAGCCTTGGAGAGGCCCTTTGCCAGCGAACCGGATGCGTCGGTCAGGCCGTCTACGGCGCTATCCAGATTGCCCGAGATACCATCGAGCGAGTCTAGGATGCCCGAGACGGTCTTCTTGAGCTCCTTGGCCTTAACCGAGAACGTGGAATCGTAATCGGATTTGGCGCCCGCGATGCCGGCCTTGGCATCGGCGATGGCCTGATCGACCTCGGCACGCGAGTTGTTGACCTCGGCCATGCTATCGGAGAGAGACTTCGCGGTGGCCGCCAGATCCTTGGCATTGCTGCGGTACTCAACGGCGATTCTGCCCAGCGACGTCGCGGCGGACTTGAGGCCGTCCTTCAAATTCTCATCGCTCACCTGGTCGGCAAGGCTGCGGAGCTGATCGGCCATCGCATCGATATCCTTGGCGCGCGCATTAAGAGCCGCAGCGGCATCGTTGAGTTGGGACACCGTAAGGTCGACATGCTGGTTCGCGGTGTCGAACGCCTTCGCGAGCTCGGCAGACACATTGTCGAACGAACCCGCACTTCCATCGATTGCGGCATCGATGGCATCGTTTGCCGCCTTAAGCGCTTCTTTGGAATCATCGATGCCGCTTTTGGCATGTTCCATGAGCTGCTTTGTCGACTCATCGACGGCACCGGTCTGCTTGAGCATGCCGCTCGCCGACGTCAGCGAATCGGACGTGGAGCTCAAAATGCCCGCCAGCGACGAAGCATTTGCCTGAACGTCTCGCAGGTCCTCAATCGAATCGCCGAGCGTCGAGGACAGGTTTGCGATAAAGTTGCTGACCTGGTCGGTGCTCATGTAATCGAGCAGGCTGGACACCGTCTTAAGACCGATGCTCGTAATGGTCTCGGTAAAAGTTTCGTTAACCTGGCTCTGAACGGCACTCGAACCCTTCTCGGTCACGATCTGCGCAATAGCGTTGGCCTTCTGGTTCTCGTAAAACTCGATATCGGCGTGTTTCACGTCGGTCGAGAAAAGCGTCATCATGTCAGCGCTAAACGTTTTGGGGATAACGACGGCAGCATAGTACGCGCCCGACTTAACGCCCTCGATAGCCTTTTCGCGATTGTTGAGCACAACCCAATCGAAGCTCTCGTTGCCGCGTAGGGTGGCGGTCACGTTTTCGCCCACGTTAACCTCGACGGGGATCAAATCGCTCTCGTAACCCTCATCGGTGTTGACCACGGCGATCTTAAGATTGCCGGTGTTGCCGTACGGATCCCAGCTGCCGGCGATGTTAAACCACGCGTACAGACACGGTACGATAATGAGGCCCATCACGACAACCAAGCCGATCACGGAGCGAGACACGTTTTGGACATCGCGCTTAAACAGATGCAGGATGTTCTTCATTTATGCCTCACCTCCTTTGGAGTGCTTGCCAAGCGCGGTGGTATCTCCATCATTTGTGGCTGTGCTGTCGCTGCCCTGAGATTTATGGTGCGAGCCGATATGCGGCAAGCGGCCCGTGGACTGATCGCCGCCCTTGGCACCACGCTCGCTGGCGTTGAGGCCAAACATGTGGCGGGCGGCAGGAATGGCGACCGTGTGTTCGCGCATCTCGCGACGCAGGTCCTCATCCGAAAGCGCCGAGATGCGCATCTGGGTATTGAGGCTCGCTCGGATATATTCGATATTGATCAGCCAGCCGCAGATGGCAATAACCGAGATGATCCAAATGACAAGCAGGATGATCTTGCCGTTATTGTCGATATCGAGAACCGTCGACAGGACAAAGAGCAGGACCTGAACGCCCACCACGGCGGCAAAACCGCCCTTGATGTAGTACGGGTAGCGATGTTCAAAGGCGACCGCATGATCGAGCAGTTCGCGACGGTACGAATCGGAATCGAGCATGACGCGCATGGCCGTGCGCAGCGAGTAGCGCTGGCGCGGCAGGTCGTTGGACTCGCAAATCATCATACCGGTCGTGGAGAGCTGTTTATCAAAGAGCAGGTTAAGGTTGAGCAGCAGCGGACGCAGCTGCAGGCCGATAAAGAGCGCCACGATCAAGAACACGCCCAGAATGCACAGGTTAAACAGGTAGTTGAACGAATACATGCCGCCGACCGTCTCGCGCAGCAGATTGATGCCGTAGGTAAAGGGCAGCAGCGGGTGCAGCCACTGGAAGAAGCCTGGCATCATCTCGATGGGGTACATGCCCGACGAACCCGGGATCTGCACGATAACCAGAATGACGCCGATAGCCTTGCCGATATGCTTAAACGTGGTGGACAGCGCATAGATGATATTGACGTAGGTGAACGAGATGGCGATGCCGCCCAGCACGAACAGCAGCGGGCTGACGCACTGCACGCCGATCACCAGATCGCCTACCGTAACGATGATGGCCTGCAACGCGCCCAGGATCACCAGGAGCAACCAGCGGCCAAAGTAGCCCTGACGCGCGGTAAAGCTGCCGATGCCCTCGCGGTCGACCTCGAGCTTGTAGATGGCGATAAGCACGTAGCCGCCCACCCACAGCGCCAGATTGGTATAGAACGGGGCAATGCCCGAACCAAAGCTCTTGACCGGGTAAATTGACTTTGAGGTCAGCTCGACCGGAGATGCCATGAAGTCTGCAACATCATCGACGTCGACGCCCATCAGGCCGGCCAGCTCGCCCATGGACTCGGAGGTCTGTAGCGCCGCGATGTCGTTGGCGGCGGTTGCGAGCTTGTCCTGGACCTTGGCAAGCGAGGCATCGGTCTGGGACAGCGTGGTCTTGGCCTGACCGAGCGTGGCGTTGAGTTGCGAAAGTGTACCGCGCGCACTTGCAATAGTAGGCGTGAGGCCAGACACGATTCCCGTCAGATCACCCGAGACGACGGCAAACGAATCAAGTGCGCTCGAGACCTTCGGCAGCGCGTTTTGACCCAGGTCCGTCTGAGCCTGGCCAAGGTTGGTCGCACCGGTCTGAATTGCATTATTGATAGCGTCGCTGGCACCCGAGACAGCCGCAGCGTCATTCGCCATGGCGCTCGACTGCGCAGACAGACCGTCCTTGATGCTCTGAAGCTTTTCATTCTGCTCGCGGAGCAAATCGATGATCGATACAATGCGCGCGTCAATTTCCTTGGAACCTGTCGACGTGTCATTGACGAGAATTTCCAAGTGCCCGATAACGGCCTTATTGTGGTCGATCGTCGCTTGGAGAGACTCAAGCGAGTTGTCGATACGGGTAGTCGTAGATGCGACCGTGCCCGTCAGCTTGCCAATCGCAGCGTTTGCGGAGGCTGACGTCTTGGTGAGCGCAAGGCTGCCTTCCGAGAGCGCCTTGGAGAGCGAGGCGACAGAGTTGCCCGCCGTGGCGCGAGCCTCGCCCAGCAGGTCATTGCCCTGGGAGATCGCCTGCGTCAGCGACGGCGCCTGACCCTGCAGACCGGCAAGTGCCGCATCTGCCGAGGCAATGGAACCACTCGTCTTATCGATGGCGGCATTCATGTCGCCAATCGAATCACGCACTTCGCCCAACGTATCGGAAGCCTCTGATACCGAACCGGCCAACGAATCCTGAGTCTGGGTTGCCTTGTCCTTTAAATCGACTCCGGCATCCTTGGCGATACCGGCAACAGTCTTGCCTACCGTAGAGACAAATTCCGAGTTGATCTGCTCCTCGATGGTGTTTGCACCGGTATCGGTAACCTTGGGCGCAATGGCGCTCTTCTTCTCATTGACGTAGTACGTGAGCTTGGGCTGATGGTAGTTGCCGTCGAGCATCGAAACCAGGTTATCCGAGAAGTTCTTGGGAATCACGATAGCGGCATAGTACTCGCCGCTCTCGACGCCCTCCTTGGCATCGGCCGTCGAGTCGACGAACGTCCAGCCCAACTGATGATTCTCCTTGAGCTGGTCGACCACTTTGTCGCCAGCGTTGAGCTCACCCACCAAGTCGTTTTGGGTGCCTCGATCGTTGTTGGCGATAGCAATCTTGATGCCTTGGGTGTTTCCATACGGATCCCAGTTTGCCACGATGTTATACCAGGCATACAGCGAGGGAATAACGCACACGCCTAGGGTAACCACCAGGGCGACGGGGTTCACAAGCAGTCGCTTAATGTCGCGCTTAAATATCGCAAAGGACACCTTTGCATTGGATAGTTTGCTGCCGAGACTCACGCTTGGACCATCCATCCTGTCGTTAAATCGAATCGTACTATCGACAACCATTGTAGTAGGCGCTTTAACGTCTCAAAGCACAATGGTGTTGAGTTTTGCGGGTAGCAATATACTACGAAGATGAGTTAACGTACAGATGTACAGTATCCTAAATTTCAGCAGGTCACAAAACCACAACCCGCACAAATTAGCAATTCAAATAGTCATCGGGGACGTTCTTAAACGACTAGTCAAACAAAAACGTCCCCAATGACTACTTAGGACCACGGCAACGTCGATGTTTTGGCAATGCCAGCGAGCGGGCGCCAGAGCGACAACTTGTCATTCAAAGAGGACGGCATGACCAGAAGGTCTATGCCGTCCTCTTTTCATGCCAATTTGTTCGCTCTGGCGCCCGCGCAGCGTCGACTGGTCCGCCGTTCGTTAGAACGGCGGACCTGAGGGCAGCGTCGAGCCGTTACGCGGTTTGGTAAAACCGCGTAAATACCTAACTACATCAAGTTGCAAACAGCTGCTGCGAAGGCAACGGGGTCCTCGGGCAGAATGCCCTCGACCAGCAGGGCCTGGTCATAGAGCAAACCGGAGTACTGCTTGATCTTGTCGGCGTCGCCCGCCTTCTGAGCGGCGACGAGCTTGGAAAAGACCGGGTGCTTGGCGTTGAGCTCGAGCACGCGCTGGCTCTTGGGCATACCGTCGGGCGCGCCCTCGGGACCCTTCTGGAGCACCTTCTCCATCTCGAGCGAAAGCGGGCCCTCGGTGGTGATGCACGCGGGAGCATCGGTCAGGCGCGCAGAGACGGCAACCTTCTCGACCTTGTCGCCGAGTGCCTCCTTCATGGCGTTAAAGAGGTCCTCGTTCTCCTTGGTGGCGTCCTCGGCCTCCTTTTTCTCGTCCTCGGTCGCCAGGTCAAGATCACCGGTTGCGACGTTCTTGAGCTCCAGGTGACGATCCTCAACCTCGGGCTCGGCACCATCGGCCACGGCCTTTTCGGCAGCCTCGCGGGCGGCATCGTCCTCGTAGATCTTGGGCATATCGGCGGCAACGTACTCACGCATAGCCTGGAAGGTGAACTCATCCACGTCCTGCGTCAGCAGCAGCACGTCATAGCCGCGGTCGAGCACGCCCTTTACCACGGGCATCTTGGCCAAGCGCTCACGCGAGTCGCCGGCGGCGTAGTAGATGGCCTTCTGATCCTCGGGCATGCCCTTGGCATACTCGGCCAGGGTAATCATCTTCTGTTCCTTGGCAGACCAGAACAGCAACAGATCGGCGAGCTCATCGGCCTTCATGCCATAGCTCGAGTAGATGCCGTACTTAAGACCGCGGCCAAAGTTCTCAAAGAACTTCTCGTAGGCCTCGCGGTCGTTGTCACGCATATCCTCAAGGTCGGCGGTGATCTTCTTTTCCACACGCTTGGCGATGGCCTTGAGCTGACGGTTCTGCTGCAGCGTCTCACGCGAGATGTTGAGCGACACATCGGCGGAATCCACGACGCCGCGGACAAAGTTGTAGTAGTCGGGCAGCAGGTCGTCGCACTTCTCCATAATCAGCACGTTGGAGCTGTAGAGCGCCAGGCCCTTCTCGTAGTCCTTGCTGTACAGATCGAACGGGGCGCGGCCCGGCACAAACAGCAGGGCGTCATACTCGAGCGTGCCCTCGGCATGGAAGCTGATGGTGCGCGCAGGATCGTCAAAGTCGTGGAACGTGGACTTGTAGAACTCGTCGTAGTCCTTCTGCTCGACATCGGAGCTGCGCTTTTTCCAGATCGGCGTCATGGAGTTGACGGTCTCGAGTTCCTGGTAGTCCTCGTACTCGGGCGTGTAGTCATCGCCAGCATCCTCGGGCTTGGGCTTCTGGCGGCTCTTGGACACCATCATCTGGATCGGGTAACGCACATAGTTACTGTACTGCTGAATTAGGCTCTTGAGGCCCCACTCGGTCAGGAAGCGATCGTAGGTCTCGGCCTCGCCGTCGGCATCGAGCTTCTCGTTCTCGCGCAGCGTCAGGATGACATCGGTACCGTGCTCGGCACGCTCGCCGTCCTCGATGGTGTAGCCCTCAAGACCGTCGGATTCCCACACATGGGCGACATCCTCGCCGTAGGCGCGGCTGACGACCTTCACATGGCTAGCGACCATAAAAGCCGAGTAGAAGCCCACGCCAAACTGGCCGATGATGTCGACATCCGAACCCTGCTGCTCGGCGTTCTCGGTCTTAAACTCCTCGGAGCCGGAATGGGCGATGGTGCCCAGATTGCGCTCGAGCTCCTCGGCGGTCATGCCAATGCCGTTATCCGAGATCGTGATGGTGCGGGCATCCTTGTCGAAAGAGACGCGGATGGCAAGGTCACCTTGGTCGAGCTTAACGCTCGGGTCCTGCAGGCTCTTAAAGTTGAGCTTGTCGACGGCGTCGCTCGCGTTAGAGATAAGCTCGCGCAGGAAGATTTCCTTATTGGTGTAGATGGAGTTGATCATGAGGTCGAGCAGTTTTTTGCTCTCGGTCTTAAATTGACGCATGTGCAGTCCTTTCGCGCTACCCCCGTCCGCAAAAACGGCCCGGTCGCCCGAGCCGAATCGCAGACCTGCTATGTTCAGACTTAGATTTTATAACCCATTAGCGCGCATATATACATACGGAATCGAAAAACTGTATGTCTAAGCGCTCCAATGCGTCAATTGCCAAGGAGTGTCCCCAACCGCCGGCAGAAAAGGAACGTCCCTATCTGCCATCTACGCGCTTGGCCATCCAGACATGGGGTTGGCCCTCGTCTTCGTAATCTACCGGGGCAATTTGCGTGTAGCCCGCCTTTGCATAGAGCGGCAGCACGTATTCCTGCGCATGCAGCTTAATAAGCTTTGCGCCGGCATCGCGTGCACACAAAGCACTGGCATCGACGATCGCACTCGCCAGACCGCGACGGCGCATGCTCGGCAGCACAGCCACGCGCCCCATAATATAGGTCTCCCCCGCTGCGACGCCTTCGTCCAAATCGCACGACGGCGAAACCGGAGCCTCTGAATCTGCCGCGCGCTCAAGCTCTTCGGGAAACACGCGCGAGCAACCGGCAAGCTCGCCGTCTACATAGAGCGTCACATGAATGCAGTTCGGATCCTCGTCGATAGCGTCGAACTCATTCTCGTAGCCCTGCTCGTCTATAAAAACGACGCGGCGCACCAACGCCGCGTCATCAAAGCATCCCGTCTTAAGTTGGATATCCATGGCTGCCCTTTCATTCAATGCGAACGTTAGGGACAGATATTAGCGAAAATGAGCTCCGCGCACGCTAAACTTCGCGCGAGCCTTCGCCAGGCAGTCGTAATGACCCACGTTATGGGCATCGCTCGCGATGAAGCTGTACAGGTTCTGATCGAACAGGCGCTGTGCCGGCTTTTTCTCGCGACCAAAGCGACCGCCGGCAATAAAGTCCGCCGAAGCCTGCAGCTTGCAGCCCATATCGACCAGGCGCTCCGCCACGCTTACATCCTTTTGAACCGCACGATAGCGCTCAGGATGAGCGATAATCACCTGGTAACCACGGCACTGCAAATCGTAAATCGTGTTCTCGTACTCTCTAAACGCATACGCATCGGCATGCGTCGAAAGCTCGAGCAGAAACTCGTTGGTCCCATCGAAATGCAAGTGCTCCGCGGCATCGATACCAAGCTCAACGAGCTTTCGATGGTTGACCTCGAAGCCCATCTGGAGCGGAAAACCGTCAGCGTTATCACGCAGCAGCTCAAAGGCATCCCACATCTTGTCGTAATCAAAATAGGGATCACGGCAGTGAGGAGTGCAAACGATTCTGGTTACACCGGCCCGCTTGGCAGCCTCGAGCATCGCCAAGCTCTCATCGAGATCGGCGGCGCCGTCGTCTACACCCGGCAAGATATGGCAATGAATGTCACGCATAGGTCAGCCTTAATCAACTAAACGTTTGCTCGGTTGGTGAAGATGCCCTTTTTGGAAGTCCCCTGATCGTCGGAGCCCTTCTTCACCTTCTTACCGTCCTTGGTGTAGTAGGAGTAGTAGTACTCGCTGGTCTCGGTCTCGCAGTAGTTCATAACGGTACCGATGAGCTTGACCTTCTCGGACTTCTTAAGCTGACCGATAGCGTTGAGCGCCTCCTCGCGCTTGGTGAAGTCCTCACGCACGACAAAAAGCGCACCGTCGGTCAGACTTGCGATCTCGGCAGCATCGATGAAGGTGCCGACCGGGGGAGCATCAAAGATGACGTACTGGAACTTGGCGGACAGTGCCTTTACCAGCTTGGCAAAGCGGTGAGAGACGATGATGTCGGCAGGATTGGGAATATGCGGCTCGGCATCGAGGAAGTAGAAGTTCTTCTGACCCGTCTCGACAATCGCCTGGTCAATAGAAACCTGCTCGGAAAGGACTGCATAGAGTCCGCCGCGGGAGCGGACGCCGAGCATATCGGCAAGGGACCTGCGACGCATATCAGCCTCGACCAGCAGGACGCTCTTGCCGCTGGTGGCGATAGCCTGGGCAAGGTTGATGGAAACCGTAGACTTGCCCTCGTTGGGAATCGAGGACGTAACGGTGATGGTGCGAATGGGGTCGTCCACGCTCGCAAAGCGGATGTTGGCCAGAAGGGTCTTGGCGGCATTCTGTACAACGAGCTTATCGGTGTTCTTTGCCTTAGCCATGCCTATTTACCACCTTTCATAGCCGGAATTCGGCCAACAACGGGAATGCCCAGGAGCTCTTCTGCCTCTTCGGCACCGCGGATGCGGGTGTTGAGCATGTCTGCCAAAACGACATAGGCAACTGCGATAAAGATGCCCGCGAGGAACGCGACAGCAACGTACAGCATACGCTTGGGGCCGCTGGGGACTTCGGGAGTCTTAGCCTCGTCGATAACGTTGATGCTCTGGGCAGCGCCGACGTTCTGAGCGACCGTACTCACCGAGCTGGCCATGGCCTTTGCGACCTTAGCCGTCTCCTTGGCATCGGTGCCGGTAACCGAAAGCGTAATGACACGCGTGGTGGTCTCGGAGGAAACAGACACCTTGTAGTCATCCAGGTCAGCAAGGCCCAGCTCATTGGCAGCACCGCTCTTAACGCTATCGCTATCCAGCAGCGTGGCGATATCGTTGGAAAGCATCTGGCTCGCCGAGAGATCGTTGTAGCTCATCTGACCGCTATCGTCGGTTTTGGCGAGAATGTACATGCTCGTCGTCGCGGTGTAGGTGTTGTCCATCGCAACGAAGGACACGATGCCCATGGCGATCGCGCAGACCACCGGAAGGGTGATGACCAGCTTAAGGTGCTTCTTCAGCAGCTGGAACAGTTCGAGAAGGGTCATGCAGCTTGCCTTTCATTTCCCCAGTTCAGATTGACAAAACTGTCCGTATGTTATCGCATCTTTTTACCGAGACCAAACTCTATACATAAGAAACAGGCTCTCCTGTAAAAATGTCGGAAGCAATCGTAAAATTGCACAACAACGCCGCACCCGAAAGTCAAATGCGGCGTCTACATCAATACCTATGTTGTATCGCTATGCGAATGGCTCGTCCTGCTGTATGGGAAACGTCACCGTAATGGTGGTTCCCACGCCCAACTCGCTCGACAGATCGAGCGTGGCGTGATGATACAGGGCCGCATGCTTGACAATGGCAAGCCCCAGACCGGTTCCGCCGCGCGCCTTGGACCTACTCTTGTCCACGCGATAGAACCGCTCAAATACCTTGCCCTGTTCTTCAGGCGCGATACCGATTCCCGTGTCGGCGACCGCAAGGAACGGATGGCCTTCGTCGTTGGTGCCGCACTGCAGCGTAACCGTACCGCCGGGTCGATTGTAGCGGATGGCGTTGCTTGCCAGATTATAGATGAGCTCGTCAATCAAGCGCGACACGCCCTCGATGACCACAGGCTTGGTCTCATGACTTATCGTCACATTCGCCTGACGGGCGACCTGTTCAAGACGCTGCTCAACCGCGTAGATGACACGCGAGAACTCAATAGGCTCCGTGGACCCAATGGGCACCGCCTCGCCCTCAGTTGCACGCTCGGCCTCGTCCAAGTTAGACAGCGTAAGGATGTCGTTGACAAGCGCCGCCAAACGGCCCGCCTCACGATAGATGCGACCGCCAAAGTTGCGCAGGTCGTCCTCGCCCTCGACCATGCCGTTTGCGATGAGCTCGGCATAACCCGAAATCGCCGTAAGCGGCGTCTTGAGCTCATGAGTGATATTCGCCGTGAACTCGCGGCGCATACGGTCGTTGTCCGCTAGCACCGCCATTTGGCGCTTGAGCTCCTGGCGCTGCGACTCAATACGCTCAAGCATGGGGACCATCTCGGCATAGGCGTGCTCATAGCTACGGCGTGGGTGGTCCAAATCCACCTCTTGCAAAGGCGCGATGATGGCACGGGACTCGCGGCGCGCCATAAAAAACGAGAGTACCGCACCCGCTGCCGCGATAAGCAGCATCGGCGCCACCATCGACAGCAAAATCGCCGCAACGCCAGGCTGGGCCTGCGCCAAGCGGACAACCTGGCCGTTATCAAGGGCGACGGCGCGATACAGCATAATCTCGTCGAGCGTAGAGCTTGCGCGCTCCGCGGAACCCGAACCATTCTCAAAGGCCTCGATGACCTCGGGGCGATCGCCGTGGTTGGGCAGTGTGGAAGGCGACGCCTCGTTGTCGTAGGCAACCGATCCATCCTTGTTAATCAGCGTGATGCGCAAGTCCTCGCGATCGAGGCTACGCAAGAACGGGATGGGCTCCTGCTGCTCGTCGAGGGCGGCAGCAATGAGCTCGGTTTCCTGCGCCAGATTGGCACTCGTGGCATCCGCCAAGGTGTTTTGCACAAAGAACGCACCCAGCACCGTAAACGCCACGATAACCGCCATGGCACAGACAAAGATTGTCACAAAAACGCGGTGCGACAGCGTATGTTTTCCCTGGGGGGCGAAGACCACGGGTTACTCCTCCGATGCGGTGGCCGCGGTGTCGTCACCTTCGGCACCATCACCAGCAGAAGGCTCGGCCAAGCGGTAGCCCACGCCGCGCACGGTCTCGATGGCGCTGGCATGCTCGCCCAGTTTTTGGCGAAGCGTCTGCACGTGCACGTCGACGGTGCGCGAACCGCCGTCGAAGTCCCAGCCCCACACGCTCTGCAGCAACGACTCGCGGGTAAAGACCACGCCGGGCTTGCGCATGAGGTACTCGAGCAGGTCGAACTCGCGCAGGGTGAGCTTAAGCGACTCGCCGGCAACAGTCACCTCACGATGGCTGGGCGAGAGCACGATGTCGCCCACGCTGAGCACATCGCTTGCCTGTTTGACCATGCCGCCGCGACGCAGCAGTGCGCGGCAGCGGCTGGCGAGCTCCATGAGCGAAAACGGCTTAGTCAGGTAATCGTCGGCACCGCCATCGAGCGCCATCACCTTGTCGAGCTCGGTATCCTTGGCGGTAAGCATCATGATGGGCACCGTCGCCGTCAGGCGATCGGCACGCAGTCGACGCATAATCGCCAAGCCATCGGTATCGGGCAGCATGATGTCGAGCAGGACGGCATCGGGTACCCGTCGCGCCACGGCAGCCTTAAACTCACCGTCGCACGAAAAGCCCTCGGCCTCGATTCCCTGCTTGCGCAGCGCATAGACCGTCAAATCCCTGATGTTGTCATCGTCCTCGACGTAATAGATCATGTTGAACCCCTTTGCGGCCGGCATGACCGCATCTTAACCCTAAAGGTACCTTTACTAGATGGTATCAGCCAAAACGTCCCGTCAAATAATCCGCCGTGCGCGGATCGGTCGGATTTTTAAAGAGCTGCGCGGTGGGCGCGTGCTCCACCAACTCACCCAGCAAGAAAAACGCGACCGAATCGGAAATACGCGCGGCCTGCTGCATGTTGTGCGTCACGACCACGAGCGTGCATGTCTCCTTGAGCTCGCAGGCCAGCTGCTCAACCACCAGCGTCGACACAGGGTCGAGTGCCGAGGTCGGCTCGTCCATCAGCAGAATGTCGGGCTGCACGGCAAGCGCGCGGGCGATGCACAGGCGCTGCTGCTGTCCACCCGAAAGACCCAGGCCCGACTCTTTGAGCTTGTCCTTGACCTCGTCCCACAGGGCAGCGCGACGCAGGGAGTCCTCGACCAGCTCATCGAGCACGACGCGGTCACGCACTCCCATGCCGCGAGGACCGTACGCGACGTTGTCGTAGATGCTCATGGGAAACGGGTTGGGGCGCTGAAACACCATGCCCACGCGCTGGCGAAGGCGGCAGATGTCGTAATCGCCCAGGATATCTTGACCATCGAGCGCAATCTTGCCCTCGATGCGGCAATCCTTGATGCCGTCGTTCATGCGGTTAAAGCAGCGCAGCAACGTTGACTTTCCGCAGCCCGAAGGCCCGATGAACGAGGTGATCTGCTTGTCGCGGATCTTGATATTCACGTCCTTGAGCGCATGATGGTCGCCATAGAACAGGTCGAGGCCCTCGACGTCGATGCGCGTCGGCGAGGCGGCAAGATCCTCTGCCGTGGGGCGAGTCGCATCCCCAACCTCGCGCTCGTGCGCGGCCTCAGCCTGCGCCTCCATGAGCTCCTCAAGCTCTGTAGGCTCCATCGCCGCAGCAGCCGTCATACCGCATACCTCCATATCGATATCAATTCAGCAGTATCGATAGTAGGAATCGTGGCTCATACGCACGTGAGCACATTGTCAAGTGTTTGTAAGGGCACGCTGGCTATGCGGCGGGCAGCTCGATGGTGAATATCGTGTGTTCGGGCGTCGATTCGCATGCGATGGTACCGCCGTGCGCGCATACGATCTCCTTGGCGATGGCAAGCCCCAGTCCAGCGCCGCCGCGATTGGTCGCACGCGCCGCATCCAGGCGATAGAACTTCTCAAAGATCACCTTGAGCTTAGCCGCAGGGATAGGATCGCCCTGATTGATAAAGCGCACGCGCACGCCGCCATCGTCTTGGCGCCCGGCCTCAATCGTGATAGTCGAGCCCTCATAGCTATAGGCGACGGCGTTTTTCATGATGTTGTTGAACACGCGGGCCATCTTGTCGCCATCCACGAGCACCGTCAGGTCCTCGCGAATATCAACTTGGGCTTCCTTATGCTGCTCGTTGAGGATGGGATAGAACTCGTCAGCCACCTGAGCCAGCAGCAACCCCAGATCAACATAGCCGCGCGTGAGCACGATATCGTGGAAGTCAAAGCGCGTGATATCGAAGAACTCTTCGATGAGCGCATCGAGCCGGTGCGCCTTGTCGAGCGCCACGCCCGTAAAGTGCGCACGTTGCTCAACCGGCAGCTCAGGAGCCTCTTGCAGCAGCGAAAGATAGCCCACCACACTGGCAAGCGGGGTGCGTAGGTCATGTGCCAAGTACGTGACCAGATCGTCCTTGCGATGCGACTCGTCACGCAGAGCTTGCTGCACCTTGCGCTCACGGTCACGCACGCGGTTAAGGGCGCCCTCGACCTCCAAGAAGTCGCCGTCGATGTTGTCCCAGGTGTCGGGGTGATCGATCAGGCGATCTTGAATACGAACAGCCAGCACACAATCGGCATGCTGCTCGCCCTGCTCGTAGCCCTGGTAGTACAGGGCGCGGCCGCACAAGAACAGCACGCACACGGCAAGCGCCAGCACAAAGCCAAGCATGTTGAATACAAAGCCGACATCAAACAGCACCGGCCCTTCGATGCCGCCGAGCGCCATGGCGCCAATCGCCAACGTCATGGCCCACGCGGCGCCGCCAATCACCACGCAGCGGCACACAATCTCAAATCGATCGATCAGCAAAAAGCCAACAAGCAGCACCGCCAAGATTCCGACGATGTTGTCGATGCCAATCAGCAGCAGGCTCAGCAAAAAGAGCAGCACCGTTGCAAGCGCGCGGTTGTCGACGACCGACCTCACGTATTCAAAGAGCCGATCGGGCACCTCGAACGCTTGCCTATCGTCTTTTGTCATATCAAGATCCTCACAAGCGAAAAGCGTTATTCGATGATGTAGCCGACGCCCCAGACGTTTTTGATAAAGCGTGGCTTTTGTGCGTCGTCGCCGATCTTTTCGCGCAAGTGGCGAATATGCACCATCACCGTATTGTTGGAGCCGGACATAAAGTCCTCGTTCCATACCGCGCGGAACAGGTCCTCCACGGCCACCACGCTGCCGCGATGCTCGACCAGATACAGCAAGATTGAATACTCGGTGGGTGTGAGGCGTACCGGTGAACCGTCCACCGTTACGGAACGAGCATCGCGGTTGATCTCCAAGCCGTCGAGCTGAATGGTCGGCGACTCGGCCGCCTGCGCACGGCTACCGTAGCTGGTGTAGCGGCGAAGCTGAGCGTGCACACGCGCGATGAGCTCCAGCGGGCGGAACGGCTTAACCACGTAATCGTCCGCACCAAGCGAAAGGCCCTCGATCTTGTCTTGCTGGGCATCGCGCGCCGTCAGCATGATCACAGGATAGGTATGGCTGGAACGGATCGTACGCAGCAGCACAAATCCATCGATATCGGGCAGCATGACATCCAGCAGCGCCAAATCGAACTCCTGCTCCAAGATTGCCTTGGCAGCATCGGCCCCGCTATAGGCAATCTGGACATCAAAGCCCTCTTTTGTAAGGTAGATACCAACCAAGTCGGCGATGGCCTTCTCGTCATCAACTACCAGTATGCGCTCGTTCATGCGTGCTCCTCTCGCGCTCCATTATGCCCGAGGCGACGCACGCCACACACAACAAGCGTGGGTGATTAAGTCGGCCTTAAGCACCCTTGTGCCCGTTCGGGCGCGGATGTGGGCCACGCACGCACGCGATGATCGTCGACGCCGGCAAACGATATACTCTAGTTCCAGAAGAGACCATCCCGTCGAAAGCGAAATCTGTGAAGTCCCTCACCTCTTTTGCAAAGCGCTCAGCCCAGCTTGCCGCCGGCTTTGTCTGCGCTATCGCCCTTGCCGCTGGCGCGCCCACCGTCGCCGGCGCCCAAGTGCTCACGACCGACAATGTTTGCGGCAAAACCGCCGATGCGCGCGGCATCACGGCCGAAAACCTGCCCGATATCGATGCGACCAATGCCCTCGTCATGGGCAAAGACGGCACCGTCTACTATGGGCGCGGCGCCGATGAGCAGGTCAAGATTGCCTCGATCACCAAGGTCATGACCGCAATCCTAACCGTCGAGAATTGCAAGATGGACGAGAAGGTCACGGTGAGCAACGCCGCAGCCACCGTGGGTAATTCGACCGCCGGCTTGCTCGAAGGCGACGAGCTTACCGTGGAGCAGGCGCTGCGCGGCCTGATGATTCCCTCGGGCAACGACGCCGCCATCGTGCTCGCCGAATATGTGGGCAAGAAGATCGACCCTAAGACCAAAGACACCGAGGCCACATTTGTGAAGGCCATGAACGAGCGCGCTAAGAAGCTCGGCTGCACCGGTACGCTTTTTGAAAACCCGCATGGTCTGGACTTTGATGAGTGGGCTGGCGATATGCACTCAACCGCACACGACGTGGCGCTGATGATGCAGGAGGCCATGAAAAACGACACGATCCGCGAGGTCGTAGCGAGCGAGGATTCCTGGATCGAGGTCACGGGCGCCGACGGCACCGACCATTCGCATTCCATGGACACGCATAACAATTTGCTGGGCCAAGATGGCAACATCGGTGGCAAGACTGGCACCACCGACGATGCAGGCTATTGCTTTACGAGCGCCTACAACCGCGACGGCGACGAGATCTACACCGTTATTTTGAACTCCACCACCACCGATCAGCGCTTTACCGATACCGCCGCCCTTGCCAACTGGTACTACGACCACAAGGTGACGGTCGCAATCGCCAACACGCAAGAAAAGACCGTCAACGGCAACCCGCTTATGGCGCGCATTAGTCAAACCGACTGGACGGATAAGACAATCGACGCCACGCTCGCCGATCCCACGGCGCAAGCGACCGTGTTTTCTCTTGCCGGCGAGGTGACCGAAAAGGTTAGCTACGACGATCTTTCGGGCACGGTGCATGTGGGCGACAAGGTGGGCAGCGTTACACTCAAGCAGGACGGCACCAAGATCGCCGTCATGGACCTGGTTGCTGACGAGAAAGGCGCAGGGCCGAATCCCATTGAGTGGCTCCTTGTGAAGCTCGACCGCCTGGGCCGCCGCATCGACAACCGCCCACTCACGGCAGAAAGCGAGACCGTCGCCAAGGCGCCCGAGATGTAAGATCGAAGAACAATACACTCGCTGAAAGGAGGTGTCCGAAAGGATGCCTCCTTTTTGAGGGTTCGAATCCCCAGCCTCCTTTCTCCACACAAAAAAAGGGCCCCAAATGGGACCCTTCTTCAAATTCGTACTGGCGGAGAGCTGGGGATGTCCGGGCATGCTACGCATGCCCTCCGGCTTCAAAGCCTGGCGGCTTTTCGCCCACGGGCTACAAACGCTTTCGCGTTTGCTTAACGCCCGTGCCCTCTCGGGTTCGAATCCCCAGCGCCCTTTCTCGATAATAAAAAAGGGCCCCCGATGGGACCCTTCTTTAAAGTTAAACTGGCGGAGAGCTGGGGATTCGAACCCCAGATGCCCTTTTGGGGCATACTCGCTTAGCAGGCGAGCACCTTCGGCCTCTCGGTCAGCTCTCCGTAACAGCCGTTCTATAGTAACCAAACAGCCAAGGATGGGCAAGGGGGAATTTTGGAGCGATTCCGATTTGCCAGTAGACGTCTCAGCCAATCATCTCAATTTGTAACAGTTACAGGCCGAATCTTCGTCCAGATGTTACAGATTTAGACAAACAGTCAGCGCCATCCGCAAATGTCTCAATCTGAAACACCTGCATGCCGTAATCCCCTCTAGATGTTACAGATTGAGACAAAGATGCGGGGGCAACCACAGCGGCGGCGTCGATGCCTCCAGTCTTTATTAGTCCGCTCGAATGGTCTCCAACAGATAATCGCGCATGTACGGAATTGCAAACGAAACACAGCCGTAGCCGGCAGGCTCAATCAGTCCCGTATCGATCAGACGTTTGCGATACGACCCGACTTTATTCGCCGGCAATCCCATCTTTTTGGCAATATCACCGTTCGTAATCTCGCCGCCTTCGCATTGCGCCATCGCCGCGAGATATTGAAACTGCCGCTCCGACACCCTGCGCAGCGCGGGGGCAATCACCATGGCATTGAAACTATCAAGAGCCGCCTGGACACCCTTGCGAGCCGCCTCTTCACTCACGCTCTCCGACCCGCTGCGCGCAGCAACCTGCCAAGCGTAATATCCGACCAACTGGACCATAAAGGGATAGCCTGCCGAAGCCTTTGTTAAAAGCTCAGCAACGCCTTCGTCGAGTTCCTTGCCCGCACGCCTCATCGTATCCTCAAACGATCCGCCGACTTCAAAATCTGAAAGCCGCGTGAGCTCGATATGCTTCGCCCTCTGAAGGAACGTCAACGTATCATCCACCACCACGCCATCCACCGAGGTTGGCAAACCAGCGAATGCAAAGGCGACATTCGCCCCTTGGCGAATCAAGAGCTGCATTTCATTACCCAGCTCGCGCATTTCCTCAGTTGAGGCGTCCTGAATCTCATCGAGTGTGATGAGCAAACCACCTCGCTTCGCGGCATCGTACATCGCCTCCCCCAGATGAGAGGCTGACTTCGACAGCTCTACGGAGCCAAGGCTGACTCCTAAAATCGATGGGGAAATCGACATTGATGCAAGACGAACATTTCGCTGCAGAGCCTCGAGAATTCTGTCGCAAAAACCGGCATTTGAGGCGACGTCGACAACCTCGAATCCTTTTTTGCGCGCAAGATCGCCCAATGCGTTGAGGAGCACCGTTTTACCCGTGCCTCGGACACCCGAGATGCGCATGAGTCGATCGGGGGCACCAGGGCCATTCTCAAGAGCTTCGGCAAAGTCATCCAAAACAGCGTCGCGTCCGATAAGCTCAGGTGGATTCATGCCCGCTGTTGGCTTAAAGGGATTAATAGCTTTTGACATTCGACCTCCTCTGCCAGTTTTAACAACTTTAACAAAGTTTAGCAACTTTAGCAGAGTTTAACAGTTTTAGCAGGCTCGGCGGCTTTATGCCTTACCGATTCTGTCGGGTCCTCCCGCCCGCGCCGATACAAATAGCGCGGTGCGGCCCCTCTATATCGCCCCTACCCCAGCGAGCGGTTGAGGGAGCCGAGCTCGTCGTTGCCCATAGTGCGCCACATTTGGAAGATGCAACCGCGTGCCAGGAAAAAGAAGCCGTTGTCGACCAGTTGAACAGCGGCATCTGCCAGCTGATTCGTCACGGCGGACACTGGCGGCAGCTCGAGTCCAGCCTTGTGGATGGTCTCAACCGCTTCTTCGAACGTCGGAGGCTCGCTGACGCCCATCTCGTTCATAAGGCCCTGCATTTCTTCCAGCGCGCTGCTGCCCGACTCCTCGCCGCGCGGCACTAGACGGTAACAAGCCAGCGCTAGGTCGAGCTGATCGCAATTCCAATAGGCAAACGCCAAGCGATAGAACAGGTAGCCAATTGCAGAACGATCGCTGGCAATACGTAGGCCGTGGCGCGCCACCTCGATAATCTCGTCAAAGCGCTCCAGACGCGCAAGCACGTTGATGAGCGCAAAGTGCGATTGCATGGACGAGCGCGCCAGATCGTAAAGATGGCGCACCTCGGGCAGTGCTCGTTCAAAGTCCTCTTGCTCGGCGTAAAAGCTGCAGATCTCGTGCTGGGCAAAGTACAGCGCATCGGGCGCACGAAGGATTCGCACAGAGTCGTCTTCTTCCAATACCGGTAACACCATGCGCACCAGCTGGTTATCGCAAAACTGCGTTTGAACCGGACCTGTCGCCAAAAGCTCGGCGACAGTGCACTTAGCCTCCAACTCCTCGACAAGACGGGAAAAGCCTTCAAAAGCACCTGTACGGTCTACTTTTGCCTGCTCGCGCAATTCAACAACACGGGCCACGTATGGGTCGTCGTCCTCTTCCATGACCTCCAACTCGTCAGCCGTATCGGCAAGCAGCAGATCGCGCAGCGCCGGCGGCAGCGTGCGATGGTCATCACGCGGACGAGCATGAACCTCCGCAGGCTCAATCGTCTCCGGAGCGGTTGACTCATACGCCTCAAGCACACGCTTGCACGGCATATCGTCCATGTCCATGCTCTCAAGATCCTTGGCGACAGGCACGCAATCGGCCAGATAGGCCGCGCGCCCAAAGAAATACGTTGCAACAACGCGCTCGCCCTGCTCACTGTCGGGAGCAGCAATCTGCACATAGCAGCGCGTGATGCAGGTGCCCGCGGCAAAACACGCTGCCGCAAGCGTGAGTGCCACGCGCGCATCGTGCTCCGCGGCCCAGATCGCGCGCGTGTCCTCGTCCAGCTCGCGCCAGGCGTCATCCTGAGCGTCGTATTCACGTTGCAGCATGGCATCAACGACAGACTGCCCAAACCGAACGAGCATAATCCCCTCGGCAACGTTTGCCCGATAGGTATAATCGAGCCGCGTGACCACGTTGAGCGCCTCAACGATTCGCGCAAAACGGG
This sequence comes from Collinsella aerofaciens, assembly GCF_040915545.1. Lineage (GTDB taxonomy): Bacteria > Actinomycetota > Coriobacteriia > Coriobacteriales > Coriobacteriaceae > Collinsella > Collinsella aerofaciens_BE. The sequence continues at coordinate 105,145 of NZ_JBCPDH010000005.1, read as the reverse complement.
TGCGCACGTCCCACTCGCCGCCAGGCTGGCACGAAACCGTTCCCGGCTTGGCCCACGGGTTATCGCTCGAAGCCGTATCGAGCAGTCGGGGAACATCGTTGGTCGTCTTGGCGATATGCCACGCATCAAAGAGCGCGCAGCCCTCAAGGCTCGGCGAGGATGCCGCAGGGGCCAATCCGGCCCCGATGCGCTCAAGGATGCCGGAGAGGCGGTTGAGACGGCACTCGATGGCAAGCAGCATGTCAATCTCGTCCTGGTCCAACAGGCTACGATCAAAATTGAGATAGAACAACTTTGACCGGTCGATGCGCGCTAGGCTCATTTCTGACTTGCGGCAATGGTGCGCAAACGGGGCAAGTCGACCTCGCTCATAAGGGCGGCGGCATAACGCTCGATACCACTCGGATTCTCGGCATGGTCAACGCGGTAAAGCAGCGTCTCGATAGCATCGGGGAGCGGTGCCGTGTTAAAGCCCAAAAACACCTCGACCGGCTCGGGCAGCTTTACGAGCTTTATTTTGTCGACAAAGTTTTGCATGTCCGCATCGAGACCGTCGACGCCCGCCGTGTTCGCAATAGCGCTTTCGGAGTTGGCAAATATCACGTAGCGCAGGAACATCGATGCCATGAACTCGCCGTAAGGAAGGGCGCGGATCGAATTCCATGTCTCGTGGTCGGACCGCTCGCGCATGGGGCCTTCGGGAGAACCGACAGTTTGCGCACATGCGTGCATTGCACCGTTGGCTTCCCTTACCATAATCTCACCAATACTGGAGTCCGACTCGTCAAGGACCAGTTCCATGTCGGGATCGTTGGGCAGCGGAGCCTCGCTGACGGGGCGGTCCACCTTGTACACCTCACCCGAAACGCTTACGTAGCCCAAAAGCGACACATGACTTTTGCCAACGAACTCGACGACATAACAAGATTCATGCTGATCCTCGCCAAAGAGTTTCCAGACCACGCCATATGAGCGTCCCGCAGGCTGCTCGGGTATCGCCGGAAAGCGCTTCTTGGGATCGAGAAACCTGAGCTTGTATGTCGGACGCTCTGCCACGAAATATCACCCTGATCGGTCGTTGAGAGAAGGAGTGGTCGCGGATGGGCCGCGATACCTACTCGGAATCTTACACGAGTCGATAAGAAATCGTCCGCTTCACGCCCGCGCCTCGACCGAGGTTCGAATCCATGCAGCGGCGACATAAAAGAAAAGCCCCCGTTGCCGGAGGCTTCAAGTTCAATTGGTGCGGCGTATAGGATTCGAACCTATGACGTTCTGATTCGTAGTCAGACCCTCTATCCAGCTGAGGTAA
>NZ_JBCPDH010000005.1:21601-103733 GCF_040915545.1 Collinsella aerofaciens | reverse complement strand
GGTGCGGCGTATAGGATTCGAACCTATGACGTTCTGATTCGTAGTCAGACCCTCTATCCAGCTGAGGTAACGCCGCAACGCACGGATTATTATGCACGTGACCCCTCGATGGGTCAAGCGACAATTTGGAAAAAATTTACGAAGTGATGATTAAGATGCCCTCGCCTCGACCGAGGTTCGAATCCGTGCGGTGCCGGCGTAAAAGAAAAGCCCCCGTTGCCGGAGGCTTCAAGTTCAATTGGTGCGGCGTATAGGATTCCGCGCATCCGCTGCGCGGATCCGCACCGGCTCCGCCCGCCTTCCGGCGTGCTCGCCCGCGGGCTAAAAACGCTCCGCGTTTTCTTTACGCCCGCGCCTCGACCGAGGTTCGAATCCATGCAGTGCCGACGTAAAAGAAAAGCCCCCGTTGCCGGAGGCTTTCGATTTCAATTGGTGCGGCGTATAGGATTCGAACCTATGACGTTCTGATTCGTAGTCAGACCCTCTATCCAGCTGAGGTAACGCCGCAGCGCAAGACATATAAAACCACTTTAGCTTATTGGAGTCAAGCACAATCTCAAACTTTTTTGTGGAACGCAGTTTTGTCATGCTGCTCCGCATATACCGCTGTTCCCCGTACGATCGATTGGCTTTTCGATCACGTCGAACTTGGCATCAAGTTCCCTCAGGAGCGATCTCACCCGCTGGGCACAATCATAATCGGCAAACGAGATGCTCAGCATGCGCGCGACCTGGTTGGAAGTCCCAACTCCATAGAAGTGCTCCAGCGCCACAAGTCCCTCGTGCATCACAAAGGTCTCGACCACATGCGGCGACTCCTCAAAGCACCATTGTGTCAACGGACCCTCACTCGTCTGCCGAACCACCAGGCCGCCCATGCCAGACGGCTCACACGTTACAAGCAGGTACTCCCCGCCCTCGTCGCTCTCAAACAAAACCACCCGATCATCAAACAGCTCCATCGCGTCCCCTTTCTCTCGCTCTTATTTAGCAAAAGCATAGCAGGTAGATGGCTGTATACAGAACAGTTGTTCGTGTGTTTTCTATTGAGCTGTCCGCACGGCATGGTATAGACCTGCGCACGAAATAGGGCGCCCCCGAAGGAGCGCCCTTGCATATCCCCTATGCAGCCAACTTACGCGACCGGCTCGATCTTCTCGAGACCACCCATGTAAGGACGCAGGACCTCGGGGATCGTGATGGTGCCGTCGGAGTTCTGGTAGTTCTCCAGAATGGCGGCCATGGTGCGGCCAGCCGGCAGGCCGGAACCGTTGAGCGTGTGCAGGTAGCGCGAACCCTTGAAGTTCTCGGGGTCGCGATACTTGATGTTGGCGCGGCGAGCCTGGAAGTCACCGCAGTTGGAGCAGGAGCTGATCTCCTTGTAGGCGTTGTAGCTCGGCAGCCAGACCTCGACGTCGTAGGTCTGACGGGCAGAGAAGCCCAAGTCGCCGGTGCACAGGCTAATCACGCGATACGGAAGGCCCAGCTGCTGCAGCAGGTACTCGGCCTCGGCGGTCATGCTCTCGAGCTCCTCGTCGGACTCCTCCGGCTTAGCGAACTTGACCATCTCGACCTTGTCGAACTCGTGCTGACGGATGATGCCGCGGGTGTCGCGACCGGCGGAACCGGCCTCCTCGCGGAAGCAGGGGGTGAAGGCGGTGTAGCGGCGCGGCAGGGTGTCGGCGTCGAGGACCTCGCCGGCGTGCAGGTTGGTGAGCACGACCTCGGCGGTGGGGATCAGGAAGTTGTCGCCCGAGACGTGGTAGGCGTCGTCCTCGAACTTGGGCAGCTGACCCGTGCCAAACATGGTCTGACGCTTGACGACGATGGGCGGCCACCACTCCTTAAAACCACGGCTGGTGTGCGTATCGAGGAAGAAGTTGATGAGGGCGCGCTCCAGGCGGGCGCCGGCGCCACCGAGAACGGTAAAACGGCTGCCGGAGAGCTTGTTGCCGCGCTCGAAGTCGAGGATGTCCAGATCGGTGCCCAGATCCCAATGCGGCTTAAAGTCGAAGTCGAACTCGCGCGGGGTGCCCCAACGACGGCGCTCAATATTCTCGTCCTCGTCCTTGCCGTACGGCGTGGCCTCGCAAGGAATGTTGGGCAGGTGAGCCATGAAGTCGTACTGCTCCTGCTCGAGAGCAGTACGGCGCTCGGCCAGACCGTCAATCTTCTCGTTGACGGCGCGCACGGCCTCCTTGGCGGCCTCGGCCTCGTCCTTCTTGCCCTCCTTCATCAGGGCGCCGATCTTCTTGGACTCGGCGTTGCGCGTAGCCTGGAGCTCCTCGACCTCGGTGATGACGGCACGGCGCTCGTCGTCGAGCTCAAAGAACTTCTCGCGATCCCAAGACGTCTGGCGGTTAGCCATGGCGACATCGATGGCATCGGGGTTCTCGCGAACAAACTTGATATCAAGCATTAGATCCTCCGGCGATATACATTCCATTTAGGTTGCAACCTTGTACATGTATGGGCAAGTATATACTTATGAGCGTTTACGACCCAACTCAACTACGCAAGAAGGCACCCAATGGACGCAGTTTTTTCCTTTTTGTTTGGCACCCGCACCGGTTTTGCCATCCTTTTCGCCGGCGGCATCCTGTTATTTGCGATTCTTGCCTTTGTAATGGAGAAGCGTACCCATAAGATGTACGTCGACCGCGGACCCAAGTCCGAGGATGAGGAAGACAGCTTCTGGGACTAACCTGCCAAAAAGGGACAGGTTTATTTTGGTCTGTTTTATCTGGGCAAACGCAAGCGCCCCGCAACTGGAATTGAGCCAGTTGCGGGGCGCTTTTCGCTAAAAGGACAAAACCGCAGAAAATACCTGCCAAAAATAAACCCGTCCTTTTTTTGGTCGGTTTTACTGGAGAGTTGCGTCGATTGCCTTGACCAGGGCGCTGCGCATGCCGGCGTCCTCGAGCGCAACGACGCCCTTGATGGTGGCACCACCGGGCGAGCATACGGCATCCTTCATCGCCGCAGGATGCTGGCCAGTTGCAAGCTGCAGCTTTGCCGTACCTAGCACCATCTGGCTCACAATGCGATAGGCATCGGCACGCGGGATACCGTGCTTGACCGCCGCATCGCCCAGGGCCTCGATTGCCATGGCGACAAATGCCGGAGCGCAACCACCCACCGTGCCGCCCACAAACAGCAGGCTCGTATCGAGCTCGACCACCGCACCGAGTTTGCCAAGCAGATCAAGCACCACGGCGCTCTGCTCATCACTAAGCGTGGAAGTCTTCTCGCAAGCGATGACGCCCTCGCCCACCGAAACCGGTGTGTTGGGCACCGTCGAGATATGCGCGACGCCCGGCAGGACCTGCTCCCACTTGGCACTGTCCCAGGTCCAGGCAACCGACAGAACGACCTTTTTGGCAAGAGCATCCTTGAGCGGGGCGAATACCTTCTCGATCATGTACGGTTTGACCGCAGCGACCACGATATCGGATGCGGCGGCAACCTCGGCGGCATCGTGGCAGGCGACCATGCCGCGCGCCTCGCAGCGCTCAACCAGTGCGTCGTAGCGACCCGCGCAGGCGCACATGTCGCTCGCAGCTACACCGGCAGCGATCCAGCCATCGGCCATAGCGCTCGCCATATTGCCAAAACCGACAAATCCAATCTTCATATCTCATAGTCCTCTCAGACACGCTCTTCAAAACGAAAGCTATTGTCCCACGCCATTGTTTCGTATTGCCGACCTATTTGTGATACGGCTCGCCACGGCTGATCTTGCAGGCGCGGTAGATTTGCTCCAGCAGCACCACGCGCGCCAAGTTATGCGGCAAGGTAATGCGTCCAAAGCTGAGCATCTCGTCGGCGCGGGCGCGCACCTCATCGCTCACGCCGTCCGAACCGCCAATCACAAAGGCGATGTCGCTGCTGCCTCGCAGCATAAGATCGTCGAGCCTCGCCGAGAGCTCCTCACTCGAACGCTCCTTGCCCTCGATAGCCAGCAGGATCACATGCGCTCGAGACGGCAATGCAGCAAGAATTGCCGCCCCCTCCTTGTCGCGCGCGGCATCCACGCCGCCCGCCTTAGCCGGGTCGATATCGGCCACCTCGCGGATATCCACCTTGGCATAGGCGCCTAGGCGCTTGGTGTACTCAGCGCACGCGTCCTTCCAAAAGCGCTCCTTGAGCTTACCGACGCAAACGACGGTGTATTTCACGCGCGTCTACTCCTTCGAATCGTTTTGAACTTTGCCGGCGGTCAGCATCTGCTCGAACATAGAGGCCGACTGCGAGAAGTCGCTCGGCAGCACGACCGTCGAGGTTTTACCCGTGCGAGCAAACTCCGTCATCATCTCGGACCACTGCGTAAACATGAACAGTTGGTTGGCCTCGTCATTGCCGACACCCGTCTCCTGGATGATCTCGAGCGAATCTTTGATACCCAGTGCGATGGCCTTGCGCTGGTTGGCGATGCCCTCGCCCGCCTTTTCCATAGCCTCGGCCTCGGCGGTCGCCTCGGTGACGCGCTTGATGCGGTCGGCCTCGGCGAGCTCCTGTGCCGCAGCGCGCTTGCGCTGGGCGGCGTTGATGTCGTTCATGGAGTTCTCGACCTCGGTCGGCAGTGCGATTTTGGTGATGAGCGTCGACACGAGGGTGAAGCCGTAGGCGGCCATCTGCTCGGAAACGGTAGCGTTGACATCCTTGGCGATGTCATCCTTCTTGGCAAAGACCTCGTCGAGTGTGTAGACGGGAATCGAAGAGCGCAGGGCGTCGGTGATGAAGTCACGCATCTGGTCGACGGGCTCCTGCAGCATGTAGTAGCTCTTGTAGATACCCGAATCTGCCGGGCCGGCGCCCATGTCATAGCTCACGTGGTACTGAGCAGAGACCTCAAGGCCGATGGTCACGTTGTCCTGGGTCTTAACGTCGATGCCAAAACCGTTTTTCATGGTGCGCAGACTCACCGTGGCGGCTTTGCGGTCAATCACGGGCACCTTCATGTGGAAGCCCGCGTTGACGATGCGGTTAAACTTGCCCAGACGCTCGATGATCACGGCATGCTGCTGTTCAACGACATAGCAGGCGTTGGGAAGCAGTAACAACAAAATGATGATGGGAATCAAAAGGCTGGTAAGGGCGGCGATGATACCGGACAACAGCATGGTCTCTCCTCTGATAGGCACACGTTGGCACTAGGATACCCGCACGAAGCAGCAACGTGACATCAACAAGAGGCCCATAACAAAAAGCTCCCATTGCTGGGAGCTCTTTCAATCAATGGTGCGGGCGAAAGGACGTCCGCGTATCCGCTTCGCGGATCCGCACCGGCTTCGGCCGCCTGCCGGCGTCCTCGCCAGCTCGCTAAAAACGCTCCGCGTTTTCTTTACGCTCGCTCCTTCACAGGTTCAGGTCCCTGTGATGGGCCCATAACAAAAAAGCTCCCATTGCTGGGAGCTCTTTCATTTAATGGTGCGGGCGAAAGGACTTGAACCTTCATGGGGTTGCCCCCATACGGACCTGAACCGTACGCGTCTGCCAATTCCGCCACGCCCGCGTGCAGAAATTAGAATAACGGAGCGCCACCACGAACGCAAGAACTATTTTTGAAAAAGTTTGCAGGCATTCTCCCAAGCGGCTTGCGCGATTGCCTCAGCATCCTCGCCGGTACGATCGACACGGTCGTTGACCAGCGTGTTTGCCGTAATGGAGATCATTGCGGGCTCGCATTCAAGACCGCGGATGGGCTCTGGAGCCATATACGGGCAATCCGTCTCGAACAAAATTCGATCGAGTGGGGTTGCCGCGAATGCCTCGCGCACCTCGTCGTTGCGTTTAAAGGTAGCCGCGCCGCCATAGGCGATGTAACAACCCAAATCCACAAAGCGCTCCATTGTGGCTCGGTCCTCGCCAAAGCAGTGCAGTACGCAACCGGCCTGGGGCACACCCACCTCGCGCAGCACGTTGTACGCATCCACATGCGAGGTGCGCTCCTCGTCCGCGTCCTCATGACGCAGATGCAACTCCACCGGAACATTGCGGCGTACGGCAAGCTCAAGCTGGCGCGCCATACAGTCGATCTGCACGTCGTGGGGCGCCGGCGCGATATCGTCGTCGTAATCCATGTGGTAGTCCAGACCGATCTCGCCAATGCCAACGCATAGGGGATCATCGAGCGCAGTCACAATCTGGGCATGGATGTTATCGGTGTAGTCGGGCGCGCCATAGGGGTGAACGCCAGCGAGATACTTGACCTGCGGAATATCCCGCATCGGCAGAATCTCGCGAACCAGCCAGTCGCTATAGTCCGTCACGCTGCGTTTGTCAGCGATGGGGTCGAACATCGTCACCAACAGGTCGACGCCCGCGGCTTTGGCGCGCACGAGCGTCTCGGGCACATCCTTGCCCCAAAACGAAAGCAGATGTGCATGCGTGTCGGCAAGCGGCGCCAAGGGCACGGGACAAGCAACCGTCTTCTTTTTCTTGGTAAACGTCACGCGTTCGGCATTAGGCGTCATGGATTAGCTCCCGGGCCAGACGGACAAAGTCGGCAACATCGAGCGTCTCGGCGCGCGTGGTGGGTGCGATACCGCAAACCTCAAAAGCGGCATCGAGCACGTCCTTGGCAAAACCGTTGGCGCTCATGGAATTTCGGATGGTCTTGCGCCGCTGAGCAAATGCAGCGTCGATCACACGAGCCACGAATTCGCGATCGAGCCCCTCGGGCACCACGCCGTCAACACGGTCGATACGCACGACGGCCGAGTCCACGTGCGGCGCTGGCATAAAGCAACGCGGCGGCACCTCAAAGCGACCCGTCACCTGCGCATACAGGCCGAGCTTTGCCGTATAGCCGCCATAGGTCTTGTTGCCCGGCACTGCGGCAATGCGATCGGCAACCTCCTTTTGCACCATGACGACGGCACGCTTGAGCGCCGGCATCGTCTGGAAAAATTGCAAAATGATCGTCGCCGCCACGTTATAGGGCAAGTTCGCGACAAATACCGTGGGCTCGCCGCCGGCGGCCTGCTCAATCTGCTCCGGGCCCACCTTAAGCGCGTCGCTCATGATAAAGCGGAAGTTGGCATAGTCGGCGGCATGGGCGTCGAGCACCGGTTCGAGCTCGGGATCTGCTTCGATCGACGTGACGCACGCCGCCTCCTGCAACAGCGCAAGCGTGAGCGTGCCAACGCCCGGACCAACCTCGAGCACGCGCTCATCGCCCGCAAGCTCGGCAAGCTCGCAAATGCGCTCGATCACATGGTTGTCGATCAGGAAGTTCTGGCCCAGGCGATGCTTGGTCGCAAGGCCAAACTCCTCCAGCAGCTCCCTTGTTGCCGTGGGGTTTGCCAAAGGCGAAGTTGTCATAGTTGCCTCCTTAGCATGATGGCGGCGTCTTGAAACGAAAGGGCATGGACCGTGGCGGCCATGCCCTTACAGCTAAACAGCAAATTGCCGATATGGCGCTCGCGCGGTCTCTACGCCAGACGCGGGAACAGCGGATCGCCCTTCTCGACGGGCTGACCACCAGCAAGCAGGCCCCAAGCGCAAATGCCCTTGAGGTCGTCGCTCGCGGCCTCGTCCTCGCAGGACAGGCGGCGCAGAGCCTCGGCAGAAGTCTGGGGCATGAGCGGCATCAGCAGGTGAGCGGCAATGCGGATGGCCTCGAGCAGGTTGTAGATCACAAACGCCAGCTCGTCAGCCTTGGCCTCGTCCTTGGCAAGTGCCCAAGGCTCGGAGTCCTCGATGTAGTGGTTGGCGGCGTGGATGAGCTCCATGACCTCGTCCTTGGCTCCACCGTAATCGAGCACGTCCATCTTGGCCATGTAGCGCTCGACCAGACCATTGGCGATCTTTGCCAGCGGGTTGTCGAACGCATCGAACGATGCGGGCTTGGCGGGCGCGCAACCGTCAAAATACTTGCCGCTCATGTTGAGCGAACGCGAGATGAGGTTGCCCCAGCTGTTGGCCAGGTCGGCGTTGTAGACCTGCTCCATGCGGTCGAAGCTGATGGCACCGTCAGTGCCGGGGACGACGTCGGTCATAAAGTAGTAGCGATAGCCCTCGACGCCCAGCATGTCGATAACGTCCTGCGGAGCGATGGCGTTGCCGCGGCTCTTGGACATCTTCTCGGCCTTGCCGGTCTCGGCATTGCGCACGGTCAGGAAGCCGTGGGCAAAGACGTGCTCGGGCAGGGCCTCGCCGATGGCCATGAGCATGGCGGGCCAAATGACGCAGTGGAAGCGGATGATGTCCTTACCCACGATGTGGAACTGCGCGGGCCAGCGATAGGCCAGCTCGGCACGCGCCTCGTCGGTGTCGACACCGTAGCCGACGGCCGTCATATAGTTGAGCAGCGCATCGAACCACACGTAGGTCACGTGACCCTCGTCAAACGGGACCTGAATGCCCCAGTCAAAGCTCGTACGGCTCACGGAAAGGTCATTAAGGCCGCCCTCGACAAAGCTACGTACCTCGTTCATGCGGAACGCAGGCTCGACAAAGTCGGGGTGCTCGTCGTAAAGCTTGAGCAGCTTGTCCTGGAAAGCGGAAAGCTTAAAGAAGTAGGACTCCTCCTGCACGCGCTCAAGCGGACGGTGGCAGTCGGGGCACAGGTGCTGGCCGACGCTGCCGTACTCCTCGTCGCCCTTCTGGACCTGCGTATCGGTGAAGTAGGTCTCGTCAGGCACGCAATACCAACCGTCGTAGCTGCCCTTATACAGGTAGCCGGACTCCTTCATGCGCTCCCACAGGTACTGCACGGCATGATGCTGGCGCGGCTCGGTGGTGCGGATGAAGTCGTCGTTGGAAATCTCGAGCTTGCTCCAAAGCTCCTTGAAGTGCGGGGCCTGGCTGTCGGTCCACTCCTGCGGCGTCATGCCATGCTTGGCTGCGGCCTCGGCGACCTTCTCGCCGTGCTCGTCCATGCCGGTCAGGAACTTGACGTTATAGCCGGCGGAGCGACGATAACGGGCCTGAACGTCGGCGATGATGGTGGAATAAGCCGTGCCCAGGTGCGGATCGGCGTTGACGTAGTAGATGGGCGTCGTGATAAAGAACGAAGGCTTGCTTTGATCCATGGGGTTTGTCCTCCAGAAAAACGTTGCATACAGGGGATGATTCTAGCGCAAGGGCTGGATATCCTCCATCTATTGCATATCGAGCACCATGGCATAGACATCGCGCTTGCGGCGCGAATACTTCTGAGACAGGCGCTTGGCCACCGCAGAGGCGGGCTCCCCCTCCTCGAGCGCGGCGCGGATATCCTCGCGCAGGGCCTCATCGGAATCCGCTGCCGCGGCGCCAACCGGCACGATACCGGCCTCCTCGTCCTCGCTCGGCGGCGCGATGACCAGCGCAATCTCGCCCTTTACCTCGCCGCGAGCACGCAGCTCCTCGGCGAGCTGGGCAGCGGGCCCGCGCAAGACCTCCTCGTGCAGCTTGGTGAGTTCGCGGCAGACGGCAACCTCACGCTGGGGAAAGACCTCCGCCACGGCCTCGAGCGTCGCCACGATGCGATGTGGAGACTCGTAGAAGATGAGCGCGCCGGGCACTACGGCAAGGCGCTGCAAACGGCGCACGCGGTCGCCGTGCTTTCGGCCCAAAAAGCCCTCGAAGAAAAAATGCTCGCAGGGAATGCCGGACGAAACGAGCGCCGTGACGCAAGCGGAGGGCCCGGGAATAACTTCTACGGGCACATCGGCCTCACGCGCCGCCTCGACCAGCGCCTGGCCGGGATCGGACACGCTCGGCATGCCGGCGTCCGAGGCAAAGGCGAGGGTCTCCCCCGCCAGCAGACGGTCGACCAGGCCGGCGGCGCGGCTGGCGATCACATTCTCGTCGCAACGGACAAGCGGCTTGGAAATGCCCAGGTGCATCAGCAGCTTCGACGTCACACGCGTGTCTTCGCAGCAAATGGCATCGGCGGCGGCAAAGGCCTCGCCAACGCGCGGGGACAGGTCGCCCAGGTTGCCGATGGGCGTGCCGACCACATAGAGTTTGCCCGTATGGGCGCTGTTTTGCGTCATATCAACCTATTCAATCATGCCGCGCTCGAGCGTGCCGAGCGCCGCGCGGGCGTCCCACGCTGCAATGCGCTTCTCGGTCTTCCACGTTTGGAAGAACCAACCGGCAGCCGGCGCAAACGAAGCCAGCTGGTTGGCGATAAACACGCGCTCGTAGGCATTGCGCCCCTCGGGCGTAACCGACGAGTTGGCAAAGATCGCCGCGCCCGACCATTCGCCCACCAGCACGGGGAACCCTGTCGAGATCGCTTCTTTAAGCTCGCGCTTGTTACGCGAAATCGCCGTCGTCAGCCCGCGGGGGCTCGTGATGTCGAGCGCATACTCGTCGCGGTAATGGTACAGGTGAAGGTCCATGTAGACGTTCTTGTACTTAGCGCCGCGCATAAAATGCTTCCACTCGCTGGGATGCCCCGAAGACGAGAAGACGACGATCTTGTCCTCGGGCATATACGAACGGACGAGCTCATAGGCATCGCGATAGAAGTTGCGCAGGTAGTGCGCAGGAATGCCATCCGTCATGGTGAAGAGGCTCTTGCGGACGCTCATCTGCGGCGTGTCCAGCAGCTCAATGCCCAGCAGGCTCTCGGCCTCGCCGTAGCGATCGGCCAAGCGCTCGAGCACGTCGAGTGCGACATGACGGCCGTTGGTGGACGAATGCCACTCGGCAACAGCCTCCGGCGTGGTGGGCGAATCGTTGGAATCGCCCTGGCCACCGGGCACCGTCGCCAGATCGAGCAGCACGCGGATGTCGTACTTGGCAGCCCACTCAATTGCACGGTCGATGTAGTCGACAACCGAGATGTAGGACGCATCGGCCTCCTGCGAACCAAAGGCATACCAGGGCACCGGCAGACGCACGGCATTGAGACCGATCTGCGCCATGCGGCGAAAATCGTCCTCACTCACAAACGTCTCGTAATGACGGCGCATGCGCTCGTTATAGGCGGCGGTGCCCATGGCCTCCTGCAGCTCGGCCGCATTGGATGCACCGGTCGCCGCGTATAGCGACGGGGTCACCCAAGGCTCGGGAATAAACCAGCCAGAGAGATTAACGCCGAGTATCCTCTCCATCACTGCCCCCTTCGGATCGTGCAGGCCAAACCTGCATCGTATTGCATAGGAAAAGTATCGTTTTGAGTATACCCGCGCGTGCGGATAGACGACCGAACGGTCTGTAAAGTGGCGCAAAAGCGGGAGGAATATCTGGGCGGGCCCGAGATGTGCACGCACGTCGGAAGTAAGCGCCGGAAAGCGCGTCCCGTTTTTCGCAAAAGACTGGGATGCATTTTCCGCTCGAGGCCTCAATCGGAAAATGCATCCCGTTCTGAGCGCGGGATCTGGGACGCAGTTTCCGCCAAAGACCGCAAAAGGAAAGCACATCCCATTCTGACGCCCGGATTCCGGGTCGCGCTTTCCCAAGCGGCCTCAAAGCGGAAAACGCATCCCACTCTGAAGCCAAATTCCGGGACGCAGTTTCGCAGAGCCCTCGATAAAAGAAAAGGACCCCTTTGCAGAGGTCCTAGTCAATTCAAGGTGGCGGGGAAGGGAATCGCGTCCGCGCGCTGCGCGGACGGACCGCTGCGGCGCTTACGCGCCTTGCGAGCTGCGCTGGCAAACGCTTACGCGTTTACTCAGCTCCGCGCCCTCACGGGGTTCGATTCCATGTGGGGGCTGCATAAAAGAAAAGGACCCCTTTGCAGAGGTCCTAGTCAATTCAAGGTGGCGGGGAAGGGAATCGAACCCCTGACACGAGGATTTTCAGTCCTCTGCTCTACCAACTGAGCTACCCAGCCATTTGAGGTGTGCCTTGTTTCAAGGCTTGATTAGTATAACCAAGGACGCGTTCCGGTCAACCGAGAATTTTAAAAAAGTTTTTGAGCACAGCCTCGGTTCTATAAATCGGCACGTCAGAGACATCAGCCGGCAGCAAGAAGTTTTTCGCTCAGTCCCTTAAGCCGGCACGCGTTGGAGAGCAGGGGTCGAAACAATGATTGAAGGACGCTCTAGTACGGCCCAGGCGCCGGGGCAGGAGCACATACACCAGGGACATACGTTTTCGTAGCGCGCGAGGATATTGCCGCGTGCATCGATGAAGGCGATGTCGATGGGATAGGCCATAAAACACGTATGGACCGAAGAGCAGCGTGGAAACGCCATGACGAGCGGCAGGCCGTTGGCGGCAACCGGACGCCGTCCCAGCATGCCGCGCAGGCGCATGACAAACGACTCCGCTACCACAAACTCGGCCGGCGTCCAACCCAGCCTATTGAGTGCCCGCGCGTAGGCGATGTAGGACGAGACCGCGGTCACATGACCACCCCCGGGCGCCATGGATCGACCGTCACCGCGCGCTCGTGCGACAACGTTGTCGGCGCCCCCAGCGGAACGCCAGCGATGCTGAGAGAAGTCGGCCACGGCTCATAGTGCATGGTGCAGGTGTAGGTCTTAAACGTACCGGATAGGGAGAGCAGGCCACCATCCGATGCCTCCGCGCCTTGCTCGCTCGACACTTCGATCTGTAAGTCATAGCCTTCCATGGCATTCAGAATTTGAGTCTGGACCGTCACCGAGGCATCGGCAGAGTTCTCGTCACCCTCCCCGCCCGGCGCCACAGCGTGCGCCAACACGATGTCGGGCACCACGCGGTCGAAGCGCGCGACAGCGCTGGCAAAGATCATGACGTTGTACACGATGAGTGCCAGCACCAGCAAAACGGGCGTAACCACTGCCATCTCAACCGTCGCTTGGGCGCGCTCCTCGCGCAGACGCATGCGGATACTCATTACGACCCACCGCCCAAAGCGCCAACCAGCGTGGCGACATCGACGGTGAGCGGGATGGAGCCGCCGCCGGGCAGAGGAATCTCCGCAAGTGTGAACACCGTACCGCTAATGGTGCGTTCGACTTGATATTCCAACGCCTCGCAAAGCGCCTTGGGATCGGTCACGCCCAACGGAATACTTCGCAGTTTGTCTTGCGTTTGAGAGAGACCCGCAATGTCAGACCCCGGACTCTTAATGACGTTGGCGGAATCGGTCAGCACCGGCTTTCGCAGGCGCAAGTCGCACGGTTCCAAACCCAGCGCCGCCACGGACGCCGAAACGGTATCGCCGAGCCACGATGCAATGGAGCCCAACGCACCGCTGCCCCCTCCTAGGTCTTTAATCATCTCGTCCATAAGTTCGTCGGCCGAACCTTGGATGTCTCCGTATCCCACGAGTAGCCGTCCCCAAACATCCATGACGCCGTCGAGCACGCCGGCAACGCCGCCCGAGCGTTCCTTCAATGTCGAGAAAAATCGCGAAAGCACGTTGTTTTGCGCCGTCGCCTCATCGGACGCCAGCACCGCGGCAGAGATAGCACCGCGATCGCCAAGCCTGACTGCCGCGTTAAACGAGGAGTTAAGTTGATCGGGGCTGGTAATGTCACCCGAAACTGCAAAGGCGACCACGCCGTTGCGGCCAGGTGGGGCGATACGCGGGCGCTCGCCGGAAAGCGCTTTAATGGCCTGGTCAAACGCATTGCCCGCACGGTCGGCCTCATCCTCGGTCTGACGCTCAAGTTCGAGTTCTTTGTTGCGGCATTCGACGTAGTCTTCCAGAGCCTCTTTGAATCGATCAAAGTGGTACTCAAAGCCGTTTTCGATAGAAGTCGAAGGAGCCGCAACGGCACCGAGCGACGAAACACCAAAATGGCATCTATTGCATTTGTCCTGCCCGTCATAAGCAGCAACCGAGGCCAGCCCGCATGGCGCCCCCTTCTTATAGTTGGGGCAACTCGTTCCGTAATGCAGATACGTCTTGCCATCGATGGCACTGGTTGGCCACACCGTATCGGTATAGAGTTCCGTCGCTCGCACCTCGTCAGTGTTGCGCGGCAACAGCGGGATATAGGAAGCGACTTCATCTCCGTCCTCGGTTACATATGCACGATTGACCTCTGTACTCGCATAGGTGTAAAACGCCTTGCGCGCCGCCGACTCCGCCTTCGTCTCGACGCTTGAGCCCTGAGGTGCCTCGTTTGCAAGGCGCAAGCGGTAATAGGCCTTCGCGCGATCGAGCGCCACTTGCGGCTCCCATGTGACACTCGAGGCATAGTGCGGATTCTCAATATCCGAAAGCTTCGCCAAGCTCTTCGCGCGTTCCCACATGCACGAACAGCTTCCGACTGCGCCTCTGTCCGATCCACCGCAGTCGGCAAGCCAGGCGCGTTCCTTGGCCTTTGACGTTTTCTCGGACGCTTTCTTCAGTTCCTTGGCAGCATAGTCAAGGTCTTTTGAGGTGCTCTCGATGGCATCGGTCGAGATCTCTGACCCTTTGAGCGCAGCGAAGTCCGACTCGGATGTCCTGGGCACGGCAAGCGCCGTACCGGTATAGGTCACACTATCGGTATCCTGCGCCGACACCGCCTGCGTGGCACGCGCGGCGATCAGATACGGCAGAGCCGTCTCGATTTTCTGTAAGCCTTCCGATGCGCTTTTGGCAAACTTGTTGCGCGTTTTAATGATCTCAATCCCGGTGTCGACCATATTGCCGGCAACTGGTTCGGCACCCGGGATGAGGATGGCGACCAGGCCCGTCCCGATCGTGGCAAACCCCGCTAGGCCCAAACTCAAGATGCTCGCATCCACCACCGTGGCAGCCGTGTGATAGGACGACACCACATTGGCGCCTGCCAGCGCGCCGCTATCGGCAGCCACCTGGGTGTCCCCCGCGCGCGACATGCTCCATATCGCCGCCGTCGACGAAAACAGCAGCGTGAGCACCACCAAGATGACCACCGCAGAGGAAAGCGTGGTGTAGGCACCGTCTTCGATAAACAGGTCGATACCGGCTCGACCCATAAAGCCGCCTCGCTTGCGATGGCAGCTCGGACGGCGCGTCAAAACGCGTCTAGACCAGAAACGCTTAATCCCATGCAGCAATCCACGAATCATAATCTCCCTCCAGCCATTCGGGACGTGATTGATACGAGACATCGACCTTGAGCTCAACGTAGCCGCCCTCGGCGGTACCACCCATAACCTGCGCAAACGCACCGATCACAGGCAACGGCTTGACCTCGCCGGAAACGGACACGGACGAGACGCCGCCCGCATCGGCCCGGCTAAGCTCGACATCCCACGACAACGGCCCGCCGGCATGAAAGATCGAAACGTTGGGCACTGCGGCAAGCCGGCGGAGGGTGAACTCCTTAAGATCGTCGTCCTCCGCCGTCGTCGTGGTCATGAGCCGCGCGGTCTCGGCGGCGGCAGACTCCATGACCGCGCGCGTATAAAGCAGGCACACCGGTTGCAGTGCGAGAAGGATGAGCGTCAGAAACGTCGGCAGCAAAAAAGCGGCCTCGACCGTAGACTGCGCCCGGTCCTCGCGCGCGATATCAATACAACGCGATGTCCTTAGCGCCCGCAGCGGCGTCGATAACCGACGTCGAGGCAACGCCATGGGATGCCGCCCGCTCAACCAGCGCCGCCAAGCGTCCATCGGTGCCAGCACGCCAAAGTCCCACAATCGCCAGCACGATCGATAACAGCGCCACCGTGACGATGGCGTATTCGACCGTCGCCTGGGCAGATTCCTCACGCAGAATGCCATGCATTTCACGATCCCTCCTTTGAGCTTATTGTTTGCGGGACCAGACGCACGGCGCGCAGACGACACGAAGCATCGCCAGCATCCGCGGCAACCGTCACCATATCGACCCAGCCGCGCCCATCGCGCACGATGGCGCCCCATACGTTGCCCTTAATATCGAGATAGCCGCTCAGGGCGAGCTGGGCCGTTGGCACCTCGCGGTAGGCGCGTAACATATCCGCCGCTGCCTCGGTCATCGGTCGGTCCTCGGACCATGCAAGCCGGACCGCAATCGCGTTGTCCTCAGGTGAATCCGTCGCAGTGCCAGACCGCTTGTCGAGCGTCCGCAGAAAGGTTTGCGCCGTGACAGCGACATCCGAATCGTCCGCATCTCGCATCTCATCTTTTTGAGACGCCACCGCCGAATCTGAGCCCGAATCGAAGGCGGCCCCAGGACGCTGCTGCCGCGCAGCGTTAAGCCCCCAAAGCACCGCCGCTATCGCCACGGTCAGGCAAGCAAACACCAGCAGCACCCCGATGGGGCGCTCGCCCTCTACAGGCTGTTGATGCCCTCGCTGATAGCGTTCCATAGATCTTGGACCTTGCCCTTAAATGCGACAATGGCAATGATGGCGATCACCACGAGCACGCCGACCAAGATGGCGTATTCGGTGGTGCCCTGCGCACTCTCCTCCTGCAGTAGCTCCCCGGCATGCTGGCGAGCGCGAATTGACTGGCAAACAGCCCAGCTCCAGACCTTGCCAGCAACGTCAGTCATCGTGTTCATGTATTCCTCCCTACATCATCCCGCCTGCTCCCAACAGCGGGCCCAATATGGACAGAAGCAACGCCGGCAAGATGAGTGTGCCGGTGGGAATCAGCAGCTTGACGGGCGCACGCTCGATCTCGCGCTCGACCGCGGCGCGATGAGCCGCACGGATCTCGCGACTTTGAGCGGCCAGTGTCTCGGCAAGTGGGGCACCCAGGGCGAGCGCCTGTCCCACCGTGATGGCAAAGGTCTCGAGCGCTCGCACGTCCAGGTCGCGCGCGGCGGCCAACAACTCGTCCTCACGCGTGCCCACGCCCACCTGCCACGCCATGCAGGCCCGCTCAAGTCGAAGAGCCAGCACTGACCGGCGGTTGGCGCAGAAAATCTCAAGCGCCGCATCAAACGAAAGACCGGCCGAAAGACCCAAGCGCACAACATCGATCATCTCGGACACTTCGCCGAGCGACACTCGCACCGGGCCGCCCGCTCCAACCGCGCCCTTCATTCGCGCGGTCAGAGCATCGACCACCGAGCGACCCGCGGCAGCGACCAGCACCGCCTCACGCTTGCAGGCCTCTGCGATCTTGCGTGCATCCGCCCGATCCAAACCCGTCGCGACAAATACACTCAGAGCGCACAGGCAAGCCGCAACTGCAACCGGGGCGCTCATAGCTCCACCCGCATAATGCGCCTGATAACCACCAGGGCAACGGCGTTGAGGGCAAAACCCAGTACCACAGCGCCCGCGCCGGCAGGCGTCGCAAGACCGCGACGAAAATCTGCCGAAAGCAGCGCCAACACCGCGCACATGCCCGTCGGCATCGCCGCGACCATATGCGCAGACATGCGGGCCTGCGACGTCTTAACATCTAGGCGGCGCTTGAGCTCAATGCGCTCCCCCACCATGCTCGACGCCTCGGACAGTAAGTCGGCAAGCGGAGCGCCGGTGCGCTGTGACACCTTAAGCGCCAAGGTCACAAGCGAAAGACCGGGGGCGTCGATGCGCACGAGCAAGTCATCGAGCGCGTCGATCGCCGAGATGCCGCAATCGATCGCCGCCGCCACCCGCAAAAACTCGGTATGCACCGGTTCTTGCGCATGAGCGCCCACAAAGCGCATGCCCTGGGCCAGCGAATGTCCCGAGGCAAGCGACATGGAAAGTGCGGTAAACGCCTCGGGCATGGCCTCTTCTGCATCGTGTTGCTCGCGCCGGCTCTCAAAGCCATCCCGAGCGGCGCCAACGGCAATCGGAGCAACAAGTCCCAAGGCAAATCCGAGGGGCGATAACGACACCATCGTTAGTAAAATGCAGCAGACACCGCTCGAGAGCAGCAGAAACGCCAAACGCCCCGAAGCATCTTCGATCACGAGGCCAAGGCGATGCGCCGGAGCCAGCGATGCCCACGAACGGGCGATCTTTTTCAGCAGATCGTTTTCCACCAGCTCACGCGGCAGTTTCTCTGCCACCGTCTCGAGCGCCTGACGCGCCAGCTCCGCCGGCGGCACCTGCGGCACACGAGGTTCCGCCCCGCACGCCGTCGCGACAGAAAACCCTGCCAAACCCCCTACGACGAGGGGCACAGCGACCTCCATTCGTCCACCTCCTCTTGTGTGAGCGTCCCCGACCGCAGGCCTTCTGCGATAAACGGCGGCTCGCGGTCAAGCGTCCAGGTGCGCTCGGCGGCATCGAAAGTCACATAGCGCTCGAGCTCTACGCCGCCCGACGCGGCGCGACGCACCCCCGAATACGAGGAGACGAAGCGCCTGCCATCGGCGTGGCGCTCGGACATCACGATGCCGTCGAGCGCCATGGCAATCTGCTCCTCGATGAGCTCGCTCGGCAGATCGATGCCATAACGTGCAAGCAACGTCAGACGCACCACGGTCTCCTGCTCGGAACCCGCATGAAGTGTGGTGAGCGACCCGTCATGGCCCGTGTTCATGGCCTGCAACATGTCGCAGCACTCGGCACCGCGCACCTCGCCCACCACGATGCGGTCGGGGCGCATGCGCAGGGCATTGGTCACCAAGTCGCGGATCGTCACCGCGCCCTCGCCCTCAATTGAAGCCTCGCGCGCCTCTAGGCGCACCACGTGCGGATGATGCGCAAACTTGAGCTCGGCAGAGTCCTCGATCGTCACGATGCGCTCGCCGGTGGAGATCTCGCATGACAACGCGTTGAGCAGGGTGGTCTTACCAGATCCCGTGCCTCCCGCAACCGCCAGGTCCTGTCGCAGCGACACCGCGCACGACAGCAGCTGCGCATACCAAAGCGGCAGCGACCCCAGCCCCACAAGCTCGTCCAGCGAGCAGATGCGGTCCGAGAACTTTCGGATGGTGAGAATCGGTCCGTCAATCGCCACAGGCGGAATCACCGCGTTGACGCGATAGCCCGTTTTGAGGCGGGCGTTGACGATGGGGCTGCGCTCGTCGATACGGCGGCCAAGTGGCGAGATGATGCGGTCGATAAGCACACGGATCTGCTCATCATCCTCAAACGCATGCTCTATGGGGTGCAAGACGCCGCCGCGTTCAAAGAAAGCCGAACGGCAGCCGTTAATCATGATCTCGGTAACGGTGTCGTCCTCGATGAGCGGCTGCAACGGCCCCAAGCCCACCACGTCATCCAAAATCTCGTCGATGATGGTCTCGCGCTCGGGCGTCGCGAGATCGGTCGGCTCCTCAACATTGAGCGCCGCCTCCACCGCGGGACGCAATTCCAAGCGGGCAAGTGCCGGGTCGATATAGGCGCTGATACGCGCCACTTCGTCGTAACCCATGCGGTCCATCACGGCGCGCTTGGTGCGTCGTTTCACCGCGCGGCGACGCCCCGCATCTACAGGCGCTGCCGCCGCTGCAGCGCCGGCAGCCTTAATCCTCGTTTGCAGGCTCATCGCTGATCACCCTCGCGCGACCAGGGAAGGCGGATACGCGGGCGTTCGGTGCGCGTTACACGGTCGGCGACCATATCGCTCCAAGGGCCGACGGCACACCCCAGTTCCACGAGCATCTCGCGCGTGGCCTCGCGTACGCTGGTCGCAAAAGCGCTGGTCTGCCCCACTGCCTCGTCAGCGCGCCCAAACGCCATGAGCGCGGCGAGATCCTGCCCGCCATCGGCGATACGAATCTTGGAGCTCAACGCACAGGCAATCTCAAAGCGCATAGCGACGTCCTCGTCTGTCCCGCGCGCACCGAACCGGTTGAACACGGCGCTCATGCGCGTGCGCGGCACACCTACTCGACTTGCCAGTTCAATGACGCGCGACGCCGACGTCGCGGACGACACCGCAGCATCGCCAACGACCAGGCAACGGTCGCTCGCCGCCACCGCAGCCGCCACGGCGTCGCCCCAAAAGACCGAGGTATCGATAAAGACCACGTCGGATTCGCGACGCAGGACATCAAGCAGTAGCTCCACCGGACGTGCCATGAGCTCGGCTTGCTCGGGAGCCGCGACGGGACCCCAGAGCGTAACGCCCGGCGCCACGCGCATCGATGTGGCTACGATATCCGGCTCGGTGAGCGCGCCCGCCGCCGGCTCGATAAGTGCCGCCATATCGCGCGGAGCATCGACGCCTAACAAGTCGTAAAGGTTTCCAAACATCAGGTCCAGGTCGAGCACGGCGGCACGCAAGCCCAACAGCGACGATGTGTGTGCCATGGTGGCAACGATCGTCGACTTGCCGCAACCGCCCGAACCCGAAATGGCGCAGATGACCGGAGCTCGATGCTGCGGAGCGGCAGCGTCTGCCGGCGGCATCGGAGGCGGCGGAGCGGGTGTCGGTGACAGCGTCCCCGTCTCCTCCGCCGCAACCACACGCTGCGCCCAAGCCGGCATGGCAGCTTGTTCGGTCTGCGAGGCAGGCTTGTTTTGTGCAATCTGCTCATGCTGCATCAGCGACAACTCGCCGCACCCGGCAAAGCCCTCAACTTCGTCGAGTTCATCCACCAGATTCACGCCGTACACGTATCCCATATCTACAGCCGGGGAGTCGCCAGCATGCTGCTCCGGCCCTCCAGCGTCATCGTATACAAGGGGGTTCCGGGGGCGCCGACCATGCTCGGCTTCCGCTTTTCCATAATCATCAACACGCGGGCCTCTTGTAGCGCGAGGCGCCCCGGGTTCCCTATCAACAAAAGCATCGGGCTCAATCGTCATGCGCCGATCGGAATCAACCGCTCCCTCGCCCGCGCGCCCGTTGCCGCATATACTGTGCGCAGCGATGACCTCGGTCGCCCCCGCGCGAAACAGCCCCTCGATATCCGACGGATCGAGCGCTTCTATCAACACGACCACGCGACTCACGCGGCCTTCGGCCGTCAGGCGCGCAACAGTCTTGCGCACATCTTCGGTATCAAACAGAGACGCCGCGATGATGGCAGCCCCGCGGCGCGACGGAAACGCCCGCGCCATGGAAACCAGCCCGTCCAGGTCACCCACGCGAAGCACCTGTGCACCCGCATCACGGCCCTCGACTTCCTGCTGCAACAGCCCGTAATCGCCGCACGCGCAGCACGCAAGCCAGATCGCCTTCATCACTCGTCGCCTCCGCTCTTTTTGCCGCGCGCCGTGGCGGGAATCGTCAAGCTGACCGTTCCCTTGCCCGAGGCTCCCAGCAGTTCCTTAACGTCTTCGGGGTCAGCCGCCAGCGTCACCCATTCGATCTTGCCCTCGCGCGTGGCACCGGAATTCTCACTGGTATCGATCACGTGCGCGCCGCACAGTCGATCGGTTACGCCGTCTTTTTGCACATACACATCCACGTAGCTGCCCACGCCCGTGGCACCGCCGACCGAGTGCTCGGCATCGACCGCCACCGAAACGGCGACCTTGCCCTTAGGCACCTCGAGCTTGTGGCTCTCGGCCTTGGTGTAGACATTGCAGATCACGGCGTTTTTGGGAATACGCGAAGTCGTCACGTCGCCGCGCACCTGGCGCAGCTCGATCGCCGCGTCACGCGGCAGCAGACTCGTCAGCCATTCCTGGGTTATGACATTGGTCTCATCGAGGGTCTCGCCCACATCGATATCGCGCGCCGCGACGCATACCTCGACGTGATCGCCACCGTACTTGGCCAAGGCCTCAGCCTGGACCTGTTCGGCTTGCGAGCGGATCGACGAGCCGTAAACCATGCAGAGCAGAGCAGCGAGCACGCCCGCGACCAGACTGATGGCGATGCGCTTGCTCTTGTTCACGGCCGCTCCTCTCATGGCAGTGCCGGGCGAATGCCCGTACCACCATTGTCTGGGCGGTCAGAGCGCAAAGCGGCGCAATCGCGATCTTGGTTTTCGATGTCAAACCAATCACTGACCAAAAGCTGACCAGCCCGTCAAGCTCGTGGCAAGGTTTTGGCCAACACGTCAGCAAACTGCATGTTTCGAGGCTTTTCCGCAGCAAAAAAGCCGTCTCCCGAACAGTTGGGAGACGGCTGTCATAGGAAAAATCAATTACAGATGGACATCGGGATCGAGCATCTGGGCACTCACGCGCATGGATGACGCCAGGTTTTGGAACGTCTCCAGACGCAGGCTGTCGATCTGTCCGGCATCTTCGGCCTCGC
The DNA here is from genome assembly GCF_040915545.1 of Collinsella aerofaciens. Lineage (GTDB taxonomy): Bacteria > Actinomycetota > Coriobacteriia > Coriobacteriales > Coriobacteriaceae > Collinsella > Collinsella aerofaciens_BE. The sequence continues at coordinate 81,847 of NZ_JBCPDH010000005.1, read as the reverse complement.
GAACGGCGCAACCCGGCTCGTGAGTGTGCGTGCAATCGCCAAACCGGCACGCACGCGACGCCTCGACGATCTCAGGGAAGGCACGCGCCAGACCCCGCTCATGCCCCACAAGCGGCAGGCTGCGCAGGCCCGGGGCATCGGCGATCACGCCGGCGTCGCCCGGCAGCGCCACCATCACGCGCGCAACCGTGGTGTGGCGACCCTGGTCATCACGCTCGCGCACGCCGCCAGTGGCCAGCGCATCGTGGCCCAGCAGCGCATTGAGCAGCGTCGACTTGCCGGCGCCCGACTCGCCCAAGATCATGGCACAGCTCCCAGCCGGCACGCAGGCGCGCACCTCGTCCAGGCCGAGGCCCTCGGCAGAAGACGTCACGATCACGCGCACGTCCGGACCCACCAGACGGCGCACACGGTCCAGATCGCGCTCGAGCTCATCGGCCTCGCAGCGGTCGGCCTTGGTGAGCACCACCACCGGCTCGGCATCGCAGTCGAGCGCCAGCACCAGCGAGCGCGCCACGCGGTCGAGCAGCACCTCGCCGGCGCCGAGCGCCTGCACGATCAGCACACTGTCAACGTTAGAGCAGAGCACCTGACGCTCACCGCGGGCACGGCCACGCCAGCGCTCAAAGCTCGTACGGCGCGGCAGTACGCACTCAATCACGCCCATGTCGTGCCCGGGAGCACGGCGAACCGCCACGCGGTCGCCCACGGCGGGCAGCAAGACCTCGTCCTCGCCACGCGACTTGGCAAACCCTACGGCATGCTCGGCACGAAACGTGTCATCGGCAGTTGCCACCAGCGGAAACCCGCGGTCCAGGCGCACCACGGCACCGAGCTGCATCTGCTCGGGCTCCTCGGCCTGGGCGCAAAAGTCGTCAAATGCAGCCTGCTGAGCCGCATCGACCGGCAGGTCATCGAACGCCGGAACATCCTGCAACGCATCGAGCCCCGGTACACTCGCCAGCAACTCCTCAGCAGATGCAGGGGCTTCGGTCGCGAGCTTCCGACGACGATCACGCTTAGCCCGCGCCCCCGTCGTCTTTTTCTTCGCCTTAGCCTTAGCCTTAGCCACAAACGCCTCCCAGCACCAAAAATCACAACTGAGCAGGTATTTTAAATCAAAAAGAGCTGGCCGGGCAAAGCCCGACCAGCTCACACACTTTCCCTCAGCCCTTTATCATCCGCACGGGAGAAAAGTCAGCAAGGATACCGCAGGGCCCGCCCGCCGGGAGGGGTTTCCTAAGGGCACATCCCTTAATCAAACAAATCAGAACCACCCTTAAAAAGGGTGGTTTGCTCTTAGGGTATAACCCACGGGCCCCGGGCTCGCGTCTAAAGGCGCGGGCCCGGACTTCGTCCAGGCCTAGTGCATCTTGACCCGTGGCGCGCCGGTCGAACCGGCGGGATCACCCCCTCTTGAAGGGGTCCTCGTACTCCTTCACGCTCAGCTTGTCCAGCGCGATGTCGTGGGACTCCTGCTCCCTGATGTACTTGGCGATCGTCGCCTCGTTCAGGCCGACGGTGGACACGTAGTAGCCCTCCGCCCAGAACTTCCTGTTGCCGAACTTGTACTTGAGGTTGGCGTGCCTGTCGAATATCATCAGCGAGCTCTTCCCCTTCAGGTAGCCCATGACGCTCGCGACGCTGTACTTCGGCGGGATCGCCAGCAGCACGTGCACGTGGTCGGGCATCAGGTGCCCCTCGATTATCTCGATCCCCTTGTACTCGCACAGCTTCCTGAGGATCTCCCCTATGTCGCTCCTGATTTGGTTGTAGATCACTTTGCGCCTATACTTCGGCGTGAACACGATGTGGTACTTGCACATCCACTTCGTGCGGGAAAGGCTGTAGGCCTTCTGGGCCATGGCGACCACCCCTTCGACTCGAATTCTTGACGGCCTGAACAATCGTCAATATCGGTCGGAGGGGTGGCTTTGTAAAGCCGTTTGTCTCCACCCGCGTAGCGGGTGGTTTAAAGCTGGCCGCTGCGCGGCCAGCGGACTAAAGTCTTGAAAAAGAGCGGTCGAGCAATTGCTCGACCGCTCACCGTCTTTCCTTCAGCCCTTTTCATCCGCACGGGAGAGAAGCCAGCAAGGATAGCGCAGGGCCCGCCCCGGAAGCCCTTTCTCCCGAACGATCCCGCAGCGCGAAGCGCGAGGACCAGTGAGGGAGAAAGGGCGTGGGGCGGGCCCGGACAGGTTAACTTACTCCTTCTCGACCGCGCGCATGATCGCCTTGTAGATCTCCATCAGCGGGATGATCAGGAAGGCCAGGCCCAGGGCGGCGATAACGCCCTTGAGTTCAAGCGTCACAGGGCCAAAGAACATCTCGGCAAGCGTCGGCTGCACGGTTACGATCACTGTCAGCACCAGCGCCAGCGCGGCCGAAGCCCACAGCCACTTGTTCTGCTTCTTCATGCTAAACAGCGACGCACGACGGCTGCGCATATTGAAGCAGTGGAAGATCTCGACCATGTTGAGCGTGATGAAGGCCATCATCACGCCTTCCTCGTCGGCATTACCGGCGATCATATCGGCGATGTGGATGTAGCCCATGTCAAAGTACACGCCCACAAAGAAGCTCGCCAGCACCAGCACGGTGATGATCAGGCCCTGGACCACGCAGTCCAGGCCCATATTGCCGGCAAAGACACCGTCCTTGGCGTTGCGCGGTTTGCGCTTCATGATGTCGCCCTCGGCGTCCTCCATACCCAGCGCGAGCGCGGGGAAGCAGTCGGTGACCAGGTTCACCCACAGCAGCTGCACCGGCTGGAAGATGGTAAAGCCGATGAGCGTGGCGATAAACACCGAGAACACCTCGGCAAGGTTGGCCGAAAGCAGGAACTGGATGACCTTGCGGATGTTGTCGTAGATGCGACGGCCCTCTTCGCAGGCACCAATGATGGTGGCGAAGTTGTCGTCGGCAAGCACCATGTCGGCAACGTTCTTGGTGACGTCGGTGCCGGTGATGCCCATACCGACGCCGATGTCGGCGCGCTTGATGGACGGGGCATCGTTGACGCCGTCGCCCGTCATGGCGACGATCTGGTCGCGCGACTTCCAGGCCTCGACGATGCGCGTCTTGTGCTCGGGCTGGACGCGGGCGTACACGCCGTAGTCCTCGATGTGCGCGTCGAGCTCCTCGTCGCTCATGCGGTCGAGGTCGGCACCGGTAATGGCATGGCTGCGATCGGTGACGATTCCCAGCTGCTTGGCAATGGCCACGGCGGTGTCGATATGGTCGCCCGTGATCATGACGGTGCGAATACCGGCGTCGTGGGCCTCGCGGATGGCGTCGGAGACCTCGGGGCGGACCGGGTCAATCATGCCGGACAGGCCGCAGAAGACCAGGTCATGCTCGAGCGCGGCGGGGCTGCAATCGGCCGGGACCTCGGTGTAGGTGCGGCTTGCCAGCGCCAGCACGCGCAGGGCCTCGTCGGCCATGGCCTTGTTGGCGGCCACGAGCTCGGCGCGACGCTCCTCGGTCAGCGGAACGACCCTGTCGCCGTCGTAGATATGGGTGCACAGGCCGATCACCACGTCGGGCGCGCCCTTGGTGTACTGCTCATACTCGCCGTCCAGGGTCTCGACGACCACGGACATCATCTTACGGCCCGAGTCGAACGGGGCCTCGCCCACGCGCGGGTGCTCGGCAGTCAGGCCAGTAAGACCAGCCTTGCCGGCATCGTTGACGAGCGCGCACTCAGTCGGCTCACCAACGGCCTCGCCCAGGTCCTCGTCCCACTGGGCATCGGAGCACAGCGCCATACCGGCCAGGAACTTCTCCTTAGGCGCAGCGAGCTCGTGCTTGACGACGGTCATCTTGTTTTGGGTAAGGGTACCGGTCTTGTCGGAGCAGATGGTCTGCGTGCAGCCAAGGGTCTCGACGGCAGAGAGCTTGCGGATAATCGCCTGGCGCTTGGCCATTTTGGTCACGCCGAGCGAAAGCACGATAGTCACGACGGCAACCAGACCCTCAGGGATGGCGGCGACGGCAAGCGAGACAGCGACCATAAAGGTATCGAGCAGCGCGGTCGGGTCGGTGAGAACGTTGCCCACGCCGTGGCGGATGATGTCGACGCCAAAGATAACGACGCAGATGACGATAACCATGATAGTGAGGATGCGGCTGAGCTCGGCAAGCTTCACCTGCAGCGGCGTGAGCTCTTCCTTGGCCTCGGCCAGGGCGCCGGCGATCTTACCCATCTCGGTGTTCATACCGGTACCGACTACGACGGCGCGGCCACGGCCGTACACCACGGTGGAGCCCATGTAGCACATGTTCTTGCGGTCGCCGAGCGGCACGTCGTCGGTGCCGGCGGCGAGCTCGATCACGTTGGCATGCTTCTCGACGGGCACGGACTCGCCGGTAAGGGCGGCCTCCTCGATCTTCATCGTGGCGCTCTCGAGCACGCGGCAGTCGGCCGGGACGGAGTCGCCCGCCTCGAGCATGATCACGTCACCGGGCACGAGCTCGGCGCTCGGCAGGTGCACGAGCTTGCCGTCGCGCAGCACCTTGGACTGCGCCGCGCTCATCTCCTGCAGGGCCTCGAGAGCCTCCTCGCTTTTAGCCTCCTGGACCACGCCCAGCACCGAGTTGACGATAACGACGAACATGATGATGGCGACATCGGCAAAGTCCGCCTCGCCCTTGACCATGCCCGTGAGCGCGCTGATGACGGCGGCAACGATCAGCATGATGACCATGGGGTCGGCCATCTGCTCAAAGAAGCGCTTCCACAGCGGCGTCTTCTCGGCTTCCTCGAGCTTGTTAGGGCCTGTCTTAGCGAGGCGCGACGACGCCTCGTCGTCGCTCAGGCCGAGGTTCTCATCGACACCTTGGTCGCTGAGCACCTCCGCCGCGGCGGACAGGTATTCCTTTTGCATATAGAGTCCCCTCCTGGGATTCGGGCCACTCAGCAGATTGATGCCCGATCATAATTCCCAGGAGAAGGGCAAGGGCTCATCAAGGCTGCCGTGCTGAGCGGCAGTTGATAGTGGAGCTATGGTACCCCAAAGCAACGCGTCTAGCCAAAACAATCCATTTGGAAATATGGTCCATAAGCAACGGTGCAGACCGTGTGATGCTCAATACTGATAAAACGTTTTTTCTTCGGCGCATCATCAAATTGAAATATCGCCCAGATAGCAGCGGTTAGAACGGTTGGTAAAGTTTTTGCATATACCGTTTTTCCGCAAAAAATGAACTTCTAATTCGGCATACGGTCGATTTTTTGGGGTATTCGGACGCCATTTCGTTATAATCAACTCGGTTTTATTTCTTATGGTTTATCTATCAGCGCAAGACGATGTCAGATGGAGGTCTGAATGTACAAGCGCACCAAGATTGTATGCACCATGGGTCCCGCCTGCGATAGCGACGAGACCATCCGCGAGATGATCAAGGCGGGCATGAACGTCGCCCGTTTTAACTTCTCGCACGGCTCCTACGACGAGCACCACGGTCGCATCGAGCGCGTCCGTCGTATTTCCAAGGAGCTCGGTATGCCCGTCGGCATCCTGCTCGACACCAAGGGCCCCGAGGTCCGCACCGGCCTTCTGGTCGACGGCAAGAAGGTTGCCGTCAAGACCGGCGACAAGATCGTCGTCACCGCTCAGCCCACGACCGAGGATTTCCACGGCACCTCTGAGCACATCTCCCTCGACTACCTGGCTCTGCCCTCCGAGGTCGAGAAGGGCTCCCTCATCCTGATCGATGACGGCCTGGTTGCCCTCGAGGTCGAGTCCGTCGACGGCCAGGACATGACCTGCGTCGTTAAGAACGACGGCCTGATCGGCGAGCGCAAGGGCGTCAACATGCCCAACGTCAACATCTCGCTGCCCGCCATCACCGAGCGCGATCGTCAGGACATCCTCTTTGGCCTGACCGAGAACATCGACTACATCGCCGCTTCCTTCATCCGCGACGGCGAGTCCGTCCGCGGCATCCGCGAGCTTTGCCGCGAGAACGGCGGCGAGCACGTGACGATCTTCCCGAAGATCGAGTGCGCCCTGGGCGTCGAGAACTTCGACGAGATCCTCGAGGCTTCCGACGGCATCATGGTCGCCCGTGGCGACCTGGGCATCGAGATCAAGCCCGAGCTCGTTCCGCACATCCAGAAGGAGATCATCGCCAAGTGCAACGCGGCCTACAAGCCCGTTATCACCGCTACGCAGATGCTCGACTCCATGCAGCAGAACCCGCGCCCGACGCGCGCCGAGGTTGCCGACGTTGCTAACGCCATTTACGACGGCACCGACGCCGTTATGCTGTCCGGCGAGTCCGCTGCCGGTAAGTACCCGGTCGAGGCCGTCAAGATGCAGGCCAGCATTGCTCTCGAGACCGAGAAGTACCTCCCGGCTCACGCTCCGCTCGAGGTTCCGGCTGACGCTCACGGCACCCGCGTTGTCAACAACGTTGTGGGTATGTCCGCTGTGAACATGGCCACCACCGTTGGCGCCAAGTGCATCACCGTGCCGACGACCACCGGTCGTACCGCTCGCCTGATCTCGCACTTCCGTCCCAACATGCCGATCTGCGCGTTCTCCCGCCACGAGTGGGCCGTCCAGCAGATGATCATGTACTGGGGCGTTATCCCGCACCAGGCCGAGATTACCCAGGGCACCGTCAACGGCACGATCGTCAAGGCGATCGAGACCGCTAAGGAGCTCGGCTACGTCGAGGCCGGCGATCTGACCGTCGCCACCGCCGGCGACCCCCGCATGAGCGTCCAGCTCGAGGACAAGGTCTCCTCGACCAACGTCGCTTACGTCGCTCAGGTGCGCTAAATCGTACTTGCAAGCACATTTGCATTGCAAAGGGCCCGGAAGGCATTGCCTTCCGGGCCCTTTTTAAGACCTTCTTCATATGCCGCCTCATCGATTTGCGTTCAGTCGCAAGCCTCTCCGATGCCGAGTGCACCACCGAAGACGCCCTGCGACGGGAGCCGTTGGTCAATTGGGATGAACTGTTCACCGTCAAGCCGGCCAGCTAGCAGCTAGCAATCAGGGGAAGCGCAGGCATATCGGGCGATTCGACGCGAGGCGCAAATCCCGCCTCGGTTAGCTCGATGACCTCGGTAAACGTTGTATCGAAAAACTCCTCGGTTAGCAGGCGATACGGCGGATGATCGGACTCGCCGGGGTTTTCGCGTACAATCTCGTGCATAACGCCGATGGTCTTGAGCACATACTCCTTATGGATGGGATACTGACCAAAACGGGTCGCCGCAGTATACAGGCGATCGGTCGCGCGCGGTATCGAAACGATGCCGAGTGTCTTGCCAAACCAGTCAAAGTCGCCTTGCTTTTTAATGCGGAATTCCTCGCACGGCTTGCCGCCGTGCGCCTCCAGGTACTGATTCACACGCGTATTCCATACGGTATCGGCCACCAGATGCGACCAAACGCCCAGCGTCAGATCGAGCAGCGACTGCGCCACGTCATCGGGCGCGAGCGAAAGCTCGCTAGCACCGGGACCGGCGACCGGCTCGGCGTCCTTGTAACGTTGGGGATAATGCACCCGATTGAGTCGCTCGCGCTCCTCGACAATCGAGGTCGCGGCAGCTGGCGCACCGGTGGGCGAACTTTTAAGCAACGGTGCCACATAGGTATCCCAGAACTCATGCTCACGAGGCTTAGGGATAGGTTCGGGCTTTGCAAAGTGCGTAATGCGGTACGGGATGGGATCGGCGATGCCAGGGACCATATAGCCCACGAAGATATCCGGAACCACGCAGCCAAACAAAAAGGCATTGCGGTCGCGCACGCTATTGGCAAGCGCACCGGTGCGCTCCAGCAAACGCTCCGTCTGAGCGATATGAATGTTCCAGCTTGGCATAGCCACCCCCATAAAAACCTGGATAACTATACCATCACGGCAAAGCCGCGCGGGCGGCTACGCACGCTCCACGCAGCAACTATTCCACAACGCCGCTCTCGGTTCCATACGACGATACCGGCGCCTCGACCACATGGTGATATCGATCGATAAAGATTGCACGGGCACCCAGGCGTCGTACCAAATCCTGATGGTGCGTGCTCATCAAGACCGTCTTACCGGCAGCAACATAGGCCAGTAGAAAGTTGACCACGATGTCGCAAGAGTCCTCGTCAAGTCCGTTGGTAGGCTCGTCGAGCACCAGGATATCCGGGTTCATCGACACGACGGCAGCCAGCGCCACGCGCTTCTTTTGCCCGCCCGAAAGCTGATAGGGCGAGGCATCGACCAGATCGGCAACCTGGAACAGCTCCATGGCGTCGCGGACGCGACGCTCGAGCTCGTCTGCCGGCAGCCCCATTTGAGCCGGGCCAAACGCGACCTCCTCGCCCACCGTGGCGCAAAAGAGCTGCGCATCGGCATTCTGGAACACAAAGCCCACGCGCTGATGGAACCGCTGGGCCGTCGCGGAATCCTTGAGATATGCCGCATCGACCGCATGCCCGTCAAACAGATACGCACCCGCGTCCACAAGTTCAAGGCCGTTGATAAGGCGCATGATCGTCGTCTTGCCGCAGCCGTTGGGACCGAGCAGAGCAACGAGCTCCCCACGGTTCACCTGCAATGAAATGCCGTCGATCACCGTATGACCCGCATAGGAAAACAGCACGTCGCGAAACTCGATGATCGGCGTGACCTCGGTGCCGGCAGCACCGCTCGCACCCATCGCGTTATTCGTATCGTTTGCCAAAACGTCGCCCTTCCCTACTCACATCGACGGTTCGACCGTCCGCGCTACAGCACCGCGCACAACACGGCGAGCAACGCAACGCCGGCCGCGTAAACCGCATCGCGCCAGCCAAAGCCGCTCCGTGCAGGCGCCGGATACACGCCGGCGAAGCCGCGGCACAGCATGGCCTCGTCCATCGCGCGGCTGCATTCCATCGCCTTGATAAACGTCATGCCCATGATACCCGCCAGCGAGTCGGTACGCGAAAAACCCGCGGGCGCGGAACCGACGCTGCGCAGCATGACCGATTCGCACAGATCGTGCGCCGTGCGTCCCAGCACCTCGATATGCTTGAGTGCCATATCAAACGTAAAGATAACCTCGTCGGGCAGGTGCAGCATTTTGAGCGCCGCCGACATGCGGCTCCAGGTAAGCGTCCACGAAACACCCAGCACCAGCGACACATTAATAAACGTCTTGAGCGCGATCTTGAGCATGGCGCCCGTGGCAGACGCGCCCAGCAGCAGGGCAGGCAGTGCCAGAACCACGGCAAGCCCCGTGGCGCCGAGCGCCGGTACAAAGGTCGCACGCAGCCCGCGTGCGGGGCGCACCGCGACCAGCACCAACGCGATTGCCGCCATCAGCATCAGGTACAGCGGACTCTGCGTCAGGCACACGCACAGGACGCAGACGAACATCCCCACCAGGCGCACCGGAGCCGAAACGCAAGAAAGGGCGCGGTCGACCATCGACCCGCCCTCGTGCGCGCCTCCACCCAGGCGAACCCGCTCAAGCAGGCTCGCCAGGTGCAGGACATTCTTTTGCATCACACGATGCCGAGCCCCCGCGGGCTCGTAACGCTGCTCGGTCGCAAGCCAGCTAGGCAGCTCGGCTATTGCCATGAGCACCGCTTTCCTTGACCGTCAGCGAGATCAGACGGAATGCGATGGTGAGCACCGCCACGCCAATCACGCCGGACAGGATATACATGGCAGCCTGACCGGCAAAGCCAAGACCCTGCTCCTCGGAATAAGCCTGCAGGTAATCACCCGTGGGCAGCGCGTCGGCAAAGGTCGGGGTATCGAGGCCGACCGAAGCCTGCAGGCTGTCGTCGCCAGCCTCCTGAACGGCGGTCGCGGCGCCCTCGGCGTCCCACTCACCCCAGGCGTCACCGGTGGCAAGCAAGCCCAGCGGCGTGGCCACCACGAGCACGGCGACCAAAATGAGCGTGGGGACCAGCGAGGTCTTCTTGGCAGCAGCGCCCTCGGCAGCAAGCTGGCCATCGACGGCCTCGGGCCCGACGATAATGCTCGGCGCCGTCTTCTTAATGAAACCGTAGATGGCGGCCGTCGCCACGCCCTCGATCACACCGGCAACCAGCATATGCGGGATCAACATGGCCGGAATAGCCACGGACAGCGGGAAGGGGCAGTACAGCGGAGCGCCCGAAGCGTTGGTGAAGAGCATCGGCTGAATACCGAACTCGACCGCCGCGCACAGGGCCGCCAGGCACAGGCCAACCCAGCCGCTCACGATGGCAGAAACCGAAGTGCCCCAGCTCTTGTCGTGCAGACGGCTGTTGAGCGCACGAAACACGATAGCAGCGACAAACGGCAGCACAAAGGCCATGTTAAAGCAGTTGGCGCCAAACGACAGAACGCCGCCGTCGCCAAATAGCAGCGCCTGCAGCGCCAGCGCGACCGAGACAGCGATAGCCGCGGCCTCGGGGCCCAGCAGCAGCGCGATGAGCGCGCCGCCGACGGCGTGACCTGTGGTGCCGCCGGGCAGCGGCACGTTGAACATCATGAGCAAGAAGGAGAATGCGGCGCAGATGCCCAGGAACGCCATATGCTCGCGATCGAGCGTGGCACGCACCTTCTTGATGCAGTGAACCCAAACGGGCACCATCGCCACCGCCATGACGGCATCGGTCTGCGGGGACAGATAGTTATCTGGAATGTGCATGTACGCCTCCCGGTTGTCGGCGCACAGAATTGCAACGCCGCTTAAATCACCTTGACAGTGTTACGTATTGTCAAATTCGTAACACGACGCGGGCTATCATAGCAAAACGGCGCACTGCCGACAAAGCAGCACGCCGTTATGTAATGCGCGTGTCATATATACAGGCTCAACGGTGCCTCATACCGAGCATAGCGGTCACGTAGGACTCGGCGGCAGCCACCGCCGACCCATATCCCAGTGCAGGACCTATCCGCGGACCTCGCCGTTTACGCCCTTGCACACCTTGGTGACGATCTTCTGGTGTGCTTTTTCGACCTCTTCGCTGGTGAGTGTGTGGTCGTCGGAGCGATACGTAAGCGCAAAGGCCATGGACTTCTTGCCCACGCCCACGCGGACCGGGTCGCGGTAGACGTCGAACAGGCGCACGCCCTCGAGCAGCTTGCCACCGGCGCTGGTAATGCGGCGCTCAAGATCCTCGCAGGTCACGGAGTTATCGACCACGATAGCCAGGTCGTGCTCAACAGCCGGATACTGCGAGAACTCGCGGTAGTTCTCCTGGTTGCGAGCGCCCTTGATCAGCTTGTCCAGATCGAGCTCAAAGGCAACGACGACCTCATCGATGCCCATCGCCTCGCGCGCCTCGGGGTGAATCTCGCCGACCCAGCCCAGCACGGTGCCGCCGGACAGGACCTCGGCGGCGCGACCCGGCTGCAGGAAGGCATAGCCCTCGCCCTCGACGGGACGGAAGCGAACCTTCTCGATGCGCAGCTGGGCGAGCAGCTCCTCGACGATGCCCTTGCCAAAGAAGAAACGCAGCTTACGGTACTTCATGCTCCAAGACTGCTCGCTCCACTGGCCCGAGAGCACACCCGCCACGGACTTGGTCTCCTTGGGTAGGCTGGCGTTCTCGCGGCCGTGGAACAGGCTGCCGACCTCGTACAGGTGCACGTTGGGCGTGCCGTGGGCCTCGTTATAGGCCACAGACTGCAGCAGGCCCGGCAGCAGCGAGCGGCGCATCTCGGTCTGCTCGGCCACCAGCGGGTTCATGAGCACCACGGGGCAGCCGCGGCCCTCGGTGGACATGCCGATCTTCTCCAGGTCGCCCGGGGCGGCAAAGCCAAAGGTCGTGGTCTCGTTGAGGCCACAGGCGCGCAGGATCTCGCCGACCTTGCGGGTAAGCTTCTGCTCGCGCGTCAGACCGCCGATGTGGTTCTTGGCAGCCGGGATGGTCGCCGTGACGCGACCCATGCCCCACAGGCGCAGGACCTCCTCGATCAGGTCAATCTCGCGCGGCAGGTCGGGACGGAAGCTCGGCGGGGTGACCATAAAGTCCTCGCCGTCGCGCTCGACGGTGCAGCCCAGGCGGGTGAGCGAGCGCTCGATAAAGTCGGGCTCGATGTCGGCGCCGCAGATGGCGTGCACGCGGGCCAAGCGCAGCTTGATGCTGTCGATGGTCTTGGGCGCGGGGAACACGTCCACATAGCCGGGGGCGACCTCGCCGCCGGCGATCTGCTCGATGAGCGCGCAGGTAACGTTGGCGACATCCACGCAGCCGGTCTCGTCGACCTGGCGCTCAAAGCGAATGGAGGCGTCGGAGATCAGCGACAGGTCGCGGCTGGTGTGCGAGGTGCGACCGGCGTTGAAGCAGGCGCTCTCGACCATCACGTCGACGGTGTCGTCCTCGATCTCGGAATCCATGCCGCCCATAACGCCGGCCAACGCCACGGGACGCTCGCCGTCGGTGATGAGGCCCATACCGGCGTCGAGCACGCGCTCCTCGCCGTCGAGCGTCGTGAACTTCTCGTCCTGCTGGGCGGCGCGAACCACCACACGACGGTGGCCATCGCGCTCGGCAAAGGTGTCCAGGTCAAAGGCGTGCAGCGGCTGACCGGTGAGCATCATCACATAGTTGGTGATGTCGACGATGTTGTTGTGCGGGCGCACGCCCAAGGCGTTAAGGCGCTTGACCATCCAGTCGGGCGACGGGCCGACCTTGACGTTGCGCACGATGCGGGCAACGTAGCGGTCGCACAGGCCCTCGTCGGCAATCTCGACCGAAAGCTCGTCGTCGGTCGCGCGGCCGGTCTCGGCCTTGATGGCGGGCAGCTCAACGTGGAAATCGCGGTCGAAGATGGCGCCGGTCTCGCGGGCCATGCCGATCATGGACAGGCAGTCGGGACGGTTGGGCGTGATCTCACAGTCGAGCACGGTGTCGCTCGAGCCCACGTACTCGGCAAACGGCATGCCGCAGGGCGTATCCTCGGGCAGGATCATGATGCCGGAGTGGTCGCCACCCAGGCCGAGCTCGCGCGCGGAGCAGTTCATGCCCATGGACACGACGCCGCGAAGCTTGCTCTTCTTGATCTTGACGTCGCCGGGAAGCACGGCGCCAATCATGGCCGTGACGATGTGGTCGCCGGCCTCGAAGTTCTGCGCGCCGCAGACGATCTGCAGCGGAGCGGGATTGCCGTCGGCGTCGAGATTCTTGTCGCCCACATCGACCGAGCACACATACATGTGGTCGCTATCGGGGTGCGGGATCTTGGTGAGCACCTTGGCGGTCACCACGTGGTCGAAGGACTCGCCCACGGTGTCGATCGCCTCGACCTCGGTGCCGGTACGGATATATTCGTCCGAAAGGGTCTTGGGATCCTCCGGAATATCGATCATGGTCTTGAGCCAGTCGTAAGAAACGCGCATCTAACTGGTCTCCTTTCATAAATGCGGCTTTGAGCCGGAAACTGCAACTAAGAAGAAAGCGTTCTAGAACTGGTTCAAGAACCTCATGTCACCAGTCATCAACGTGCGCAGGTCGGGCAGGTCGTAGCGCAGGGCCGCGACGCGCTCGGCGCCAATGCCAAAGGCGAAGCCGGTGTACTTCTCGGGATCGATGCCGCAGTTGATCAGGACGTTGGGGTCGACCATGCCGCAGCCCAGGATCTCAATCCAGCCGCTGTGCTTGCAGAAGTTGCAGCCCTTGCCGCCGCACACGTGGCAGCTCACATCCACCTCGCAGCTCGGCTCGGTGAAGGGGAAGAAGTGCGGGCGGTAGCGCGTCTTGCGATCCTCGCCAAACATGCACTTAACAAAGTAGTCGAGCGTGCCCTTGAGGTCGCCAAAGGTGATGCCCTCGTCGACGACCAGGCCCTCGATCTGGTTGAACTGCGGCAGGTGGCAGGCGTCGGCCGTGTCGGGACGGTAGACGGTGCCCGGGCAGATCATGTAGATGGGCGGCTTCTGCGACTCCATGGTGTGGATCTGCACGCCCGAGGTCTGGGTGCGCAGCAGTACGTCGGACTCGCCGTGAGCGTGAGCCTCGGGATGTGCGACGCTGCCGGGGTTGTTGTCGACCACATAGAACGTGTCGCGAGCCGAGCGGCTCGGGTGATCCATGGGCGCGTTGAGCGCGGTGAAGTTGTAGTAGGAGGTATCGACCATGGGGCCGGACTCGACGGTGTAGCCGATGCCGCAGAAGATGTCCTCGGCCTCCTCGATGATCTGCTTGATCAGGTGCTGGTGACCGATCTGCGGACGGATGCCCGGCAGCGTGATGTCGACGGCCTCGTGCTCGAGTGCGTGCTTGAGGGCGGCGGCCTTCATCTCGGTGGTGCGCTCGTCGAGCATGCCCTCGATCAGCTGGCGCATCTCGTTGGCGCGTTTGCCCATCATGGGACGATCCTCGGGAGCGAGCTTGCCCATCATGCGCATCAGGCCGGTGATACGGCCCTTGCGACCGAGCAGCTCAACGCGCGCAGCCTCGAGCTTGGCGGCGTCGTCGGCGCTAGTGACGAGCTCCTTGGCCTCTTCCTCGAGTTTGACCAGATCATCAATCAGACTCATGTCTTCCCTTTCGTCTCTCGCGTTCCCCGCTTGCCGAGGCGGCTGCCGCCGTCTGACGTTGCGAAAACGCGGCCCGGTTCGGTAACAAAAAACCGCCCTCGGGCATGTGCATTGCCCAAGGACGGTTGAATTCCGCGGTACCACCTTGTTTGACCCGACGGATGTCTGGCCCGCCGCGCCCACTCTTTGCCCCTTGTCGCGAGGCTCACGGCTTCCCTACTGGGGACATCGCCGCCGCTGGCCGCGCGCCCGTTGAGGTCGCTGCTCGGAAGTGAACGCTTGGCCCTTGCCACCGCAGGAAGGTTTGCAGCCCATGACCTTCCCTCTCTTGCCGGCGACGCGGCGGGCAAAACCCTCTCCGTCAACGCATTGGGCTATAGGATAACACATTTCGCGAGCGCATCGCCGCGTTCCGTTTTGTTCGCGCTGGGTACAAGGCAGGTAGCTGTGCAAATTGGCCGCGCACCCGCCTGCGGCGCTCGGCCTGCGAGATTAAGGATACGGTATGGGAAAGAAACTCGATAAGAAGGCCCAGGCCGCCGTGGCAAAGGCTGCCAAGGGCGTCAAGGCTGCTAAAGTCGACAAGGCCGTCAAAAAGTTCCGCAAACTCGAGGGCAAGCTGTGGACTCGCGAGTACCTGCTCAAGATTGCCGAGTTCGATGGCGCGACGATTGCCCCCGCCAACGGCGCCGCGGCCCGCGCCGATGCTATGGGCACGCTTGCCGGCGAGCATCACAAGCTCCTGACCAGCGAGAAGTCCGTTGAGCTCGTACGCTCGTTAGCGCGCGAGACGGTTGCAGGCGGACACGTAGACGACCCGCAGCTGCTCGACGAGATCCGCGTGCTCGGCCGCGACCAGCGCGAGGCAAGCGTTATTCCTACCGAGGAGGCCGAGGCCTGGACCAGGCTCACCTGCGAGGCCGACGCCGTGTGGCACAAGGCCAAGACGGCCAACGACTGGGCGAGTTTTGAGCCCTATGTGGATAAAATCGTCGCCCAACTTAAGCATCAGGCCGAACTCATGGACCCCAAGCGCGACCCATACGACGTTTGGCTCGACCAGTACGAGCGCGGCCTTTCTGCCGAGAGCTTCGATGCGTTTTGCGATGAGGTCAAGGCGACGGTCGTGCCGCTCGTGCACGCCATCGGCGAGCGCGGCCAGCAGCCCGCTGCCGACTTTTTGCACGCCCGCGTGCCCGAGGCCGCCCAGCGCGCCATGAGCTTCGACCTTATGAAG
This sequence comes from Collinsella aerofaciens, assembly GCF_040915545.1. GTDB lineage: Bacteria > Actinomycetota > Coriobacteriia > Coriobacteriales > Coriobacteriaceae > Collinsella > Collinsella aerofaciens_BE. Next base: position 66,137 of record NZ_JBCPDH010000005.1, on the reverse strand, counting down.
CTCGTCGGCCTGGACCTGGACGACACCACGCTTGCCTTTACCGAACACCCGTTTAGCGAGGGCTTTGCCGTGGGTGACGCGCGCATCGCGACACACATCTACGAGAACGATTGCATCTCCAACGCCTACAGCATCATCCACGAGGCGGGACATGCCATGTACGAGCTGGGCGTCAATCCCGCCTATGCGCGCACCTGTCTTGAGGGCGGCACCTCCATGGGCATCCACGAGAGCCAGAGCCGCTTCTTTGAGAACACCGTGGGTCGCAGCCGCGCCTTTATGGGACCGCTGCTCGAGGTGCTGCGCCGCCACGCACCCGAGGTCTACGGCGACGTCGACGAGGACACGCTCTACCACGCCGTGAACATCGCGCAGCCTTCGCTGATCCGCACCGAGGCCGACGAGCTCACCTATCCGCTGCACGTTATGGTGCGCTACGAGATCGAGCGCATGCTGTTTGCCGGCGAGGCCACGGCCAAGGACATCCCCGCGCTTTGGAACCGCTTCATGGATGAGTACCTGGGCATTCCCGTTCCCGACGACACGCACGGCTGCCTACAGGATACGCACTGGAGCGGCGGCTCGTTTGGCTACTTCCCCACCTATGCGCTGGGCAGCGCCTACGACGCCATGTTTGTGCCGGCCATGTGCCGCGACGGTGTCGACCTCAACGGCGCCTGTGCGAGCGGCGACCTGACACCCGTCCGCGCCTGGCTGGGCGAGCACATTTGGCAGTGGGGCCGCGCCAAGGACGCGCCGGAGCTCATCAAGGGCGCGTGCGGCATGGCATTCGATGCCCGCTACTACTGCAGCTACCTGCAGGACAAGTTCACCACGCTCTACGAGCTGTAAGGCATAACCGACACGCCAACGCAAAGGGGACGCCGCGGAACCAATCCGCGGCGCCCCCTTTCCACCTAGTCGTTTAAGAACGTCCCCAACGACTACCTTACAGAGCTTCCAGCGCGGCGGCGATGCGCTTCATGGCGGCATCGGCAGATGCTTGGTCGGGCGCCTCGGCCAGCACGCGGATAACCGACTCGGTTCCGCTCTTGCGCACGAGCACGCGGCCCTCGCCTGCCAGCGCAACCTCGGCCTCGGCGATGGCGTTCTGCACGCCCATGTTCTCGAGCGCGGCGTCCTTGTCCGCCACGCGCACGGCCACCTGCGCCTGCGGCAGCAGCTTGCACGGAGCCGTGAGCTGCGAGAGCGTCTCGCGCTCGGCACGAATCACTTCCATCACGCGCAGCGAGGTCATAATGCCGTCGCCCGTGCGCTCGATATCGCCAAAGATCGTATGGCCCGTCTGCTCGCCGCCCAGGCTGTAGCCGCCCTCGCGCATCTTGGCATACACGTGACGGTCGCCCACGCCGCTGGTCACGGCGCTCAGACCGGCAAGCTCCAACGACTTGATCAGGCCAAAGTTGCTGGCAATCGTCGGCACCACGGTACCGCCCGAAAGGCGACCGTGCTTGTTCAGATACACGCCGCACACGTACAGGATCTGGTCGCCGTCTACCACGCGACCGCGCTCATCCACGGCCAGGCAGCGGTCGGCATCGCCATCGTAGGCAAAACCCACGTCCAGGCCCTGCTCCACCACATGGCGCTGCAGACGCTCCATATGCGTGGAGCCGCAGTCGACGTTGATGTTAAAGCCATCGGGCGCGGCATTGATCACGCGCACGTCGGCACCGAGCGCGTCAAACACCGGCTTGGCCACCGAGGAAGCCGAGCCGTTGGCGCAGTCGATACCGATCTTGACGCCCTGCAGCGAAAAGTTCGCACTTGCAATGAGCGAAGCAATGTAGCGGTTGCGGCCCTGCATGTAGTCCACCGTGGCACCGATGTGGTTGCCCGTGGCCAACGGAACTTCGCTCTTGCCATCGATGTAGTCCTCGATGAGCTCCAGTACGTCCTCGTCCATCTTAAAACCGTCGCTATTGACGAGCTTAATGCCGTTATCGCAAAACGGGTTGTGGCTCGCGCTGATCATGATGCCGCAATCGAAGCAGCCCTCCACGGTCTGATGTGCCACGCCCGGCGTCGGGATCACGTGCAGCATATAGGCGTCCGCACCGCTCGCGACCAGACCGCTCACCAGCGCCGCCTCGAACATATAACTCGAGCGACGTGTGTCCTTGCCCACGATAACGCGCGCCTTGCGCTCGCGGTTGGCGCCGTAATACCAGCCCACAAAACGGCCAATCTTATAAGCGTGCTCTACCGTCAGCCCAACGTTGGCCTCACCGCGAAAGCCGTCGGTGCCAAAGTACTTCATGCGCTCTCCTTACAAAATAGGGGCGAACAGATTGTCTGTCCGCCCCAAAATGGTACTCGATTATCTGCGCTACCAGAAAAACCCTACGCCGACGCGCTATCGCGAGCCGCCTGGCATGTAGGAGTCTGACGCAGTGTAAGCGGCTTGTCCCCCGCCTCGGCCGACGTGGTCAGCGTATACGTGATCGTCGTCGTCTCGCCAGCATGCAGGTCAACGGTACCCGAATAGAAGGGGACTCCATGCCACGCAGCGGCGCCAAGACCAAACTGGGTGCCCTCAACCGTAAGGTCACTGATGTTGCCGCCCGTCGGGGCAAACAGTGAGACATTCAGACGCTCGTCGTCGCGCGCGGCATCGGGCGCGCTCGCCGCGACGTAGTCGGGCAGCTTGCCTGCCTCCTCCCGCGTCATGATGTTCGTCAGGGTAACGGTGATGCGATACGAGCACGTGCCGTCGCCGTTCTTGACGCCCTGGCCAATCTGCGTATCGGCGTTCAGGTACCAGTCGAGCTTGGAAAAGCTCAGGTTGTTAAAGTAAACGCCGGCAACGGGATCGGCACTCGGATCATCCGGATCGGGCAGCGAGGCGTCAATGCCCGTCTCTTTGATGGCATTCTGCTCATCATCGTTTCTCATCCAAGCAATCAGACGGCCCTCTTCGGCACCGCGCTCGAATGCACCGACAAGCTTTGTAACGTCGACGTCACCGATGCCACCGAGAATCTTGTCGAAGGCAGCGCTGGCAACGGATGCAAAGATGCCGTCCGACTCCTCGACCGGATAGTTCCAGTACACATCGTGCATGAGGACCTTTGCGGCGTTGGCGCCGTCGACAACCGTTCCGTCGGGCAGCGACACGTTACCGACCAGGCCCAGCAGATACTGCAGGAACACCGGGTCGATACCCACGACGCCGTCAACGTCCTGCCCATACTGGGACTTCCACAGCGCGGCGACACGCTGCGAGTTGCGAGGCCAATCGGGCGAATACGCGTTACCAGAGTTGTACAGGTTACTGTGGTCACCAAACAGTGCCTCGTCCTCTTCGTCGACGCTCTCAACCGCCTCGTCTTTGCTAAGCGCAATACATGGAACAAAGTCACCAATCGACATCTGGCCGTCGGTGACCGAAATCAGGCCCTGCGAACCGCCAAAGCCGCCGCAAGCACGAATCTCGACGTTGTTCATGGCGTACACAAGGTAGTTGCGCGTCTGGCCGTTGGCGCCGAGCATCTGGGGAAGGACGGGGGCGACCTTCTCCGCCGCGTCAACCGCACCGTTGAGGGTGGCAAAGCCGTCCTTGGCCTTATCGACCAGCTCGGTCACCTGGGAAATATGAGTATCGCCAATACCCTGGATCTTCTCGTTGGCGCTCTTGAACACCTTGGAGCTATCGGAAAGCGAATCGGCAACGGCCTGTAGCGCGGACACGTTAATCATGCCGTCCTGGAACAGCTTGCCGGGCGTAGCCTGCGAAAGGTTATCGGCCATGGGAACCAGCGCGTTGCTCGAGACATCGGACAGGGCATCAATCATGGTGCGGGCTGCGTTGATGTCACTGCCATACACCGGGATAAACGAAGCCGCCGTCCACAGCGGGCTCGAGGTCTCCGCCTTCATGCTGTTGCAGAGCTCATCGATCTTCTTCGCGTCGTCAGGCAGCGTCGAAAAATCGCCCGACGTGACCTTGTCCTTAAGGCCACCGACGATCTCGACAGCCTCCTTCGCTTCACTCTTTACGGTCTTTGCCGAGTTAAGCAGCATCAAGCCGCTTGCGCCAAGCGCAACGAAAAGCACCGCGACCACAGCGGCAATAATGGCGCCGGCGTGACGCTTTTTGCGCTCGCCCTTGCGATGGCGATGACGGACCAGACCGTCAGAGGTCGAACTCGACGAAGCGTCGCTACCGTAGTTCAAGCCAAAATCGTAATAATCTTCCTTGGAACCCGAGCCCGCAAACTCGGCACCGCTATCATCCAGGCGGGCGAACGTGCCAGTCTCGGAGGCGCCGGTGTAAATCGTGCCAAGGTTACCCGTAAGCCCCGCGCCACCAGCAGAGGGAGTATTGTTGGCGGCCTTGCCGGCATTAACGTTGCCGGCAGCATTCGCGGCGTTGGCAGCACCTGCGTTGTTCGCAGGCACCGAAGGAGCCCCGCTCGGCTGCGACGCGGAGGTTGCACCGCCCGCAAAGACATTCCCTCTTGCACGGCCGGTCTTTTTTGCCTTTTGAGACTGCTCGTACAGAGCGGTAAACATCGCCGTCTCGCCCGGGGACACGCGCTTACCGGAACCGCCCTGTCCAGCGCCGCCCGGCGTGCCGGCCTTACCAGCCCCGTTCGGACGCGGCGGAACTGCAGGGCGGCCGCTATCGCTGCCCTTAAAGTGATTACCAGCCATAAAGAAATCCTCGCAATTGAGTCGCAATGAAAAAGTCCATAACGTTACTAGTTTATGGCATTTTGAGCATCGACAGCTAAACTCCAGACACGGACATCAATTGGCGAAAATGCGGCACAACACCTTTTCTGTCTTGGCGGCGGCGTCAACTACACCGTAAGGAACATCATCACGATGATCATGGCAAAGCCGATAAGGTCGGTCGGCAAAAACACCGTGCCCAGCATAACGGCGCTGGTGATGGTCGCCGAAACCGGCTCCACAGTTCCGATGAGGCTCGCACGCACCGAGCCGATGTCCTTAACGCCCTGCATATAGAGCATGTAAGCAAAAAACGAGCCGATAACCACGAACACCGCGAGCGCCTCGATACCAGCGGCATCGAGCGCCGGCATATGCGCCCAGGGCTGCACGAAGACACATGAGACCACGCCCGCCGTGAGCATTGCCGAGCCCGTGACGATGGGGCTACCGTATTCGGGCAGGATCTTGGCGGGAATCACCGCCATACACGCGGCGCTGACCGCACACATAAGACCTGCTGCCAGGCCAAGCGGCGAGATATTCAGGCTGGTGGGGTCGCCGCCGGTGGCGATTAAAAAGGTTCCACCCAGAGCCAGGCCAATGCCGATGACTTCGCGAGTACGCGGCATGCGGCGATCGGTCACGCAGGCGTAGCCCATGATGATAACGAGCTGCAGGCACTGGAGCACCGTCGCGGTTCCGGCGTTCGTCAGGCGCACGGCCGAAAGATAGCAAAACTGGTTGAACAGCAGGCCAAAAGCGGTAAAGAGCAGCAGCTGCTTGCGATCAGCGGGCGTCGTCCAAAGCTTGACCAGGCGTGCGCGGTCGCGCGTGACAACCACAGCCATAAAGAGCAGGCCGGCGAGAATCTGACGCACGCTCATAAGCCACAGCGTATCGACATGGTAGGTATCGAACAAAAAACTCGCGCTGGTGCCCGAGAAGCCCCAAAACGAACCGCCCACCAGCGTAGCCAAGACGCCCGTGATCATCTTGCGCGTCGAAGCGCTGTTCAGGCGGTCGCGCCATGCGCGACGGGTGTTGCGGCTGAGCTCGTCGGTGCCCTCGGGCACATCAATGTTCGATATATCGGTCATCGGCACCGAAGCCCCTGCGCCTTCGACCTGCTCGACACACTCTTTGCTCATTCCACTCCCCCGAAACAGCCTGGAAACAATTCGGCTTACCTTACCACGGCGAAGTCACCAGCTGGAGGCTTGTCCGTTTATCGGTAGGACAATTCCGCAGGCGTCTTTCCATAGCTCGATACCGCAATGGCCTTGCATTATGCGACAGCCAAATCGCGGCAGCAGGCTCTTTTGAAATGGATACGACAAAGCCCCCGAATTCCACAATGTAAGCGATTTTTAAAAATGTTCTTGCCACCGAGTTCAGGCTCCGTTATATTATCCCTTGCGCACTTGCGCACCCTTGATCGGGCGTTTAGCTCAGGGGGAGAGCGCTTCCCTGACACGGAAGAGGTCAGAAGTTCAAATCTTCTAACGCCCACCAAATGTTCGCAGCTCAGAGGCTATGTCCTCTGGGCTGTTTTGTTTTATGTCGCCAAATCAGCTGGCAGCCCCAACCGCCCAAGCAACCACCCTGCCCATACACAAAACCGCGTCAATAGCCACCGAGGCCGAGGCCAACACGTCTCGAACCCATCCGCACCGCAACTTCTCAGCAAAACGCCGCGATGTCTGCGCCCTGCGGTATCCTTGAGCCACTTGCACCTGCAGCACCAAGGAGCCGCCATGCGCACCGAGCTCGATGTCCCCTTTTCGCACAAAGAAGAAGCCAAGGCGCTGGGCGCCAAATGGGACCGGATCAAGAAAATCTGGTATGTACCCAGCGGCGTCAACCCCGAGCCCTTTGCCGAGTGGCTGCCCGGTGTTGACCGATCCGACCCCTCAGCGCCGTATATATATCTAGTACTGGGCAAGCGCGAGTGCTGGAAGTGTCACAAAGAGACCTCGGTCGCGGCCTTCGGCATTCCCTATCGAACCGATAACGACGAGAGCATCACCATCGCGCACGCGCCCAACGAAGCCGGGCACATTGCCATCGACACGGCCAACGCCAACGCACTCGCCATCGTGCCCGCTCTTGGCTGCGTGCCGGGCGAGATCCGCGACTACCTTCATAAGCGCTGCGGCTACAAGCCCGTAGGCGCGCGAGCCTCCAAAGCCCCGTCGCTCGGCAACACGTGCACCAGTTGCGACGCGCTGCAAGGCAGCCGCTATCTGTTCGAGGAGCCCTCGTCCCCGTTTGCCCTCACTGCCATCAACAAGCTGCCGGCACTGGAGTTTGTGCGCGTCGAAGTTGCCGGCGTCTTTGGCGTCCCGACCACGCGCACCGACTTTGACCAGGCGCTCTTTACCTGGGCACGCGACCATCACGCCGAGTTCCACAAGCAACTCGGTGAGGGGATTTATTTGTAGGGACGGAGAGGCCTTCACAGTCAGCTCCTCCGCATCACCTATCCCTCGTCGCCGGCGTCGTACACGATATCGAGGCCACAAACAGGGCATTTCTCCGGATACACCGGCATATGAACGCCCGTACGTTTCCTCACTTCGTCGCTGAACCTGTCACGTGCATCGATGAACCGAATGTCGAGACACGGTATTTGCGAGCCGCAACAAGGGCAGGTGACGACAAACGACCCGCAATCAACCCCTACGCTCGGAAACATATTGTTGTCTATAAGGGCACACGGCAGTTTTTCGTACTTCCCCATCGCAATATCGCCTCGCCAGCTCATACACGCTCCCCTCTCGCTATACAAAACAGGAAGAGCATGCACCGGCAGGCGTGCGCGAGATTGCATCGCCACGCGATCCGATCAAACAACACGATCGTCAAAGAATGCCAAAGCCAAATACGCTAATACGGCAGAAGCCCCGCCTTTTCACGCTTCTTTTCCGAGCGATCGAACTCAATGCGATGGGCCTCAAGAAACACCGTATTGGGTCGCCACTGACGCTCATTCGGCTGCCTTAGCGTCGCACCCGCAAAGGAAACGTAGTCGGTCTTATCCAGCAGGTACGATCCGCACAGCCGATATTCGCCGCAAACAGGCTCAAACGAAATCAGGTGAGCATCAAATAGGGAATGAAGATCGCGCCGAAGCAGAATGCCGTTGCTGGCAACCTGCCATTTGGGTCCCGAGTAATTCTCGATATGTGCAGCCTCCAGAGCTTCGCTGACGCCGCAGTCCGACACCGCGCAACGGCCATCATAGGCGGCAACGAGCTGCTTGCGGAACCATTGCTGCCCCAATCGCTCGCGCCTTAACGCATAGCGGACCTTTTCGTCGTCGGTCGTACCCTGTCCGGCAAACTCAATATCGACGGGCATGTGCTTCAGATAACTCATGTCGGGTGCAAAACGAGGGTCCGGTCCGCCTATATGAACAGGACCGTGCAGAACAAACCATCCGTTTTCGGGCTCGAACCGCTCAACAAACGCAAGGCCGAGCACCTTGTAGCCCACCTCGGTTGCAAATATGACTCCGACTGGAACGCCACATTCCATGCAGTTGAGCATTTTACGGTTGTAATTCTGGTCTCGGAAACCAACGGTACCCGGCGCTTGAACCGAGTACTTAATGACCCACGTACCATCGTCCAAATAGAGCGGAGGCACATCGGTGTAGAAGCTCTTTTTAGAGTTATGGACCGAAAGCGCAAAGATCTTATTGGGATCTTGCTTCACCCGATCCTGGCCCGGCCAGAAGATCCCTGAATCCCGCGTTACGGGAAAGAAGTCCGAGCCAATTCTCAAACGATACTGATACTGAGGGCTATCTTCCTTGGTGTGGTGCGGAAGGCTGGTCCAAACGCCGCCGCGCTGTTCCTCACCCAGAAACCACTCCCATGCCTCAACGTATTCGGAAGGCACGAGACTGCAGGCACGGTCATAGCTTGGTCCATCCATCAACGGAACAGCAAGGTCAATGTCGTTCATCGCCAGCACCTACAACCATACGAACGCGAGTCATGCCCCTCAATAATATGGCCGAGAGTCAATTATTACGAGATCTCATTCCGCGATCGGCACATCGTTGATGCTCTCGGTTTGCCGTTGGCGCGCTTGTACCCCGCTACCCCACTCCCCTGTATACTGATGTAGCACGTGTTTCATCCGGGCTTGTTGGGCCGGATTGTTCATGGGAGGGTCTTATGATTGCTTCGAATCCGCCTAAGGGGAGCGTTTCTTCTTCGTCCATCAAGCCGGTTACGCGCAAGGCCGTGCGCTGCCAGCGCGAGGTCGCCTGGCTTGTCACGCAGGCGGCGGGCAGGCTTGTGGCGACCACTCAGGACGTCAATGCGCCTACGCCGAGCTTTGTGTTAGCGGCGGCGCTGGATTTTGTGCGCCAATTGGAGCTTGCCGCGCAGGATGCCAACGGCCACCTCGACTACCAGAACGTTATGGCGCCCGACCTGCAAACGTTCTGTCACATGGCCAAGTTGCCTGCCGCGCCCAATGCGCTTTCGGACGCAGGCTACATGTTTACGCTCTCGGGCGCGGACCTTATCCGCGACATCTATGCATACTGCAGCGAGCTCGCCGAGCGCCACGTCTTTGACGCGGCAGAAGTCAAACCGGGAAATGTCATCAAGCTGGTTCTTAGGTTGTTCTTGATAGACGGGTTCGGGGCCATGCCGGCGTAAGCCGAGTCTTTAGCATCACCGTCGACTGGGCAACAACCGCTTTACCTTAATGGACGCCAATCGAGGGTCGATTATTGGGTCGTCTCGTCCACTAACGCATCTATCCCACGCACTCCGACAGTCGATACTTGCGATTGCGGCTCGTCGCCGGCGCCGTGGGCTCAAGCTCGCCTTGAGCAATGAGCGCGTTGACGCGCGACCTAACCTGGGAAATTGTAAGCCCCGTGCGTTCTGCCAGCTCACGCGTCCCCAGCTCGCCGTAGTGTTTGAGTGCCGTCACAATTAAGCCCCCGCCATGATCGACCGGTTCGATCTTTGAACGGTAAAGTACGACCTTGAACCGATCGAGCCCCGGGCAGAACAGGGGCTCGGCCAGACCATGCGCGCGCATGGCATCGATCATCATCGGGATGCCCGAGCCATTGCCCTCAGCCGGCGAACCTGCGCCATCCGGCAGCGGGACAATCCACATGAGTTTCACGAGCGTCGCGTTACGGCATCGGGAGCTGCCGTCAAACAAGTTCTCGCGAGTCTTTCCCCCGTAAAGGCCGCCAGGATTCGTCACCTCGACACGATTGTCAAAGACGTCGACGGCAATCGATTGTCCACAGAACCGATCCCCGTATTCTCGATGGATTACGGCGTTGGCGATTGCCTCGCGCAGAACCTCCTCGGGAATCTCCAGCGAGTCGACACGCGAGACACCTTGGACGGTCGAGGTTCGCCGCAAATTCTTGGCGACGGCCGCGACAGCATCAGAGATCATCTCGCCCAACGTTCCCTCACAGATTGTGCGGTCCATGAATCTCAGCGACCCCGCCATGCCCTTCTGAGTTCCCGCATGGACAGCCACGTCAATGAAGAGCTTGGGATAGAACTGCTGAGGGTAGGTGCCCACAACTAGGAGTCCAGCCTTGGTGACATTGCCCTGGGAATCAAGGATATTTAGGCGCTCCAGCTTCGTTTGTTTGTCCGGCGCGCCGCGCATTGCCCGGGGCGTCAACGAGAAAGCCCGATCTATCGTACGGTCGACCAGCGTCTCGTCGAGATCGTCCGCGCCCGCACCCGCCACCGCGTCGCGATCGCTCGGAGTCGCTCGACCGTATGACGCCAATGCGAGCACCTCGGTCGATGAAAGCGGCACATCTTTGTCATCGATGCGCTTGTAGCTGCCGCCCTGGGCGCCCCGCTCTATGACATAACAAGGCTTGCTCGACGGGTCGAGCTCCTCAATCGTGATGACCAGAACCACGGTGCCCTGGAGCTCCACGCGCTCAATGGTGTATTTGGGCGGATTGGCCAGCTTTCCGCGACCGCCGGCATCGCCCATGCCCGCCACGAATTGGTTGAGCACTTTCTCGGTCTCGAAGTTCTCAACCGGGACAAAACCTGCGCGCTCACTCACTCCGAGCACGATGATTCCGCCGGCAGTGTTCGCGAATGCGCTCACCGTTTCCCACACGTCGCGGGAAAGCGTCGTGGCGCTCTCCTTGACCTCGACGTTAAGATCGTCCGAGCCCATGCGCCTTAAAGACTCGAGCAGACCGGTCAGTTCGTTTTCGTTCATCTGCACGTCCTTTCGCTTGGTTCTGCGAAGAATGCCGCGAATGGATTTCCCTCGTCTCTTAGTCATCTCTCGTAATTATCTCTCATCTATCTCTCTATCTCTCGGCTTAGAGATAAGAGATAGATAGAGATGGAATGTCTACCATTTGCTTCATTTATACATATTTTTGCTGGTAGAACAATCGGTATTGAGACAATACCATGATTGCCCGTCTCTTTGCTGCTCAGTTATCTCTCATATTTTTCTCTCATCTTTCTATTATCTCTCATATGAGAGATGAGTGAGAGATGAGAAATGCATGAGTGATGGACGGTCAAGAATCGAGAGTGGATTTCCGGACGGTTTTTGGCGTTTTGGGGCTGTTTCCGTCCGAAAATCCTCTCTCGTTCAATTTGCGTCCGAATATCCACTCTCGTGTGTCCGAAAATCCACGCTCATCCGGCAGATTGGTCGAGGGCTCCATATGGGTATACTCTCGAGGATTCGACTCGATTCGCCCCCCGCTGGGGCGTCAAAGGAGACTGCATATGCCCACTACCTCAACCGACCCGCGCGCCGCAGCCGCTGCACTGCTGGTGCCCGGCACTACCTGCCACGGCTTTGCCGTCGAGCGCCGCGAGACCGTGCCCGAGCTCGACTCGGACGCTTACGTGCTGCGACACACTGCCTCGGGCGCTCGTCTGCTGTACCTGGCGTGCGACGACGAAAACAAGGCCTTTGCCATTGGCTTTAAGACGCCGCCGGCCGATTCCACCGGCGTGTTCCATATTCTTGAGCACTCGGTGCTGTGCGGATCGGCCAAGTTTCCCGTCAAGGAGCCGTTTGTCGACCTGATCAAGAGCTCCATGCAGACGTTCCTCAACGCCATGACCTACCCCGACAAGACCATCTACCCCGTTGCCACCACCAACGAGCAGGATCTGTATAACCTGATGGACGTGTACCTGGACGCGGTGTTCAACCCGGCCATCTATACCAAGCCCACCATTTTTGAGCAGGAGGGCTGGCACTACGAGCTGGATCTGCCAGAGAGCGCCGAGGGCGAGGGCGACAGCAGCTCCGCGAGCCTGCGCGAGGGCGCGCTGCGCTATAACGGCGTGGTGTTCAACGAGATGAAGGGCGCGCTGTCCGACCCCATGAGCGTGCTGGACGACGCCGTCAACACCGCGCTCTACCCCGACACCGCCTATGCGCACGAAAGCGGCGGCGACCCGCGCGCGATTCCCACACTCACCTACGAGCAGTTCCTGGACACGCACGCGCGCCACTACAATCCTTCCAACTCTTACATCACGCTCTACGGCGACCTGGACGTGGACCGCGCACTGGCCTTTTTGGACGAGCGCTATCTGTCGCAGCCGAGCGCCGCGAGCCGCCGCATGGACGCTGCCGTCGCCGCCGGCGAGGACCCGTCCACGCTGGCGCCCAATCCGCTGGGCGTGCAGGCGCCCGTGACCTGCGAGTACAAGCGCATCGAGATGGCCACCACGCCCGAGAACGCCCTGGTGGGCCTGGGCCTGGTGCTGGGCAGTGCGCTCGACCGCAAGCGCACGATCGCGGCGGACATCCTGTTTGAGGCACTGCTGGGCTCCAACGAGGCACCGGTCAAGAAGGCCATTCTGGCCGCCGGCCTGGGCGGCAACGTGGTGAGCTACACCGCGGCCGAGAGCCTGCAGCCCTACGAGCTCATCATGCTGCAGAACGCGCAGCCCGGCGTGGCGCGCGAGCTGCGTCGCGTGTTCCAGGACGCCTGCCTCGACCTGTGCGAGCACGGCGTTCCGCGCGAGCGTCTGGAAGCCATCATCAGCAGCAACGAGTACGATCTGCGCCAGCGCGACTATGGCATCGCCGACGGCGTGGCCATTGCGTGCGACGCGCTGAGCACCTGGCTCTACGATGACGACGCCGCGACGCTGGCGCTCAAGTACGGCCCGGTGTACGAGGAGCTGCGTGGCGAGCTGGACGGCAGCTACTTTGAGGACCTGCTGCGCGAGCTGGTGCTGCAAAACGACCACATGGCGCTGGTCGAGTTGGTACCGGTGGATGCCGCCGAGGGTTCGGAGGGTGCCGAGGCCGCCGAACTGGCAGCCAAGCGCGATGCCATGACCGATGCCGAGCTGGCCGACGTGGTCGAGCGCACGGCCGCGCTGCGCGCCGCGCAGGAGGCGGAAGACACACCCGAGGCCAAGGCCACGCTGCCGCGCCTGCGCGTGTCCGACATTGGCGAGGCGCGCCCCGAGCCGCCGCTGGTCGTGGACACGACTGCGCCTATCCCCTGTCTGCGCCACGGCATCCCCACCAACCGCCTGGCCTACGCCATGCAGTATTTCGATCTGAGCTGCGTTGCGTTTGAGGACCTGCCCTATGTGACGCTGCTCTGCCGCCTGCTCAAACAGCTGCCCACGAGCGAGCACTCGGCCGAGGAGCTCGACAACTTGCTCGCCGGCAAGCTGGGCTTTTTGAGCTTTACGACCGAGGTCATGACCCAGCCCGACGTGGACGGCGTGCGCCCCTACCTGCTGGTGAGCGCCGGCGCCCTGTCCGAGAAGATTGATGCGCTGGCAAGCCTGCCGCGCGAGGTGTGGTCGAGCACGCTTTTGCTCGATGCCGACGCCGACCGCGTGCGCGACGTTCTCACGCAGATTCGCATTGGGCTTGAGCAGGGCTTTATCAACAACGGTCACTCGGCGGCGCTCGGTCGCGCGATGAGCTACAGCTCGCCTTCGGCCGTGGTGCGCGAGCAGCTTTCGGGCGTGGACTTCTATCTGTTCCTGCGCGATCTGCTCGACCACTTTGACGAGCGCGTGGACGGGCTGCGTACCAAGCTTGCCGAGCTGGCGGAGCGCATCTTTGTGGCCGATGGCTGCATGGCGAGCTTTACCGGCAGCAACGAGGACTTTGACGCATACTGGGATGCCGCGGGCGACCTGGGGCTGGGTGCGGGCGATGGTGCCGATGCCGGCCGCGACGCTCTCGTGGTGCCGACGCCGCGCGACCGCCACGAGGCTTTCGTCATCCCCAGCGATATCTGCTTTGCGGCAAGCGCGTCCGACCCGCGTCGCCTGGGCATCGACGTGACGGGCGCCTGGGCGGTTGCCGCCAACGCGCTCTCCTACGACTACCTGTGGAACGAGATTCGCGTGAAGGGCGGTGCGTACGGCTGCGGATTCCGCGCAGCCGGCGAGCGCCAGACGGCGTTCTACACCTACCGCGACCCAGCAATCGACCCCTCGATTGAGCGTGTGGCGCGCGCAGGCGAATGGCTCGGCAGCTTTGAGCCCGACGAGGCTGCCTTTGAGGGCTTTATCGTAAGCTGCGTGAGCGGCATGGACGCGCCGGTGAAGCCGTACGCGCTCACCAAGCGCCGCAACACGACCTACCTGGCCGGGCTCGATCCGCACGCACGCGAGGAGCGCCGCGCCCAGATGCTCGCCGCCACGCCCGGTGAGCTTCGCTCGCTCGGTGCCGACGTGACGCGCATTGCGGCCGAATCGCCAACCTGTGTTTTTGGCGGCCGAGACGTCATCGCCAAGAGCAACGCCGGCTTTAACGTAGTCGACCTGATGGGCTAACGCACGGCAAAGGTAGATTTTTGGGACATGTCTGAAAATCTACCTTTTTTCTGCGGTTTGAGCGGGGTGGCGCAGCCCACCGCGGCGGTTTGTCTCAATCTGCAACATCTAGACGGCAATATCGGCTCCAGATGTTACAGATCGAGACGTTTCCAGACGACGCCGACCTTTTGTCTCAATCTGTAACAACTAGGTCCAATTTTGCCGAGTTACTGTTACAGATCGAGACATACCGCCGCAGACGCCCATCACAGCACAGATAAAACCCGCCAAAATAAACCTGTCCCTTTTTGGCAAGTTTGCTAGAGGAGGTTGGGATGGACAAGGCTGAGTTGCGGCGGGCGGTGATTGCTCGGCGTGATGCTCTTGATTTGGACTTGCGGGCAGCGAAGTCTGCCGTTATCTGCGCGCGGCTTGTTGAGCTGTTGGATCGCTTGGATGCCGCGGCGCCGCACACCGTTGCCATCTATGCCGCGATGGGCTCCGAAGTCGACCCAGCCGCGTTTGCCGCTGCGGCCGCCAAACGCGGCTGGCGCGTGGCCTATCCGTGCATGCTCTCGGCAATTGATGCCGCAGCTTGTGGCCAGCGCATGTGCATGCGAGCAGTTGCCGCCGACGATGCGTCCGCGGCTCCGTTTATCGCCCACCCCGCGAGGGCCTTCGCGGCCACGGACATCGACAGCGACCGCTTCCCTATCGTGCCTGCCGAGGCTCTCGACATGATTATCGTGCCGCTCGTAGCCTTCGACCGCACCGGCGCGCGCCTGGGCTACGGCGGCGGCTGCTATGACCGCTACCTGCCCATGCTCTCACCCGTATGTCAAATCATCGGCATCGCCTTTGACGAGCAGCGTGTCGACCACGTTCCCGCCGACGCCCACGACCTGCCGCTACCCCACATCATCAGCGCCTAACGGCTGGCGCACCTCCCGACGGCCTAGTGTTCCTCGCCGGCGCGGGCCAGGTCGTAGGGCGTGGTCTGGTAGACGTAGTAGTTGAGCCAGTTGGTGTAGAACAGCTGAGCTTGGCTGCGCCAGACGTTGCGCGGATCGGCGGAGGGGTCGTCGCCCGGGAAGTAATGCGCCGGCACCTGAGGGTTGAGGCCGCGCTTCACGTCGCGCTCGTACTCCAGGCGCAGCGTGTCGGTATCGTACTCGGGGTGACCAAAGACAAAGAAGCGACGGCTGTCGGTCGACTTGACGATGTACAGGCCCACCTCGTCGGACACGGCCACGACCTCAAGCTGCGGCTCGGCCTCCACGTCCTCGCGGCGCACGTCGGTGTTGCGCGAATGTACGGCATAGAAGCGGTCGTCAAAGCCGCGGACCAGCGGGCTTTGCGGCTTCACCAGATAATGCTCGAACACGCCGCTCGCCTTTGCCGGCAGGTCGTACTTCTGGATGCCGTAATGATGGTACAGGCCGGCCTGCGCGCCCCAACAAATGTGCAGCGTAGAGTGCACGTGCGTGGTGGACCAATCCATGATCTGGCAGAGCTCGGGCCAGTAGTCGACCTCCTCGAACGGCATCTGCTCCACCGGCGCGCCCGTGATGATCAGGCCGTCGTAGTGGATGTCGCGGATGTCGTCGAACGTGCGGTAGAACGTCTCCAGGTGGCCGGCGCTCACGTGCGTGGCCTCGTGCGTTTTCGTGCGCAGCAGGTCCACCTCCACCTGCAGCGGCGTGTTGGAGAGCTTGCGCATGATCTGCGTCTCGGTAGCGATTTTGGTGGGCATGAGGTTGAGGATGAGCACGCGCAGCGGACGGATGTCCTGGTGCAGCGCGCGGTACTCGGTCATGACAAAGATGTTCTCGCTCTCGAGCTGCGCGGCGGCAGGGAGGGCGTCGGGGATGCGAATGGGCATGAATGCTCCTTACGAGTCAGTTGCAGTTATGGTACAACGAGCGGCCCCATCCGCGCGAGCATATCGCCCAGCGATGCCGTCAGCGGCCCAAATCACTCCAAAAGTAGAGATTAAGGCATACCCAAAAATCTATGGCGCTTTAGCCTAGCAAAGTGGCAGCAGGACGTTACAATGGTTCGACGCGAAAAACTCGGCCGAAAGGATGCATATATGTACCAGACGCGTAAGATCGGTGTGGTCGGCCAGGGCCACGTAGGAGCACATGTTGCCAACAGTCTGCTCATGCAGGGCATTGCCGATGAGCTGTACCTGTGCGATATCAACGAGGCCAAGGTGACGTCCGAGGTCCAGGACCTGCGCGACTCCCTTTCGTTTGTCCCGTACAACACCAAGATCGTCAACTGCTACGACCACTACGAGGAGCTTGCCTGCTGCGACGTCATCGTCAACGCCGCCGGCAAGGTCGCGCTGGCCGCCGGCAACCGCGACGGCGAGCTGTTCTTTACCACCGACGCCGCCCGCACCTTTGCCAAGCGCATCGTCGACGCCGGCTTTGACGGCATCTTCGTGAGCATCTCCAACCCCTGCGACGTCGTGTGCACCGAGCTGCGGCACCTGACCGGCTACGATCCCAAGAAGATCATCGGCTCGGGCTGCGGCCTGGACTCCGCCCGCCTGCGCACCGAGATCTCCAAGAAGGTCGGCGTGAGCCCCAAGTCCATCGACGCCTACATGATCGGCGAGCACGGCTTTAGCCAGCTGGCCGCCTTTAAGGCCGCGACCATCGCCGGCAAGAGCCTCAACGAGCTTCAAGCCGAAAACCCCGACAAGTACGCCTTCGACCACATGGAGATCGAGGAGCTCGCGCGCAAGGGCGGCTATGTGACCTACCAGGGCAAGCAGTGCACCGAGTACGCCGTCGCCAACTCCGCCGCGCGCGTCTGCGCTGCCGTTCTGCACAACGAGCACGCTGTGCTTTCGGCCTCTACGCTTATGACCGGCCAGTATGGCGAGGAGGGCATCTTTACCTCCCTGCCGTGCGTGATCGGCGCCGGGGGCGTCGAGGAGGTCTACACGCTCGACCTGTCCGAGTACGAGCTCGAGGGCTTCCACAAGAGCTGCCAGCACATCCGCGACAACATCGCCCAGCTCGACTGGTGGGACGCCGAGGCCTACGACGCAAAGTAGGCCGCTGGCTGCCGCAACCTTGCGAATCTAAACGCGATGCCAAGCGGGCCGCGCCGAAAATCCCCGGCGCGGCCCGCTTTTTTGACTCACGCAGTGCCCTTGCGAATCGAAGGTGAATACTTTTCCCGGTACCTAGTACTGCTCGATGCCCATGTAGCGACGAACCTCGGGGCTGTGGTCGAAGACCTTGCCGCGGGCGGCGCGCAGCTCGCAGCTCATGTTGTAGAAGAAGATCGGCTCTAGGTACGAACGCACGCTGGCGGGCACGTCGCCCACGCCGTACTCGAGCGCATCGAGCACCATGACCGTATCGGTGTGCCTGTTGAGGAATGCAAGCGCGCGCTCCTCCATGGGGCGGCACTCGCCCGCGCCAAGCTGCACAAAGTAGAACACGCCGGGCTCGGTGGCCTCGAAGGGGCCGTGGAAGTACTCGCCGGAGTGGATGTAGCAGCAGTGCTGCCACTGCATCTCCATGAGCGAACAGATGGCCATGGCGTAGGTCTGGCTAAAGTTGGGGCCGGAGCCCAGGATATAGAAGAACTTGTGCTGCTGGCAGAGCTCGGCAAAGCGGGCGCCCAGCTCGGCGTTGACCTTCTCGCGGGCGGCGGGCAGCAGCGCATCCATCTGCTTGAGGCCCTCGTACATGTCGGCGAGTGCCTCGTAGCCTTCCTGCTGGTCGAGCAGCTCGGCGGCGATCAGAGCGCCGATACCCTGAGGCACCTCGGCCTGCGGCACGCCTTCGCCCCACGGATAGACCCAGGTGATCCACTTGCCGTTGTCGATCTTGGAGCCCTCGCAGTCGGTCATGGCGACGACCTCGGCGCCGGCAGCCAACGCCATCTCGCAGCCGTCGACGACCTCCTGCGTGTTGCCGCTGTGGCTGCAGGCAATAACGAGCGACTTCGGCCCTAGGCTCTTGGGGGCCATCAGGCAAAACTCGCGTGCCGTGTAGACCGTCGAGGTAAACGTGGTGGCCTCGCGCTTGAGCAGCTCGTTGGCCGGCATCAGGTCGATCATCGAACCGCCACAAGCGATCCAAAAGACGTTCTCGATCTTGCCCTTGCGCTCGATGATTTCCTGAATCAGATCGTGTGCGTTCATCCTGATGTTCCTCCTTGTGCGGCGGCTTTGAGCGACGACGGCTCGTACCTGCTGTCGTTCTATGTTGTCCTATTTATAACACGCACGGCAACGCCCGTGAAGTCATTTCACCAAAGTTGTTCTATGTTGTTCTATCTGTGGATGTTAGATGTCAAAGACGTAGCGCGAGCCCACAATCTTTTGGCGTCCGAGCAGCAAGGGCCGCTCGTCCTCATCGGTAAAGTAAGCCTCCATATAGAAGAGCGGCTCGCCGACCGGCACCTCCAGCAGCGGGGCCGCTTGAGCATCGGCAAGCGCAATCTCCACGGTGCAGGGGTCGGACTTGAGCGGCGCGCGACCCGAATGCTCGGCAACGAGTGCAAAGATGGAATTGTCCGTGAGGTCCCTGTCGGCAAGCATCTGCAGGTAGGGATGGTCGGCGAGCACAAAGGCGTTGTTCTCAAGCATGACGGGGATGCCGTCGGCCGTACGCACGCGTTCGACCACGATAAGCTCGCAGCCGGGCTCCACGCCAAAGAACGCCGCATCCTCGTGCGTCGCCGCGACCACCGTGCGCGATACCAGACGCGCACCCGGCACCATGTCGTTGGCAGCGCAACCCTCAGTAAAGCTCTGGACGTCACCCTTCTGACGAATCTTGCGCTTGAGCTTGGGAGCGCACACAAAGGTGCCCCTCCCCTGCTGGCGGTTGAGATACCCCGCGCGCGACAGCTCCTCGATGGCGCGGCGCACGGTGATGCGTCCCACGCCGTAGGACTTCGCGAGTTCCATCTCGGCAGGGATGCGCGAACCGGCAGGGTACACACCGTGCGCGATCTCGCCCTTTAGGTCGTCCATGACCTGCTGGTACAGCGGTACGGCGGACACGTCAGCGCGGCCGGTTTTATCGTCGAATGCCATCGTTACGCTCCATCCCGCGCATGCTCGGACTCAAATTCTTCAATCGCCGCCATAAACTGCTCGCCAAAGGCGTCAGCCTTTTTCTCGCCAATGCCGTTGACCTGAATGAGCTCGTCGCGCGTCCGCGGACGCAGGCGGCACAGGCCGCGCAGGGCCTTGTCGGAAAAGACCATATACGGCGCCATCTCCAACTCCGTCGAAATCTCCTTGCGGAGGGCGCGCAGGCGTTCGAACAGCTCGGCATCGTCGCCCACGCGCGGGCGCTGATCCAGCTCGGCCTCCTCGCGCAGCAGATCCACCGCACGGCGGGCGCGGGCCGAGGCCTTGCGCTTGGACGCGCGACGCTTAACGGTAAAGGCAAACGCCTCATCCTCGACCTCGATGGCACGCGGGCCCAGCCCCACGACCGGGTACTGCCCCTGCGAGGTTGCCAGATAACCGCGGCCGCACAGCTGGCCGATGATGTCCTTGATGCGCCCGACCGATTCGCTCGACAGCTCACCGTAGCCGCGGTCCTCGTCCAGATGCATCTGGCGAATGCGCTCGGTGTTGCCGCCGTGGAGCACATCGGCGATCAGCGACTTGCCAAAGCGCATGGGACGCGTGGCCACATAGCGCACGGCAGCGCGGGCCATATCGGTGACGTCCTCGACCTCGAACTGCGTGAGACAGTTACTGCAGTTGCCGCAGCCCTCGGCGTCGTCTGCCGTGCCGCCCGCGGCGGCTGCCGCATGCTCGGCCGCAGCCTCGTCGCCAAAGTAGCGCAGCATGTATTCGCGCAGGCAGCCGGTGGTATTGCAGTAGCCCTCCATCTGGCTGAGCAGGCGATAACGGTTCTGGAGCGCCCACGCGCGCTGCTCATCGTCGAGCGCCTCATCGGCAGCATCGCCGCGGTCGATCAAAAAGCGGCGCATACGGAAATCGTTGCCGTTCCACAGCAAATGGCAGCTTGCCGGATCGCCATCGCGGCCGGCGCGGCCCGCTTCCTGGTAGTATGCCTCGATGCTCTCGGGCACGTTGTTGTGGATGACGTAGCGCACGTTGGGCTTATCGATGCCCATTCCAAAGGCGTTGGTGGCGACCATCACCTGAATGTCGTCGTCGATAAAGGCACGCTGACTCTGGCGGCGGGCGTCGTTGCCCATGCCGGCATGGTAGCGGCCCACGCGAATGCCGCTGGGGCCCAGTGCCTCGGCAAGCTCCGCGGCCAACGCGTCGACCGTCTTGCGGGTCGAGCAATACACGATGCCGCTCTCGCTCGAATGCGCGATCACGTAGTCGCGCACCCAGGCGGTCTTGGCCTTGTCGCCCATCTCCTCGCAACCAAAGTAGAGGTTCTTGCGATCGAAGCCCGTCACCACAGTCGCCGGGTTTTGCAGGCCGAGCATTTGCTGGATATCGGCGCGTACACGCTCGGTCGCCGTGGCGGTAAACGCCGCCACGATGGGGCGCCGCGGCAGCGAATCGATAAACTCACGAATCTGCAGGTAAGCGGGACGAAAATCCTGGCCCCACTGGCTCACGCAGTGGGCCTCGTCAATGGCCACGAGCGGCACGCCAATGCCACCGTCCGCCGCGGCTTCCTGCGCAAAGGCTAAAAAGCGCGGCTCGAGCAGACGCTCGGGTGCCACGTACATAAGCTGATAGCGGCCCTCGCGCGCCCGCTTGAGCACGGTGTTTTGCTGAGCCGGGGTAAGGCTGGAGTTGAGATAACTGGGGCGCGCACCCGCCGCGAGCAGCGCGCGGGTCTGGTCCTCCATAAGCGACAGCAACGGGCTCACCACAAAGGTGATGCCGGGCAGCATAAGCGCAGGCACCTGGTAGCAAATGGACTTGCCGGCGCCTGTGGGCATAACGCCGAGCGCATCGCGGCCGGCAAGGATCGCATCGACCATGCGGTCCTGCCCCGGGCGAAACGAGGTGTAGCCAAAATAGGCGCCGAGCGTGTCAAGCGCCATCTGCTGCATGCTATCGGTCATGGTTTCCTAACGTCCAAGTCATCTGCCGCCGATTATACGCCGCCACGCGGACCGGTGCCGCACAGCTGCCGACCACGGGCGATGCAATCCGAAAGGAACGAGCGTGGGATTTTTGGACACTTTCCCAACGGCTAATCTCTTGACAAGCGCGCAAACGTCGCTGGTTGAGCATAAGTCAGCGAAAACGCCCCTAAGCGAGCAAGGTGACGTGAAAGAGGAGGGAAGCGTACTTCGGTACGCGACCGACGATTGAACGTCAGATTGCCGCTTAGGGGCGTTTGCAGCGTCGGGCCGTTACGCGGTTTGGTAAAACCGCGTAACTTACATGACCATAACGTAGCGCGATCCCACGTAGTACTGCTTACCCATCAGGACCGGCTCATCGTTGGGACCGGTAAAGCCGGCACGCAGATTGAGCAGCGGATCGTGCGGAGCAATGCCCAGCTCGGCCGCCTGCTCGGCGTTAGCTCGAACGGCCTCGACCGTACGGTAGCCAACCGAGACAATCGGGATTCCGCCAACACGCTCGACCTCGGCAAAAATCGACTTGTCCTCAAGATCGGCCGTCAACAGCTCACGGTAGGCGTCAAACGGCACAAAGATGTTCTCCTCAAAGATGGGCTCGCCGTCGGCCGTGCGCACGCGCTTGATATGCAGCAACAGCGCATCCTTCTGCAGGCCAAAGAACTCCATCTCGTTTTGGCGCGCCGGAACGATCTGGCGATCGATCACGTGCGCACCGGCCTTCATGCCGTTGCCGGCACACAGCGCGGTAAACGTCTGCAGCGTCGAGGCGTGAAACTGGCGGTTGATGTGCGGCGTGGAGACAAAGGTGCCGCGGCCCTGCTGCTTAACCAGGTAACCATCGGAGCACAGCTCCTCGACAGCGCGGCGCACCGTAATACGGCTCACCTCGTACTGCTCGGCTAGTTCAAGCTCGGACGGAATACGCTCCTTGGGTGCATAAACACCTTTTTCGATCGCATCCTTGATTTCGTCATAAATCTGCTGGTAAAGCGGTGCATTTTTGGGCGCAGGCATATCTGATCACTCTTATCAAAATAGCTAAATTTCTCATACGTATATAACGTCTAGTTTCATGTTACCTCATATTGATAAAACGATACACCCTCCCTACCAAAAAGCGACAGCTTCATTTTGGTAGGTTTTATCTGGGCAAACGAGAGCCCTCGAAAGCAACGGGGCTTTCGGGGGGCTCGTTCGGATGGGTTGCGCAGGACCGGCAAAATGCCAATACCCTACTTGCCGTCGTCCTGCTGCAGGCTGTCCTGTTCGCTGAGGCGCGCCTGCCTGCTGGCCATGCGTGCGGGCTTGTCGGGATCGGGAACGGCCGTGGGCATGGGCTCGTCGACATGACCGCCCCACCAGCCGCCCACAAAGTTGAGCGTGTGGAACACGTTGATCACGGCGCCGGGATCAACGTCGCACACCAACTTGATAATGTCCTGGCTCTCGTAGGTCGAGACAACGGTGTTCAGCAGGTACATCTTTTCGCGGCTGTATCCGCCGACGACCTCGGCGCAGCTAATGCCGTGCTGAAAATGGTTTACGTAGGCAGTCATGACCTCGTCTGCCTTGCGCGTCGTGATCTGCAGCGTCACGCGGTCGTAGCGACGATAGAAACTGTCGATGGTCTTGGTCGAAATAAACTGGAACACGATGGAGTACGCCGCCTTGTCCCAGCCAAACATAAAGCCAAAGATCGCCAGGATAAAGCAGTTGAAACCAAAGATGACGCCCCAGATGGTCTTGCCCGTGTGGTTGGAGACCCACAGCGCGATAAAGTCGGTGCCCCCGGTGGATGCGCCGGACTTGAGCGCGATGGCAGCGCCCAGACCCGAGACCACGCCGCCAAAAATGATGAGCATGATCTTGTCGCCCAAAAACGGCGCGAAGTGAAAGACGTTAAGGAACAGCGACGAGAGCACGACCTGCATCATCGAGAAGATGACGAAGCGCTTGCTAATGCCGCTCCAACATAGGAGCGCCACGGGGATGTTGAGCGCGAGCATGCCGAGCGAGATGTCGATATGAACGCCACCCAGCGAGGTAACGCGATCGAGTAGGACCGCGACGCCGGTAAGACCGCTCGGAAGCAGGTCGGCGGGCTGAATGAACGCCTGGATCAGAAATGTCTGGAGAACGGCGGAAATGGTGACCGCCACAGCAGTAATGGCGCGGCGGACGATGGTGAGGCGGCCGAGCACGAGCACTCGGTCCGTGAGCTGATCGATGGCGTTCGCCACGCAGGCTCCTTTCGAAGGCAGATGTAGTTGTGGGATATGTCCGCGATTGTAGCATGGAGCGTGCGGGGGCGCTTCAATTCACCCTCTCCCGACAACCAAAGCGGGACCAGCAACCCCACGACCAAAGGCCCAAATTACAAGTGAGTAGACTTTACGCGACCTGCAGAGCACACCCAAAACCGCCACCCCTGTGACCTGCGGTTTTACTAGAGCAGATGCACTTTGTGCTCGTCCTGCACCAAAAAGTCTACTCACTTAGTCCGAATCGAAGCCAAACGGATTCAAATAGATGACAAATTAAGCCAATCCGTAGCAAAAGACGCGTGAACCAGTGCTTCTCGCGGCGGATTGACACTACAAAGCGGCCAAAATGTCGGTCAGGTTGTCGATGACAACGTCGGCAGCGGACTGGTCGAGGTTGACGCCCTCGTGCGGGCGCAGCGCCAGGACGCGGGCGCCGGAACGCTTGCCGGCCTCGATGCCCAAAGGCGAATCCTCGATAACCAGGCACTCGGCAGGCTCCACCCCCAGCGCCTCCATGGCGCGCAGGTAGATCTCGGGGTCGGGCTTAAACGCACTGCACTCGTGACCGCTGATGGTGTAGTCCAGCACGTCGGCGATGCCGGCAATCTCCACCAGCTCGTCAATGAGCTCGCGATAGGACGAGCTCGCGATGGCGCACTTCACGCCGCGCTCGTGCAGCTCACGCATCACCGGCTCCGTCTGCTCGTTGAGCAACTCGGCATACGGAACGGGATGGTCCGGGCTGTAGACCTGCTTATACTCCACGCGCAGGCGCTCGCGCAGCTCAACATCGTCGGGCACCAGCGCTTTCCAAATGGCCGGCTCGTTAGACCCCGAAAGATCGGGGATCTCGTCAAAGTGGAACCCCTTCTCTTCCATAAACGCCACGCGGCGACGGTTGTAGAACCACTCGGTATCGACCAGCACGCCGTCCATATCAAACAGCACTGCCTTGATCATACGCATCTCCTCCCACCTGCCAAAAAGGGACAGGTTTATTTTGGTAGGTTTTATCTGGGGTTTTGCGACGCGACAGACGCACCCTCCCCAAAGCAAAAAAGGGGACGGGGCGCAAACCCCATCCCCTCTCAATCAACCCGTAAGGTCTACTTACTTGTGATTAGTAGGAAAGCTTCCACATGTAGCGACGCATGGTCAGCGGGTGCTGACGGGCCTCGGCGATCTGGTTGCCGTACTCACGCATAACGGCGAGGTGCAGCAGCGGGTTGAAGTAGGTGACGACGCTCGCGGGCACGGCGTCGGCCAGGCCGTAGTCCTTGGAGTCGATCAGAGCGACCTTGGCGCCCATGCGCTCAAGGAAGGTGAGGGCGCGGGCGTCCATCGGACGGGTGGCGCCATCGGACATGAGGAAGACGTAGGGCTTACCCTCGGTGGAAACCTCGAACGGGCCGTGGAAGTACTCGCCGGTGTTGTAGGCGGCGGCGTCGATCCACTGCATCTCGGTGAACAGGAAGGCGGCGTTAGAGTAAGCCATCTTCTCGGAGGCACCGGAAGCCATGAAGTAGATCATCTTGTCGTCCTTGAAGTCCTCGGCGAACTTCTTGGCGAGCTTCTTGCAGTGCTGAGCGGCGTTCTCGCAGAGCTCGAAGACGTTGGTGAGGCCGGTGATCATGTCCTCGTAGTGGTCATAGCCCTCGGTCTGCTGAAGGATCTCGAGAGCAAGAGCGATGGCATAGCCGGGCTTCTCGCACTTGGCAGCGTAGTTGGCGTGGAAGCCGTGAACGATAACGTGGTCGGCGTCGACGGTCAGAGCGGAGCCAGCCTTGTTGGTGAGGGAGACGACCGGGCAGTTGTGCTTCTTGGCGGTCTTGTTGGCCTCGACGGTCTCGGGCGTGGAGCCACCGAGGGAGCAGGTGATCACGAAGGTGTGCTCGTTGACCCAGGAAGGCGTGTCGTAGTTGAACTCGTTAGCGGTGAAGATCTGAACGTTCAGCTTGTCCGTGTTGTTGGCCAGGAAGTACTTGGCGGGGTAAAGGTCGGACATGGAAGCACCGCAGCCGACGAAGGCGACGCTGTGGATCTCGTGGTTGGACAGGACGTCAGCGACGATCTGCTTAGGGAGGTTAAGGTCGATCTCGTACATCTGACACATTCCTTTCGATTTTTGCGGCGCCACATTGCCGGACGCTCGCAGGGTTACCGTAGTTTGGACCGAATCGCCGGCCCGTTGAGGATGCGACAAAGGGGCTGTCCCATTGTCACGCATAGGGATGGAAGCCTGCCTGGGGTATGGGATGCCAGGCAGGCCCCCGGGGGAAAGCGGTTAAGCGCTTGGCCGCGACTAGGCCAGGATGCCGGCCGCGGAGAGGGCGATGCCGCCCACGATGGCGATCACGAGAAGCCAACCGGTGTTGACGTTCTTCTTGATGAGCCAGTACATAAGGCCGGTGAGGCCAAGGGAAATCATCTGGGGCATCATGCCGTCCAGGATGTCCTGGATAACGACGGTGCCCTCAGCGAACTGCAGCGGGGTGGTGGCGCCAATCAGCGTAGCGATCATGCCGCCCACGGACATAAGACCCACGATGCCGCAGACATACATGAGCTTCTCCATGAGGTCGCCGCCCTGAAGCTTGCTCAGGTACTCGTGGCCGCCCTGATAGCCCATCTTGGCTGCGAACCAGGTGATCAGCACAGAGGGGACGATGGAGATGAGCATGGCCAGGATCGGGCCCATGATGGAGCCCTGCTGAGCCAGCTGAACGCCCAGGCCAAAGGCGATAACGCGGATGGTGCCCTGGAAGAAGGAGTCACCGATGCCGGAAAGCGGACCCATAAGGGAGGTCTTGACCGCGTTGATCGAATCGGGATCGAAGTTTTCGGGATCCCTGGCGTACTCCTCCTCCATGGAGGCGGTGAGGCCTAGGATGAAGGCGCTCGTCTGCGGGGTGCAGTTGTAGAACGCCATGTGACGGTGGTAAGCCTCTTTCTTAGCAGCAAGCTGCTTGGGGTCGGACTCATCCGGATAGAGGCGATCGAGCGTGGGAACCATACCGTAGAGGAAGCCCATGTTCATCTGACGCTCGTAGTTCCAAGAGGCCTGGATGGCCCAGGAGCGCCAGAAGAACTGGCTGACCTTCTTGTTCAGGGACACGTCCTTGGTTGCGGTTGCCATAGTGTGTTCCTCCTTAGTCTTCGTCGTCTTCGAGCGGATCGTAGTCGGAATCGACACCGGCGGCTGCATGGGAACCGTTGAACTTGAAGCCCATGAAGACGACAGCCAGGCACACACCGATCAGAGCGACCGCGATGACGGACAGGTTGAGGTAAGCGGCGAGCAGGAAACCGATGAACAGGAACGGAGTCATACCCTTCTTGATCATCATGGTGAGCAGCAGGGCCAAGCCGTAGGCGGTCATGATCTTGGTCGAAACGTTAAGACCAGTGGACAGCCACTCGGGAACCATGTTGACGATGGCCTGAACCAGGTCGGTGCCAACAAAGACGGCGAGGAAGATCGGCAGGAAGTACATGACGGCGTACAGACCGGAGCCGGCGCAGATGTGCATACGGTAGGCGGTCTTGAACTTTCCGTTATCGATCGCGCTATCTGCCACATGGGTGAGGGCGGCGATGATGGAACGGAACACGATGCCGAGGAGCTGACCCAGGACGGCGACCGGGATGGCGATCGTCATGGCGGTCTCGGCGGAAGCATCGGTCAGGCACGCAAAGGCAGCGGCCACGATGCCGCCCAGGACCATATCGGGCGGAACGGCGGCGCCGACCTGCACCAGGCCCATGGACACGAGCTCGACGGCGGCACCGACGGCAAGGCCGGTGGGCACATCGCCCAGCAGCAGACCGACGAGCGTAGCGCCAACGAGGGGCTGCTCGAAGTTAAGACGACCGAGCAGGCGGGAGTCCCACATGCAGAACACGCCGACGAGGCCGACGAGCACCGCACTGATGAACGTATTCATACCCTTCTCCTTTCAGTCAGGCAAAAGCCTGGTTGATTACAGCTTGGCGTCGATGTCGACGCTCTGATACGTAGGGGTCTGCTGGACATAGAGCTTGATGCCCATGTCGAGCAGCTGGTTGACGTCGGCCTTCTGGGTGGCGTCGAGGAAGACGGAGCTGTCCTTGCCGCCGACCTGATCGGCGCCGTCGTGGTTGGCGGTGGCGCCCAAGTTGATGGCGTCGAGCTTGTAGCCCTGGCAGAACTGCAGCATCTCGGCCGTGTTGCCAAAGACGAACATGACGCGCTCGCCGAGGGTGTTGAGCTTGTCCATCTTGGCGAGGGCACGCTCGACGGTGAAGACGTTCAGGCGCACGCCCTGGGGCTTGGCAAGCTTAAGAGCGCCCTTCTTAATGTCATCGTTGGCGGCAGCGTTGTCGACGACGATGATGCGCTCGGCCTGAACCTTGGTGGTCCAGGTAAAGACGACCTGGCCGTGCAGCAGACGGTAGTCAAGACGTGCGAGGACGATCTTGGCGGGACCGGAGCTGTGACGGGACGACTTGGCCTTCTTGGCGGGAGCCGCGGCGGCCTCGACCGGTGCGTTGGGGTTGGTCAGACCGGTGCGGGCCTCGTTGATGAGGGCTGCGAGCTCGGTGCCCTTGACGGGGACGGGGCTCATAGCGAGCGTCAGTGCCAGCGGAATGTTGAAACCGCTGATCACCGTGAACTTCGTGCCGTTCTTGGAAAGCTCGACCATGTTGTTGTTGACCGAGCTGCCGAGCATATCGGTCAACACATAGACGGTGTCGTCCGCGTTGAACGTGGCGATCATGGCGTCCACCTTATTGGTGATGGGCTCCTTGTCGTCACGAGCAAGCGACACGACGTGGACGTTCGACACGTCGCCGAGAACCATCTCGAGCGTGTCTTTGGCGCCTGCGGCCAGGCCACCATGAGATGCGAGAATGATCTGATTCATCTTGCCTCCTCCTTTTCGTTATGGTCATTATAACGTCTTATACGTTGCGGATATTGCTAATTAGTATAAAGACCGTTCGCGGATGAAAATCGACCGTTGACGGGTTTAACGTACTTGAAACGTTGGGGCCGGGCAGGCCGGCGCTGACTGGATAACCCCAGGTCGGATGCCGCGCGCAATCTCCTATCGCACGAAGTACCAGGGGCTTTCCTGCACGGTGGGCTCCAACGCAATGCCGGTGCGCTCGCGGAACAGATCCATGTCCTGCGATTTCTCCGTCCACCACGCGTTGGGCTTAAAGGTCATGCTCTCAATGACATGACCGACAAACACACTGTTGCGCAGCTTGGAGAAGTCGGTGTTCATAATCAGAATGGACGCGAGCACCAGCACGATGCCCAGGGCCTTGATCGCGCCGGCGGGCTCGGCGTAGATGCCAATACCGACCAGAACGGTCGCCACGGTTTCGAACGAAGCCACGACCGGCACCTTCGATGTCTCAAGATCCATCGAAAGGCCCTGCATATAGAAGATGTACGCAAGAGCCGTCGGAATAAAGCCAAAGCCTGCGAACAGCAGAATGAGCTGCGGGGACATTGCCGCGGCTACATCGGACCACGGAGCCGAAAGCACTGCCATAAAGCATCCGCCAAAGACAAAGCCCCAAAACGTCACCGCCAGCGGATGCAGCGTCTTGGTAGCCATACGGCTAAACACCGCCAGCAGTGCACCGCAAAGTCCGGCGATCACACCCGACGCGACGCCCCAAACCGAGAAATGGAAACCAGACAGGTCGCCGCTCGTCACCGCGAGCACACAACCCACAATGTTAAAGACGATGGCGACGAGCTTGTTGGGGGTCACGTCCTCGCGATAAAGCACGCGGCCGAGCGCGACGCCAAACACCGGCGAGGTGTAGAGCAGCACCGAGGCCGTGGACATGCCCACCTCGCCCATGCACTCGTAATAAAGCGTGTTAGCGGTGGCGAGGCCGATAATGCCAAGAAGCGCGCAGGGAACAAGCTCTTTAGGACTTGCCTTGAACAGTGCCATGGGACCCGAGGCTTTTCCCTCACGAGCACCTCCCTGGCAACCTATAAATGCCAAGACCGGAGCCATTAAGACGGCACCCGACAACAGGCGAAAGGCCGCCATGCTCTGAGACGAAACACCCAGGGCCGATATTCCGTTAACAAAGATTCCGATGGTGCCCCACATAAGCGCGGCGATCAGCACCAGCACATAGCCCAGATTGCTTTTCTTCAACGCAGCCTCCTCGGTGTTGTTTCCAATATGTTTCATACTACGTTATAGTCGTTATATACATTTTTCAAGACACAAATCGCCGAACGGAAAAATGATCCGCTGGGAACGGAGGAAAACGGATCAGTGACTCAGACCAGTCCCTAAGTGATCCGTTTTCCTCCGTCCCCAGCGGATTACTTGGCGGTTGCGGTGAAATAGTTCCTAAATAGAGGCTTCAAGCCCCCAAACAGGAACTATTCCACCGCAACTTATGAGGACATCGAGCTGTTAGGCCGCTCTATCCCCTAGTAGTCCAGCTTCCACATGTAGCGGCGCGTCATGTAGTCCTTGTGGGTGACGGCAGAGAGCGCGCGCATATACACGTTGTTGAGGATCGGGGCAAAGATCAGGTGGTTGAAGTACTCGCTCACGCTGTCCTTGATGTCGTTGAGGCCGAGCTCCTTGGCGTCGAGCTGATAGACGCGCTCGCCACCGTACTGGTTGACGAAGCGGATGCCGCGCTCGTCGTTGCAGCGGCTACGGCCGACGCTGATGAGCTGGAACAGCGAGGTGCGCTTGTCCAGGATCTCGAAGGGGCCATGGAAGAAATCGCAGGTGTTGATGGTGCAAGAGTCGATCTGCAGCATCTCCTGCACGTTGCAGATGCTAAAGACGTAGGCGGCACCAAAGAGCGGGCCCTGGGCCATGACGTTGATGCAGGGCTTGTCGGCGTTCTGCTCGGCCCACTTAGCAGCGAGCGGACGGGTGTACTCGACGGCCTTGCGATAGATGGGGTCGACCAAGTCGAAGGCGGCCATGGCGGTCTCGTACTCGGCATAGCCCTCGGTCTGCTGCGTGAGCTCCATAGCGATCATGGTCACGACGGCGGAGTTGGTGCGGCCCATGCAGGACTCATCGACGGCCAGGCTATCGTACTGGATCTTGTAGTCGCAGACCTCGGTAAGGCCGGACTCGTCGACATAGATGGCGATGGTGCTGGCGCCGTGGTCCTTGGCGACCTGGGCGGCGACGATGGTCTCCTTGGTGCCGCGCATGGACACGACCACGGCCAGGGTGTTCTCGTTGACGTAGGCCGGGGTGGCGTGCACGAACTCGTTGCTGGTGTAGCTGGAGCTCACGACCTGCGTGGCCTCGTGCTCCATAAAGTACTGGGCAGGATAGTTGCCGCCGTTGGATCCGCCAGCGCCAATCCACACGACGCGCTTGATGCCGCCCTTGTCTGCCTTGTCAGCCAAAACCTGGGAGACGACATCCTTAACCTGTTCCTGAGTAGTCATCGTGCATCAGCCTTTCTTCTCGTTTGATGCTCTCGATGGCATACAAGTTACATACATGTTTTGGTTATGTCGACTAGTTGTATGCTATATTTGTCTTAGAAATTTTGCTGATGCGGTTTTCGATAGCTAGCTACCAGCGGTTTTGTTGTTGTATTGAATACATGCTTGATTAGATACGCATACAAGTTAGATACAGGTTGATCGCATGAACGCTTCGTCTAAAAAGAAACTGGCCCAATACGAGCACTTGGCGGGTACGCTTCGCGACCGCATCGCCGCCGGCATCTACGCACGCGGAGACAAGCTGCCGTCCGAGATGGAGCTCATGGACGAATCGGGGCTGTCGCGCAGCACCGTGCGCCACGCCCTTAAGGTGCTCGTTGATGAGGGCCTGGTGCGCACCGAGCGCGGGCGTGGCGCCTTTGTGGCCGACACGCCCGCGCTCCACGAGAACAACCTGGTGTTTTCGAGCTATACCAAGCAGGTCGAAGGCCAGGGCATGAAGCCCACCACGCGCACCGTGGACTCGGGCTTTGCCAAGGCGGCCGGCAGCATAGCTAAGTTCTTTGACGCCGCCGTGGGCAGCAAGCTCGTCAAACTTGTCCGCCTGCGCTACCTGGACGACGCGCCGCTGTGCCTGGAGACCACCTACCTGCCGCCAAGCTTCGAGACGCTCATCGATCGCGATATTAACGGTTCGCTCTACGCCACGCTGCGACAGGAGTTCCATCGCGCGCCGGCACAGGGGCATAAGACCTTTGAGGTGTGCTACGCCTCGCAAAACGAGGCGTTTTTGCTCAACGTTGAGCGCGGGCAGGCGCTGATCCTGATCACCGACTACGTCTACGACACCGACGGCCGCCCGCTCCACGTCTCCAAGCGCATCCAGCGCACCGACCGCGCCAAATACACCGAGCCCATCGGCTAACCCGCCAAAATAAACCTGTCCCTAAATGGTGGGTTTGGGGAGGTCGGGAAACCAGGTTGGTTTGGGTTGGTTGGGCGTGCGCTCGGCTAGGACCAGCTCCATCCAGCACATGTCGTACCAGCGGCCGAACTTTTGGGCGCAGCGGTCGAAGGTGCCCACCAGGCGATATCCCATATGGGCATGGAAATCCTGGCTGTTGTGCGTCAGGTACTCATCGTCCTTATCGTGCGGCACGGCGATGAGGGCGCACATGTTGGTGATGCCCATCGCGACCAGGCATTGCTTGAGCGCATCGTGCAGATTGCGGCCCAGCCCGCCGTGGCGTACATCGCGCGCCAGGTAGATCGATGTCTCGACCGACCAGTCGTATGCCTCGCGGCTGTTGAGCGGGCTCGCATAGGCATAACCCACCGGACGCCCGTCCAGCTCCATCACCAAATACGGGTAGCGCTTGAGCGTACGCTCGATGCGCCCGGCGAACTCCTCAACGCTCGGCACCTCGTATTCGCAGGTAATCGCCGTCTGGCGCACATACGGCTCATAGATGGCAAGCAACGCCGGCGCATCATCGGGCGTCGCCAGGCGAATCGTCGGCTCGGACATCTCTGTCATACAACCCTTCTCCCCAAAAGCAAAGGCCGCCTTGCGCCAAACCCAGCGCAAGGCGGCCCCTCGTCATTACATCAGGCTACAGAACCGCCGCCAACGCGTCGATATCCTCCTGCGTCGTGGCCCAGCTGGTGCAAAAACGCACCACCGTGTGGGTATCGTCGTACTTTTCCCAGTACTCAATCGCCGCATGCTCGCGAATGCGGGCCATGTCCTCGTTGGGCAGAATCACAAACTGCTGGTTTGTGGGCGTCTCCAAGAAGAACCGGTAGCCGTGCTCGTGCAGCACGCGACGAAGCGCCTGCGCGGTTTCGATCGCCTGGCGACCAATCTCAAAATACAGGCCGTCGGTAAAGAGTGCCTCAAACTGCACGCCCGTGAGGCGGCCCTTGGCCAACAGCGCGCCGTGCTGCTTAATACGCGGAATGGGATGCGCCGGGGCGTGCATGCCGCAAAACACCACGGCCTCGCCGCACAGAGCGCCGCACTTGGTGCCGCCGATGTAGAACACGTCACACAGCTGCGCCAGCTCGGGCAGGGTAATGTCGCACTCATCGGCCGCCAGCGCATAGGCCAGGCGGGCGCCATCCACAAACAGCGGAATCTCGCGCTTCTGGCACACTGCGTGAATCGCCGCGAGCTCGGCCTTGGAGTACAGCGTGCCGTACTCGGTCGATAGGCTCACGTACACGGCACCCGGGAACACCGTGTGCTCGTAGCTCTCGTTTTCGTAGAACACCTGGATATGGTTCTCGAGGTCCTCGGCGTGCATCTTGCCCTCGTAGCCGGGGATGGTGAGCACCTTGTGGCCGCCAAACTCGATGGCGCCCGCCTCGTGGCAGGCGACGTGGCCGGTCTCGGCAGCAACGACGCCCTCGTACGGCGCGAGCAGCATGTCGATCACCGTCGCGTTGGCCTGCGTGCCGCCCACCAGAAAAAACACGTCGGCGTCAGGCGCCTGACAGGCCTCGCGGATAAGCTGCTTGGCACGCTCGGTGTGCGCATCGGTACCGTAGCCGGGCTGCGGCTCCATATTGGTGTCGACGAGCGCCTGCAGCACTGCCGGATGTGCGCCGTGGGAATAATCGTTGTTAAACGCGAGCATGGCAATCCTCTCTTACCGGGTATCGGCCAGATGATTCAAACGGAGCTATTGTACGCCGTTGGGATAGGCAATGCGTGCGGCAAGGCACTCAAGTGCCAGTACCAGGGCAAAACCGCAGCTCACGTCGCTCAAAAAGTGCGCACCGATCACGATGCGGCCAAGCGCGACGAGCGCCGCAACCACAGCCGCCGCCCAAAAGATCACGCGGCGACGCGAAGGTTTTTCCTTAAAGGCTGCCGCGGGAAGCCCGGCGAGCATAAGGCCGATCGCCGCATGCGCCGTGTGTCCGCTCGCAAACGACTTGAACCCGTCCTTTATCACGCCGGCGGCGATATAGGTCCACTTGTCGGGGTTGCCGATCACCCACCACGGCTGAAAATTGAGCCCCGGCGTGACCTCGATCACGCGCATGCGCGGGCGCGACCATAACGGCTTAACAATGACGTTGAGGATGATGGCCTGAGCGACCCACACGGCCAGCACCATCAACGCCCAGCGCGTAAGCTCGTCGGGCTCGGTCGTGCGCGTGAGGCGGTAGGCGATGAAGTTGGCTGCGATGACCAACGCAAACGTCAGAACCAGCTGAAACGCAATAAGCTTGCCGCCGACGCGCAGCGATCCGATAATCTCGTAGCCGACCAGGCCCACGTTGATCAGAACGCCCAGCACGGCGAGCCACTTGCTCGTCTTGGAATCGGGTCGTGCCGAGCGCACGAGCATAACGCCCGCGACGCTCGCCGTCAGCTCAAACGGCAGCTCGCCGGCCGCCTCGACAAAGCGGCCGTACATGCTGCCGATGTTGAACAGCGCGCTCGAGATCTGATAATCGAAGAAGCTGCCCACGCCCAGACAAAGACACAGGACAACCGCGATAATGGCGACATCTTTCTTATAGATGTATCCGAACATGCTTTCCTTTCGATGGGGTCAGAATCAACCTGCGAGGCGGCGGGGCAAAGAGCAGCTGATAGCTCCGTCCCGCCACGCCCCTACTTGTTAGTCGTCGTCGCTGGCACCCAGCTGCTGCAGCAGCATGAGCGCGGCCGCCACCGGGCCGGTGCCGTCGTTGGCATCGAGGCCGCGACCCAGGCCGCTGCCCGCGCCGGCGCCCGCCTTGTAGGGCACCGACAGCTTGCGACTCTTGGGAAAGTTCACCGCGCCATAGCGGGTCTTAAGCTCAAAGGCTACCTTCTTGGGCACGTCGACGCCCAAGAACGTGATGCGGCCGCCACTGAGCGTAACGCTCTCGAGCCCCAGGCGCTCACCGCGAATGCGGATGCGCGCGCGATTGAACAGGTTGAGTCCCGCCAACGACAGCTCGCCATGCGCGGCCTCGGTCTCCTCCTGCACCTCGTCGATACTCTCCAGGTCCTCAGCCGCCGCGAGCTTGCGGTACACGAGCACGCGCTGGTCCACCGCCGGCATGTACTCCTCGGACAAGAAGTAGTCGGCCGGCAGGTTAATGCCCACGCTCGCCGCCTCCACGCCGGCGTCATCATCGCCGCGCGCCTCGGCCACGGCCTGTCCCAGCATCTGCGTAAACAGATCAAAGCCCACGCTCGACAGGTTGCCGTGCTGCTCGGCGCCCATGAGCGAGCCGGCACCACGGATCTCCAGGTCGCGCATGGCGATGCGCATGCCGCTGCCCAGGTCCTGGAACTCGGAAAGTGCGGTCAGGCGCGCCGTGGCCTCCTCGGTGAGCGGCAGCTCGCCCGGGAACATAAAGTACGCGTAGGCCTGCGTGGCCGAGCGGCCCACGCGGCCCTTGAGCTGGTAGAGCTGCGCCAGGCCCAAACGCTGCGAGTCCTCGATGATGAGCGTGTTGGCCGTTGCGTTGTCGATACCGCTCTCCACGATGGTCGTGGCGATAAGCACGTCAATCTTTTTGGTCGCGAACTCGATCATCACGTCCTCGACCTCGCGCGGGCTCATCTTGCCGTGCGCCACGCCCACGCGCGCTTCGGGCGCAGCCTCGTGCACGCGCGCCACGGCATCGTCGATGGTCTTGACGCGGTTGGACACGTAGTACACCTGACCGCCGCGGCCCACCTCCAGGCGAATCGCCGCACTCACCACGTCGGGGTCGTACTCCCCCACGTGTACGATCACGGGACGACGCCCGGTCGGCGGTGTGGTGATCAGGCTCATGTCGCGCACGCCGCTCGTGGCCATCTGCATGGTTCGCGGAATCGGCGTTGCCGAGAGCGTGAGCACGTCGATTTGCTCGCGCAGGTTTTTGAGCTGCTCCTTGTGCTGCACACCAAAGCGCTGCTCCTCGTCGATGATCACCAGGCCCAGGTTCTTGGGGTTCACGTCGGCCGAAAGCAGACGGTGCGTGCCGATGAGCACGTCAATCGTGCCCTCGGCAAACGCCTTGAGCGCGCGCTTTTGCTGCGCCGGCGTGCGGAAGCGGCTGAGTACCTCGACCTCCAGGCCAAACGGGGCAAAGCGCTCAAAGAAGGTCTCGTAGTGCTGTTGGGCCAGAATGGTCGTGGGGCAGAGCACCATGACCTGGCGGCCGGAGTCCACGCACTTAAAGGCCGCGCGCAGGGCGACCTCGGTCTTGCCGAAACCCACGTCGCCGCACAGCAGGCGGTCCATGGGCTTGGGCGCCTCCATGTCGGCCTTGATGTCGGCGATGGCCTCCAGCTGGTCGCGTGTCTCGTCGTAGGGGAAGCTCTCCTCCATCTCGATCTGCTCGGGCGTATCGGGCGGACAGGCGATACCGGTAATCGACGAGCGGCGCGTATACAGGTCGACCAGGTCAAACGCCAGCTTTTTGGCATTCTTGCGCGCCTTGTTGGTGGCCCGCGTCCAGTCGGCGGTGTTGAGCCTGGTCAAGCGCGGTTTATCGCCGTCGGGACCAACGTAGCGCGTAATGCGGTCAACCTGCTCCAGCGGCACGTAGAGCTTGTCGCCATCGGCATATTCCAGCAAAAAGTAGTCGCGTTCCTTGCCGCCCACTTCCTGACGCGCGATCTCGCTAAAGAGCGCGATGCCGTGAGTGGCGTGCACCACGTAGTCGCCCGGCTTAAACGTGAAGGTGATCTGCGTAATGTCAACCTTGCGGCGGCTGCGCGCGCGGTTGGCATCCATGCGGGCGTTGAGGTCGGCGATCGAGAACACGGCCAGGTTGGCATCGGGCACCACCACGCCCTGCGGCAGGGCAGCGTCCACAAAGGTCACGCGCCCGCGCGAGATGGTGGGCACGGCGGCGCCGGCGGCAGCCTGCGCGGCGCCCGCCTCGAGCGAACGGGCGTTGAGCGCGTCGGCGCGACGCTCGCGAATGGAAGCATGGGCCTCCTGGCGTGCGGCGCGATCGGCGGAATCCGCCGCTGCCACGCGCACGCGATCGCCGATGGCACCGGCATTTTCGGGCGCCGCGGTCAGCGATTCCTCAAAGGTAATGCCCTCGTCGCCAAAGGTGAGCTCCATCGACTCGCGCGCACCGCGGTCGGGAATGGCAAACACGCAGGCATAGCGCTTGCCCACGACCTCTTGGATGCGCGTCATAAAACGGTTGTCCGAGCCTGCGATGGCGGGCTGCTCAATCTTGAGCTCGGCCGTCACCGCACCGCCGGCACGGATAAGGCTTACGTAGTTCAGGCGTTGCTGGGAACCAAAGTCGAGTTGCTGGGCACGCACGTACAGGCCGTCCAGACGGTCGACTCCCGCCTCGCCGGCACGTGCCTCGATATCCTCGTAGGCGCGCAGGCAATCGTCGAACAGCGAGCGCGGCTCGGACAGCACCACGAGCGCCTTGCCGCTCACATGCGACAGCGGGCTCACGGTCTGGCCGTACATCACCGGCAAAAAGCGGTCGAGCTCAGGCGTGACGATGCGCGCATCCACCATCTCGAGCAGCGCCGCCAACTTGCTGTCGTCCTGGCTGGCGCGGTAGAGCGCCACATGCATGTTGTGGACGGCCTCGTCGGTAAGCGCCAGCTCGCGACAGGGGAAGATCTCGATGCTGTCCTCGTTGCCGATGGTCTGGCCCGTTGAGCTCACCATGCGACGGATGCGGTCGATCTCGTCGCCAAAGAACTCAATGCGCACGGGCGCTTTTTCCTGCGCGGGAAACACCTCGACGGTGTCGCCGTGCACGCGGAACAGACCGGGCGCGTCGGCGGCGCCGGCATTGGTGTAGCCCATGCCCACCAGGCGCTGCGGCACCTCGTCAAAGGGAATCTCCTCGCCCACCGCAAAAGTGGTGGACTCCCAATAGTGGCTCTCGACCGGCGGCACGCAACGCAGCAGCGCGCGAGCCGAGGCAACCATGATGCAGTTGTCCCCGCGCACGATGCGTCCCAGGGCCTCGCAGCGCTGCGCCACCACGGCGTCGTCGGGCGTCTGCTCGCGCCAAGGGTAGTCCTTGCGCTCGGGAAAGCGGCACACGTGCGCCAGTCCCACATAGGCGGCCAGGCTGCGCGCAGCGCGATCGGCCGCGTCCTCGCCGCTCACAATGTAGACCGTGGGGCGCGGACGGCGCGCAAACTGGGCCGCCGCCATAAGCGTGC
The DNA here is from genome assembly GCF_040915545.1 of Collinsella aerofaciens. Lineage (GTDB taxonomy): Bacteria > Actinomycetota > Coriobacteriia > Coriobacteriales > Coriobacteriaceae > Collinsella > Collinsella aerofaciens_BE. The sequence goes on along the minus strand of NZ_JBCPDH010000005.1, from coordinate 27,692 downwards.
GACCCGACTGCGACACGGCCAACGTCATGTCCTCGCCGGCATCGAGTCCCGCCTCGACGGTCTGCAGCGCCTCGGCAGTGTAGAGCTGCGCGGCTATACGGTGAATGAGCATGCTGTTCCTCCGGCATCGCAACGCCAAAAGCCCGCCGGGGCAAGCTCGGCGGGTCGTACGTCAAATACATTGTCTGTCATGGTAGCGCATGGAGAGGACTCCGGCTCAAGGGCAAACCCAGCCCCGCAAAAAACGCCAGACGAAGATGCGTTCCGCCCTATCCCGCTACGCGCACGCTGGGGCACAAATCTGCCAGCGGACACTCGTCACACTTGGGCTTGCGGGCGTCGCAGATCTCGCGACCGAAGGTGATCCACTGATGGTTGACCGACTCCCAATACTCGTGCGGCAAAATCTTGAGCAGATCCTGCTCGGTCTTGAGCGGCTCCTTGGCATGCGTCTTGGGACTCAGCATCAGGCGGTGCGCAATGCGGTTGACGTGCGTGTCCACCGCAATGCCCTCCACGATGCCATACCCCACGTTGAGCACGATGTTCGCCGTCTTGCGTCCCACGCCCGGCAGCTTCACGAGTTCCTTCATGTCGGCCGGCACCTCGCCGCCATAGTCGGCGACGATCATCTGCGCGGCCTCGACGGCATGCTTGGCTTTGCTCTTGTAGAAGCCGAGTGACTTGATGGTGCCCGCCACGTCAGCCACGCTCGCCCCGGCCATGGCCTCGGGCGTGGGCCACTGGGCAAACAGCTTCGGCGTCACCTTGTTGACCTGCGCGTCGGTCGTTTGCGCCGAGAGCAGCACCGCAATCAGCAGGCGGAAGGGATTCTCGTGGTCCAAAAAGCACTCGACCGGGCCATAGCGACGGTTGAGGCGCTCACACACCTCAACGGCGCGCTCTCGTTTGGCGGCATTGGTCTCGCGTGGCATAACGACTCCTCGGCTCAACGGCACAATAAACTTATGGACACAATTGTCCCACGTCCGAGACGCTTACGCCTCCAAGAATGCGCCGGTCTGACGGCTCCACAGGCTCGCATACTCGCCACCCGCCTCGACGAGCTGCGCATGCGTGCCGTCCTCGACGATCTCGCCATCGGCCAGCACCACAATGCGGTCGAGCGCCGCCACGGTGGACAGGCGGTGCGCCACCACAATGGAGGTGCGGCCGCGCATCAGGTTTTCGAGCGCCTCCTGCACCAGCGCCTCGGACTCGCTGTCGAGGGCAGAGGTCGCCTCGTCGAGCACTAGAATCGGCGCGTCGGTTAGGATGGCACGGGCGATGGCCACGCGCTGACGCTGGCCGCCCGAGAGCTTGACGCCGCGCTCGCCCACCATGGTGTCAAAGCCACGAGGCAAGCGGTCGATAAACTCCAGGGCGTTGGCCAGGCGCGCGGCCTCGCGAATCTGCTCATCAGTGGCGTCGGGACGACCGTAGGCAATGTTTTCGCGAATGGAGCGGTGGAACAGCAGCGCCTCCTGCGGCACGTAGGCAACCTGGCGGCGCAGGCTCTGCTGCGTGCAGCGCGAGACGTCCTGGCCGTCCACGAGCACACGGCCGCCCTGCACATCGTCCAAGCGCAACAGCAGCTTGGTGAGCGTCGTCTTGCCCGAGCCCGATTTGCCCACCAGGCCCACGCGCTGGCCCGCCGCCACATGAAGTGTCAGGTCATCGAACACGCCCTCGCCCGCCGCAGCGTCACGGTACGCAAAGCTCAGGTGCTCAAAATCAATCGCGCCCTCGGTCACTTTGAGCTCAGGGGCGTCCGGGTCATCTGCCACCAAACGTGGCTCGTCCAGCACGCGCGTCATCTCGGCCGCATCGCCCAGCGCGCGGTTAATGCGCTGCATCATGGAGCTTACGTAGTTCAGGCGCATGGTGAGGTTATAGGTGTAGGTAAAGATCATGACGAGCGAGCCGGCCGAAATGCCAAACCACGCGTTGCCGCCCGCCACGAACACACTCACCACGGCCATGGTGATGACGATAAGGCCCGAGGTCGTAAAGTTGCGCTGCATCATGGCGTGCATCGAGACCGTCTCGGCGTCGCGCGCGGCACGATCGGCGGCGTCGAACAGATCGCGTTCAAAGTCCTCGCGCCCGCAGGTCTTGACGGCCAAGATGTTCGTGACCGCGTCGGAGAGCACGCCCGAGAGCTTGTTCTGCGCGGCGGACGTCGCGGCCGAAAGAGGCATGATGCGCTTGTACATAAGCCAGACAAACGCAATGTAGACGACCATGATGCACACCAGGATCACGGTAAACGTCGGCACCACCGGGGCGAGTGCGGCCACGGTGCAGATGACCGAGGTGATGGTGGGGATGAGCGAATACACCGTCACGTCGACCAGACCCGTGTAGCCGCTCATAAAACGGCTTGTCTGGCTCACAAGCGATCCGCCAAAGCGGCTGGTGTGAAATGTCATGGATTGGTTGGAGAGCGTGTCGAAGCATAGGCGCGCCAGGTGATAGTTGCCTGCAATCTCGAGCTTGTAGACGGTGTAGTCCTGTAGCTTGGAGAGGATCTGACCCACCAGGTTAACGAGTACGAGCGCCAGGATATAGGAGCCGAAGACCTCAAACACCTGGTCACCCGCCACGGGACCGGCTTGAACGCGGTCGACAATGAGGGCCATCACATAGGTGTTGGCAAACGTGAGCAAAAAGATGTAGCCCGCCGACGAGAACACCGAGAGAAAGACGATCAGCGGCTGCGTGCGCGTGACGTCCCAAAAACGCTGCAGCGTGCGACGCACGGTGGAGCGTTTGAGCGGACTGGTGTTTCTCTGAGACATGGGCTTCCTTTCGCGTCTGATAGGGCGAAACGCCATTGTTGCACACTAAAGCGCACTTCAGGCAAGTGCGACGCGAAAAGCGCCCGCGCCCCGCGCTTGCGCAGGCGCCCCGCCGTCAGATGAAGCTAGTCCTCGTCTTTTTGGTCTGCGAGCAGGCTCGCAGACGTAAGCCCCAAGATCTCGTCGGCCTCCTCGGCATCTTCCAGGGCGTCGATGTCCTTGAGCTTGCGCTCCATGACGTTGGTGCGCGTGGTGATGATGCCCTCGACCGTTTTGCCCGCGGTCTCGATCTGCTGCTGGGCGCGGCGCAGCGCCTTTTGATAGCGCGGCAGCTCGGCCTTGACAGCGGAGAGCACGCGCAGTACATCGTCGGTGCGTTTTTGCAGCTTAAACGTTTGGTAACTCATCTGCAGGCTGTTGAGAATGGCCGCCATGGTGCTGGGGCCGGCAACGTTGACGTGATAGTCGCGGCCCAGGGTCTCGATAAGCCCGGGGCGGCTGACGACCTCGGCGTACAGTCCTTCAAACGGCACGAACATGATGCCAAAGTTGGTCGTTGCCGGCACACTCAGGTACTTTTCGCAGATATCCTTGGCCTCGCGCTTGACCATGGTGTCGAGCGTCTTGCGCGCAGCCGCCACGGTCTCCGCATCGCCCGACTCCTGCGCGTCGAGCAAATGCTCGTACGCGTCGCCCGGAAACTTGGAGTCAATCGGCAGCAGCACGGGATCGCCCTCGTCCACCGGCAGCTTGACGGCAAACTCAATACGCTCCGAGGCTCCGGGCCTGGTGGCAACGTTTTCCAGATACTGGTCGGGTGTGAGGATGTCCGTCAGGATCGCACCCAGCTGCACCTCGCCCAAAATACCGCGCGCCTTCACATTGCCCAGCACGCGCTTAAGATCGCCCACGCCGGTGGCGATGGATTGCATGTCGCCCAGGCCCTTGTACACGGCCTCGAGCTGGTCGCTCACCTGCTTAAACGATGCCGACAGGCGATCGTTGAGCGTGCGGGAGAGCTTCTCGTCCACCGTTGCGCGCATCTGATCGAGTTGCACGTTGTTGTCTTTGCGGATAGCACCCAGCTGGGCATCGACCGTCTCGCGCACCTTGTCCAGGCGGTGCTCGATGCCCTCGCGGTTGGCACCGAGCTGTTGGGCCGTCTCGCGGCGCAGGTCATCCATCCGGTCACCAGCTTGCGAAAACTCACGTGCGATGGTCAGGTAACGTTGCTGCTCCACGGCCGCATCTGTCGTCTGCTGCTGCGCGATGGCATTGGCCGTGCGGCGAGTTTCGGCCAGCGCGACGTTCAGGGCATCGAGCGCGTTGTTGGCCTGCTCGAGTGCTGCCAGCGTTTCCGCGCTACTGTCGCCACGCTCCCGCAACTCGGCACGCAGGCTCTTGAGCTGGAGGGCGCAAGCCACAGCAACCCCCACCGCCACCAAGGCGATCGCAACAAGCACAATATCAATAGCAGACATAAACTCCGCCCAACAAACCCAATCGAGCACCAATCAAAACCGCGATCAATCTTACCCCGCCACACGCACCGGGCGCCCGGCCCCTTCTTGGGCGCCCCTCTCCTCCGCATATTCCATAATGCGGCGCGCCGTCTCCCTGCTCACCTTTGAGTCATCGCCGGCTAAGTATGCGTACACGTTTCCCTTATTCAGATTCAAATCGCGGCAGAGACCGTAGCGCGTTACGCCCGATTCCCCTAGCGCTCCCAACGTTCTTTTTCGCATCAGGGCGTTGATCCTCCTGTCCGCCACCGGCTTTTCCTTCACCGCTCTATACGCACGCCAAACGTTGGCATAACGGTTAGGGAGTTTGTCCTCGGCGCATAGAGATGCCAGGCTACCCGTTTGGGCGTACAAGGACAAAACGCCTCGGTAATCTTCTTCCATCCACGAGCCCTCGGACAAGCCCAGAACGTATTCGGCTTTACCCTGCGCCAAAGCGAGCAAAAACAGGGGCTCCGCCACGCGCGGCGCAACCGTCGTCGCCTGCTTAACCAGCTTTCTAAAACTGAGCGACTGCTGTCCGGATAGCTCTCGGCAATAGCCTTTTAAGAATCCCTCAAAGGTCAGATTCAACCGAGCACCTCCTTTTTGTATTGCCTGTATGCACAGACCATCTCTTGATAACTCCGCTCCGAAGGCGACGACGCCAGTGCTTCTCCCTCGTCGAATATAAGCCGTTCGAGCAGCCCCCAATCAAGTCGGTCGACGAATGCCTGACTATGAAGATCGATGATGTCGTTCGGACGGAAGGCATAGAGCTTCATTACCGCCAGATCCTCCAAGAGGGGTCTGCTCTAAATCCTGCTTATACATAACAAATCCTATTATTATTCATCCTCAATAATACTATTCAGTCGTACGACAGGACCAACAGGATGCAAGGATTCCGATCGTGGCGATAATCCCTACACCCTAGAAGTCCTAATGTTACAAACGCTAACTCTCCCAGCCGGCGCGAATGGTTGTTACGACATCGCCTAGGCGCTGGCCGAGAGCCGCTAGATGTTGGAGTACCTCGTTGGGCGATGCGCCGTTGAGGATGCACGTGAGGGCATACGACGCCAGAAAGATGGCCACAAGCCCTAACGGGATGAGCACGATCATCGCCAAGGTGCGCAGGCGCTGGCCCACGCGGCGACGACGCGCACGACGCTTGTCGAACGCGAGCTCCTGCGCATATGAATCTTGCTGTACGGAATAGGCCTCTGGTGCCGATTCGCACCCGGGCACAGCTGCAGGTACAGCAGCGGGCACGACATTTTGCGCAAAGGGCTGGACTGCCGCCCCTTGCATTTGTATCTCCATGAGTCGTTGCTGCTGACGCAACATGCGCTCGGCTTGCTGCTGCGGAGTCTCAAGAAACAGATCCATGCTGGCCTCCAAAATCGGAGCATTCGACGCTTACGACCAGCATCCCGCACCGCCATGACCGCGACAACGCAATCGCCGGCAATAGCCACAAAGTTTCTTTTGCTCAAAAGCTGTCGAAAAGCTCAACAACTCCCCTACCAGCACTTTCTCTGAGCTTTTTTCGCCAGCAATCTTTTGGCCTTCCACCCTTACGCCAACTGACCAAAATCTAACCAAAAGCTTGACGAAAATTGTGGAGACCGGGACCCCACACAAAAAGTGCCGCCCCAAAGGGGCGGCACACAAACTTATTATCAGCTTTTCTGTAACGAGCATGCGACGACTCAACGCCGGGGCGCAGGGCGGGGAAACCTTCCCCTCTCGCTCACGGCTTCGCAGGGTCGCGCGAGGCAAAGG
>NZ_JBCPDH010000005.1:0-21560 GCF_040915545.1 Collinsella aerofaciens | reverse complement strand
GGGGAAACCTTTGCCTCGCGCGACCCTGCGAAGCCGTGAGCGAGAGGGGAAGGTTTCCCCGCCCTGCGCCCCGTGGTCGGTGAGAACAGACTACATGCCCGCGAGACCGCGGGCGGCGGTGGCGCACAGAAACGCCAAGGCTAGAATCACGAGCGAGCCCGCAATATCGGCCACCACGCCCGCAAAGCGACGCTCAAACAACCAGCTCTCGAAGTGCGGGGCAACGTTGCGCCAAACACGCCACAGCAAGATGCCCATACCGATGACGCCCGGGATATTGAGCAGTAGGATCTCGGAGCACAAAAGACCGATCAGGTTACCGGCGGCAAAGCCCGCATCACCCTCGCAGTATTTGCGGTAGACCATATACAGCATGTACGCCACAAACGGCTGCAAGCACGCAGAAATAAACGAGACCACCATCGAGGGGTCCTGCGAAAAGACCTCGGTGAGTTTATCGACACTCGTGGCGTCCTTCGAAGCCAAGAATAAACCGATAACCACAAGGGGCACCACGCCCAAAATTACCTCGACCAGAGTAAACAACTTGGCAGTCAAATCCTCACTAGCCGAATTCAAATGAGGCGCCCACTCAGGATGAGCATGCGCGCCGACTTTCTTGTCCTTCTCGGCACGATCGGCCTTTTTACCCTCGGCAACCCGACGACCAGGATCCTTGCGAGTTCCCGCCGCAGCAACCCGAGCCCGAGACTTCTTGCCCATAAAAAACACCCCATCAGGTAGTAGATAAACTAAAAGTCGCCACCCAGTGTACCCCCTAAACAACGGCGCCGCCCCAACCCGGAGCAAGCCCCGTCAACCAAATAACCGAACCATCAACCAAATGGCCGCAACCCAATCCCTATACAAAACGTGCCGCCCAAAAGGGGCGGCACACAAACTTCTAATCAGCTTTTCTGTAGCGAGCACGCGACGACCCAAAGCGGGCCGGGAGGGCGGGATTACCTTCCCTCAACGCGACCCTGCGGAGCCGTGAGCGGGGAGGGAAGGTAATCCCGCCCTCCCGGCCCAGCTCATGCCAGCGCCACGCGCTAGTAGTTCACCACCTGCTCCTCAAAGTACGCCTTCGGGTGGTTGCACACCGGGCACACCTCGGGCGCCTCGGCACCAACATGCAGGTGCCCGCAGTTCAGGCACTTCCACACCTTTACGCCCTCGCGCTCAAACACCTCGCCCGACTCAATGCGCTCGACGAGCTTGTTGTAGCGCTCCTCGTGAGCCTTCTCCACAGCACCGACGCCGCGGAACTTCTTGGCGATCTCGGCAAAGCCCTCCTCCTCGGCGGTCTTGGCAAACTCGTCATACATCGTGGTCCACTCGTAGTTCTCGCCCGCGGCGGCGTCGCGCAGGTTGTCCAGAGTGCCCGGAACGGCGCCGTCGTGCAGATACTTAAACCACAGCTTGGCATGCTCGGACTCGTTGCCCGCCGTCTCGGCAAAGATATTCGAGATCTGAACGTAGCCGTCCTTTTTGGCCTTGGATGCATAGTAGCGATACTTGGTGTGTGCCTGGGACTCACCGGCAAAAGCGGTCTCGAGGTTCTTCTTGGTTTGGGAATTCTCAAAATCCATAGGTGTACTTCCCTTCAACACGTGCCGCCCATAGGCTTTGAGCGACCTTGTCTTTAGGATGCCCTCAAGCCGCGAATTTAAACCTTACAATCCCGTTCTTCAGATTTGAGCGGGCTACACACTCAACCAGCGATCGCCCTCGGCTCGGCAAAAGCCCTCACGCTCCAGGTCGGCTAGAATGCCCGCGACAAGCTCGCACTCGACCGGCCCGCGACCGGCTGCCGTCTCCATTTCGTTAACGCCCACCACGGCATCAGCAAGCGTTATCCCCGCCGGCCGCCCATCGCGCGCAGCCAGTAGCATGCGCACAATATGGGCGCGTTTTTGGCGACGCGAGCCCTCGAACTTGGACTGACGACTATAGCCCGCCGAGCGCCTGGACGGATTGGGCAGCGTCTTCTTAAGATACGCGCCATAATCTAGCAGCGCGTAATACCACGCGCGCGGCGTGTCGGCATCGTCTTGAGGCACGGCAAAGGGCGCGATCTCATCCGCCACCGCACCGGGGGCCGCCGGACAGGCGGCTTGAATCAGCGGCACCAGCTCGCGATCGGGAACAGCCGGCACATCGGGAAAGAAATGATGCAAAAAGACCGTGCGCACGTTGGTCTCTAGATACACACCCGGAAGATCAAACGCAAACGACCGGATACCCTGCGCCGTTGCCGGGCCAATACCAGGCAGAGCGACCAAGTCACGCGTCTCACGCGGAAACTCCCCGTCCCAGTCCTCTACAACGCGCTGAGCGGCCCCGTGAAGCGCCAGAGCGCGTCGGTTGTAGCCCATGCCCTGCCAAGCGTCCAAAACATCGGAAGGCGCGGCCTGGGCAAGCGCCTGCACAGTCGGAAAGCGATCGAGCCACACCGGCATGCGCGCCTCCACACGCGGCACCTGCGTTTGCTGCAGCATGACCTCAGAAAGCCAAATGATGTACGGATCGCGTGTGCGGCGCCACGGAAGGTCGCGATAACGCAGGACCCCTTCCGAACGAATCATCGAACGAAAGGGGTCCTGAATCATGGCTATGCTCCTTATGCGGCGCTATTCCTCCCGGTAAGCGCACGCGCAGGTGGCGTACTCGGGAAACGCTTCGCGGTCGGCGAACTTGGGATCGACGGCCGGGAACTGGCGGTGAGCGACGATGTCGCCGAGCGAAACGGAATCGAGGTAGTCGCGCATCAACGCCTGAGCTCCGGCCCACAGGGGATGATAGCAGCACGCGCCCATGCGCGCACAGTCACCATCGGGCGCGGTGCAATCGTTCATAACCATAGGACCCTGAACGGCCTCGACGACCTGGCGGATAGTGACGTCGTCCGGACTGACCTTGAGACACATGCCACCGTGGACGCCACGCAGGCTCTCCACAATACCGGCCTGGACCAAACCGTGCTGAATCGAGCGGGCAAACGAATACGGAACATTGACCTCTTCGGCAGCGGTGCGAACAGAAAGCAAACACTCCGGATCCTCAGCAAGCATCGCCAGCATACGAAGGGCGTAATCAGTCTTCCTCGATATGTCCATTTTTCCCCTTTCAAGGAATACGAACAGCTCGAACGAGCTCCGGGGCCGAGCTTGTGTCGAGACGCTAAATGACCGCCAGGACATCCAAATGGTAAATCGGATATCCACTGAGTGCCGCGCTTGGAGCGAAATGCATCAGATGCGGCGCACAGTGCAATTTAGTATAACCTAACCCCCTGTCTCGTAGAACAGGTGTTGCGCAACAAAGCTGTTGTTCAGACAGATATACTCATTAGATTTTACTTGCGTTCCCGAAGGCGCGGGGGTTCTGGGCGAAGATGCACCAGGGCGATCGTTCTATCGAAACAAAGCGCATCAAACGCAAAAAGCCACGTCCGAAGACGTGGCTTTAATTGCGTTGGCGGGAAGTACGGGGCTCGAACCCGCGACCTCCGACGTGACAGGCCGGCGCTCTAACCAAACTGAGCTAACTCCCCAGGCAGACGTTCGCGTTTGTTTCCGCTCGCGTGCGCTGCGGGGATTAGTATACACAGAAGTCTGTCCGGCGCGCAACAACTTTTTTGAAAAATTTTTTGGGGCCATCCGGGAGGGCTTCCGGGGCTGAGGGCGGGGGTTAAGTTTGCTGCTCTACAGTCCTGCGCAAGACGGAAAGCACATTAAGTGCTTTCCTTTGCGTGCGGAACTCGCGACAAACTTAACCCCCGCCCTCAGCCCCGGAAGCCCTCCCTGCCGTCACATTATTCAACCAGTTTTGCGGGCGTGCGCCGCTGCGCGGCTAGCCCGCGTGCTCCTCGGCAGGGTTGGTCTGATTGTTTTTGTTGAAGCTCTGCCTTTGGCTCAAATGGAAACGGGGGACGCATTTGCATCCCCCGTTTTTGTTGTGGTTACTCTAGATCAATAAATTTGGTGCTTATGATCTTGCCGTCTTTTACTAGCATTCTGGCCATGGTGGGGCCTCGGGTGCCTCTGGGGTAGCTAGCGCTGCCCGGGTTGAGGACTAAACAACGGCCCACTTGGGCTTCTTTGGTTACGTGGGTGTGACCATTGATGGCTACGTCTACGGATCCCACCGGAAGGTCTTCGCGGTAGTGGGCTACGGCGAATTTGAGGCCTTCGTAGGTAAAGAGCGCAAGACGGTCTACATCGGGACCGTAGTCGCGGTAGTAATCGTTGTTGCCCAGTACGGCCCGCACGGGGGCGATGGTGCATAGGTGCTCGTAGTCCATCTCTGACGTGAGATCGCCGGCGTGGATGATCAGGTCTGCGCCCTCAAGCTCATCCAAGAGCGCAGGCGATAAATAGCCGTGGGTGTCCGAGATGATGTCGATGCGCTTGGCGCTTACGCTGTTCATGGGATCCCTTCCGCAAAAAACGATTCGGCAGATACATACAAAAAAGCCCCACGGCTCCGCAGACGATGGGTCTACAGGGCTGCGGGGCCAGTGTGCTAGAGACTCAGAGCCTTCTTGAGCGGCACGACGCGGCGGCGCGAAACCGGCACGCGTTCGTCGACGCCCGTAATGCCCAGCTGGATGGCGCCCGAGGGCACCGTCTCGACGTCCGTAACGCACGCCAAGTTGACGATATAGCGGCGGTGAACACGGAAGAAGCCAAAGTCGCAGAGCTTGGCCTCAAACTGCGCCAGCGAGGTCGTCGACAAAAAGCGATCATCGACGGTATAGATGCAGGAGTAATCGTCCTTGGCCATGATAAAGCGAATGTCGTCCACGGGAATGAGCACCTTGCGGCCGCCCTTTTCCACCGGGATACGCTCGATGGTCACCTTGCTGTCCGTAACCGGCTTGGCGCGTTGCATGACCTTCTCGATCGCGCGATCCAAGCGAGCTTCCTCGACCGGCTTCATCAGATAATCGACGGCATCCACGTCGAATGCCTCGACCGCATGGTCACTATACGCAGTCACAAACACGATCGCCGGCGGATTTTTGAGCTTATGCAGCGCCTCGGCAAGTTGCAGGCCCGAGGCACCGGGCATCGAGATATCGAGAAACACGACATCCACGCGACTTTCCATAAGCATCTCGATGGCGGAGCGGACGCTCGACGCCTCCGTGATCGTGCCGATCTTGCCCGTTTGCTCGAGCAGGAAGCGAAGCTCCGAGCGAGCCGGCGCCTCATCATCCACAATCATCGCACGCAGCATAGGGATAAAACCTTTCGTCAACTAACTACGCCGGGCATCCGTCGCATGACGTTGAGCCCGTAGCCCTTTATTTTACTCTTGAATGTCAAAGATGCTCTCTGACAAATCAAGATGAAGGAGCACTTTGGTGCCCTTGCCCGGCGCCGATTCGACACGCGTATAGGAGTGCGGCCCATAAAAGCGATGGATGCGCTCCGAAATATTGTGCATGGCCACACCGGCGCCGCCACCCTGGGGAGAGCTGGCGTCGGGACGGGCAGAGCGCTCGTCAAACAGTCTGGCGGCGGTACCCTCATCCATGCCCACGCCATTATCGGCCACGGCAATCAAGATTGCATCCTCGCCGTCTTGGTGAACGGTCACGTCGATCCTCAGGGCGTCGTCATCGCCCATACCATGACGTACGGCGTTCTCGACAATCGGCTGGATCACGAACGCCGGCACCAGCGTATCTTCCACGTCCTCGGACACATCGAACGTCGCAAGCACGCGGTCCTCGCCAAAGCGGGCCTTCTCAAAGGTAAGGTAGCGCTTGGTCTGTGCAACCTCGCGCGAGACCGGAATAAGCGATCCCGAGTTGTCGAGCGTGGCACGATAGAACGATGAGAACTCACGAAGCAGTTCGCGGGCCCGCAGCGGGTCGGTGCGCGTAAACGATGCAATGGTGTTCAGCGTGTTGAACAGGAAGTGCGGGTTAATCTGCGCCTGCAACGCACGCACCTCGGCGCGCGCTGTGAGTTCCTTTTGCACCTCGAGCTCGTGGATGGCGAGCTGCGTGGACAAGATCTCGGCAAAGCCCGAGGCAAGCGCGTACTGGGTACGGTCGACGGCGCGCGGGGTCTTGTAGTAGAACTTGAGCGTGCCGACGGTACGATCGCCCACCTTGATGGGGGCGATAATGCCGGCGGGGACTTGGTTGTGCGAGCCGTCCGAGCCCACGACATCCACCATACGGTTGAACGACTGCACGATGCCATGTTCGATAACGTAGCGTGTGGCAAGCGTGTGGATGGGAGTATCGGGCAGCAGTTTTTCCTCAAACTCGCCCGCGCAGGCAAGCACGTTGTCCTCGTCGGTGATGGCCACCGTCATGGCGCGCGTCTCGGGCAAAATGCGCCGGCACACCAAACGCGCCGACTCCTGCGTCAGACCGCCCTTAATGTCCTCGAGCATGGCCGAGGCCACCGAGAGCGTCTCCTCGGTGTACTGGGAGCGCACCGAATCGGGATTGAGCGTCAAAAAGATAAAGATGCACAGAAAGATGCACAGCAGCGCGCAGGCAATCACCGTGGCGATCGGCTCGATACCGGTCACCAAGGCAAAAATAAAGTACACCAGCACGCAAATGGCGCAGGCAACGGCAATGATGCGAAAGATTGATATTGAACTATCGCGCTGGGCGCGGCGGTCGATCATTCGGCCCCCTCCAGGATACTGATCAGTTGTGCGTCACGCCAAAGCCCGTCCATGATCTTGGGCCAAAAGCTCTGGAAACGCAGGTAGCTTGCAGCGTTTTGGCGCGCATAGACCTTTGCCTCGTCGATACCATGGCGCCAGATGCGCAGGTAGCCCTCATGCTCGCGGGTAAACACGCTGCGGACCATAGCGGTCTTGCGCACGCGGTCGTCGAGCTCGCGCGAAATCCACGGGCCCGGGTAGGGCATGAGCGATGCCGCCGTAACGGGAATGAGCTCCTTTTGATGCGCGGCGAATGTCAACTTGGCCCGTTCGTAGTACCAACGGTATACATCCTGCATAAAGCGCGGTGAGCGCTTTTCGGACTCCGGAGGCAGATGGCGCACGGTCCACTCGTTATCGAACCACACGTCGTAGCCAAACATGCGCATGTTAAAGAGGTAATCCAAGTCCTCGCCGCGGGTGATAAACGGGTCAAAGGCCACACGCGTAAAGGCGCGGGCGTGCAGGGCCATCAGGCCGCCGCACACGTAGTTGGAGCGCGAGATGCAGGTGCCCGAGAGCGCCTTTTTCATCCAACGGTTGAACTCGATGCGCTTGGTCCACCAACGATGGCAGATGCCCGCCTTGTCCGTGGGAGCCAGCGGCGAGCCGTCGTGATCGTAGAAATAGCCGCTCTTGACCAAGATCGGCAAGCCCTGACGCGTCTGCTGCCCCAACGCATAGGTCGCGCGCTTCATAAAGTCGGCGTCGATGACAGTCTCATCGTCATCCAAGAAGATAACCGCGTCATGCCCCAGCACAGCGGCGCAGGCTAGCCCCATATTGCGGATGGCACCGTAGCCTCGCAGGCTCACGCACTCGCCCGAACCCTTGGGCGCGATCTGAGCAACCCGGTCTGCGATGCGCGAGGCCTGGGTGTTGGTGACAACGGTGACCTTGAGCGTGGGATGCGCGTCGACAATCTCGTGCACGCGCAGCGACACATCGGCTGTGGCAGAAACGGGACAGACCACCAAAAGGATGATGCGCGGGATGTCACGTACCTGCTCAAGCGAGGCCAGGCAGCGGTCGAGTTCGGGATTGTCGGCGTTGAGTCGCGTCGAATGGTCATAGGTGCCAGGGGCGTTTGCGCAAGCGTCATCGCCCGCCCAATACGTTGGAATCACGACCGTGGCGTTCATGCCTTACCCTCCCTGCAACACAAAAACGGGGCGCCGCCAAACACAGGCGACGCCCCGCGACCTAGCTGATTCCATCATACCCACTTGGGCAAATCATTGCTCGCAAGTCGCAATGTTTATTGCGGATAACCCCAAAAGAGTACCGTGGACAGGCACAATAGCCGCTCGCTCCTATGCGGCATGCTCTGCCGCCCGAGTCATGCGGGACAGGCGGACCAGCAGCATAAAGCCAACGATCAGCAGCACGCCAATGGAAAGGACGCCCAGCGACGGGTTGCCGGTCAGCGAGGTGACGACCGACACCAGGAAGGTGCCCATAACGCTTGCATAACGACCAAAGATGTCAAAGAAGCCGTAGTACTCGTTGGACTTTTCCTTGGGGATAATGCGGCCAAAGTAGCTACGGCTGAGCGCCTGCACGCCGCCCTGGAACAGGCCGACCATAATGGCAAGCACCCAAAACTCAAAGGCGGTCTTTAGGAAGAACGCGGCGAACAGCACAATGCCCATATAGGCGGCGACTGCCACCAAGATCATGTTGAGCGTGCCCACGCGGCCGGCGAGCTTGCCGTAGATGATGGCGGACGGAAAGGCCACGAACTGCGTAACGAGCAGCGCCAGGACCAACTGGGTCGAATCGATGCCCAAGGCCGATCCGTAGCTGGTTGCCATGGAAATGACCGTGTGCACACCGTCGATATAGAAGAAGAACGCGATCATGTAGACCAGCACGGTCTTGTTGTGGGCGATCTCGCGCATGGTGTGTCCGACCTCGGAGAACACACCGCCCACGATGCGGCCGATAGTGTCCTCAGGACCGCGCTCGCGACCGTACTTTTGCTTATAGGTGCGAATGAGCGGCAGGGTAAAGATGAGCCACCAGGCACCGGTGATGATAAACGACAGACGCGTTGCCAGCATGGTAGGGACGCCAAGAGCGGGGCCACCCATGATGAGCGCCAGGCAGATGACGAACGGCACGGTGGAACCGATGTAGCCCCAGGCATAGCCCGAGCTGGACACGGCGTCCATGCGCTCGTCGGTGGTAACGTCGGGCAGCATGGCGTCGTAGAACGTCATAGAAGAGTTAAGGCCGATGGTGCACAGCACGTACACGGTCAAAAATGCCATGGCGGACATTGGGATAGCCTGCGCCAGGCAAAGCACCAGGCCCGTGAGGAAGAAGCCCAAGAAGAACTTGATCTTGTTGCCGGCGTAATCGGCAAGCGCGCCCAGAATGGGCATGAGCATGGCGATGACCAGCGAGGCGATCGTCTGCGCATTGCCCCAGGCGACCACCAGGTCGGCCGAGGAAGCACCGGTATTGATGGCGTTAAAGTAAATGGGCACCACCGAGGTATTGAGCAGCACGAGGGCCGAATTGCCCACATCATACATAACCCAGTTACGCTCGAGCTTGGTGTATTTCATGGACAGGGACCCTTCGTATTCGCCCGATATGCAGTTAGTTCATCGTACCCTAATTGTCCAGAACCGCCGGTAAGGATTCGGCAAAGGGGCACGCACGGGCCCTATTCCTCGCGGTCGAACTCCTCATCGGCTTCGAGCACGCGACCGCTGTAGTTGACGTGACTGGTCACGGCATCCATGTCACCGGTCTCGATAAAACGTGCGACCGTGCACTCGTAATCGACCAGCGCGCGATCAAAGACCTCGGGGAAACTCTCGTTCGAGACCTCGTCGGTAAAGGGATTCTTCCATGTCAGATAGCCCAGGTTACCGGTGCGCTCGGGCAGCTCCGTCGTCACGCGATGGGCAAGGCCGTCGAGCAGCGAGTAGTCGTGCACCAAGCCCTCAACCAGCGAGATCGCGCGCGTCTTTACGGAGCCGGCCGGCTCAATCGCGCGGTAAAGTCGCTGCATATTGGCAACGGCAGCACCGTACTCCCCCGCCGGAATGTCAATGCCGTACACGCGTCCGGCAACATAGCTCATCAGCACGCCGGCCACGCGATTGATGCGATCGGTGGTGACGATCTCGCCCGCCGGCGGGTAATCGTCGACCGTAGCGCCGGCGCGTTTAAGCTGCAGCATCAGTACATCCAGGTCGCTCTCGATCACGGCATGAACTTGACTGCTCGAATCCTCAAGCTCTGAGTCGGATTCCACGATGCCAAACTGCTGCTCATAGACAAAGGGATGGGCGTTGCGGTCGAGCACGTAATGAGACAGCAGGCCCAGCGCAAAAGCGCGACCCAAGCTGGCGTCGCGCGGCAGCAGATGCGACACGCCGTCGCGCAGGCACGCGAACTGGCGAGACATGCGCGACCGATGCATGACCTGCGCCAGCAGCGTGCAGTCGGAAACACGCGGTGTCAGAATGTGAAAGAAAAACGGGTCGGGGCCTTGGTTGCCCAAGATAAAGGCAATGCGCTCTTCATCGGACGTGATGACGCCCTGCGGAAGACGGTCGATGCTTTCCTCGCCAAACAGATGATGGGTGATAAGCGCGGGCATAATGATCCTTTCGATTTCATTCGATGCCACCCATTATGCCCACCGCGCGCCCATGCCAAACCTGCGATGGTAAACGACGGCACGCAGACCGTCTACGCAAGCCCCAAGTGTGCTTTAACCTCGGCAGCGCGACGGCGGGACACGGGCACCGTCGAGGTTACGCGATCGAGTCTGAGCTCCATAAGACCCGTGGAACCGATCTCGACATTGTGCACGTCTTCCAAATTGACCAGATAGCTGCGATGAACGCGAATAAAGCCCTCGGAAACCAAGCGACGCTCGAGCGAGGAGATCGACTCATTGATCAGGTACGTTCCCTCGGCGCAGATGGCGTTGCAAAAATCGGCGCGCGCCTCAAAGTAGCAGACGTCTGCGGCGGGAATGAACACCTTTTTGCCCCCGCGGTCCACCGTCAGACGCAAAGGCTGGCGCGGAGCGTGGATAACACGACGGACACCCAAGGCTGCCTCGATCTTGTCGAGTGCCTTTGACAGGCGTGCGTCCTCGACCGGCTTGACGACATAGTCGACCGCATCGAGGTTATACGCATCGGCGGCAAACTCGGCAAACGCCGTCACAAACACAACCACCGGCGGCGTCTTTAGGTTCTGCAGCGTCTCGGCAAGCTCAATTCCCGAGCGGCCGGGCATCGTGATGTCCAAAAACAACACGTTGGGCTTGTTCGAGAGAATCGACTCCACGGCCTCGGTGACATTGCCCGCCTCGGCAATCTGGCCCACACGCGTATCCTTTTCCAACAGATAGCGTAGCTCAGCCCTAATGGGAGGTTCGTCATCAACCACCAAGATGTTCCAGCCTTCGGACATATGTGCTTCCCCTCTTTTTCTCTCAATCCAACCGCGTGCTACGCCGTCAACGGCGCCGGCTCATGCGGCTCGCCGTTCAGCTCGACGATGACCTGCGTTCCCACGCCCTCCTGGGACTTCACGCGCATGCCGGAATCTTCTCCGTAAAAGAAATGGATGCGCTGAAGCACGTTGAAGAGCGCCAGGCCGCAACCTCGCTTGACGGAGCCGTCGGCGGTAATGCTCTCGGGCTCCTCCAGGCGATGTTGCTCAAACAGATGCGCGCAGACTTCTTCGCTCATACCGATGCCGTCGTCCTCGACGATGATCTCCAAACCGTCATCGGTCTCGAAAGCCCTAACATGAATAGAAAGCGGCTCGGTCTCGCGCTGCGCGTGCTTGATGCAGTTTTCGAGCAACGGCTGCAAGATAAACGGCGGCACCATGCAATCGCGCACCTCAAAGTCGATATCGACCGAGACGCGCAGACGGCCGTCGCCATAACGAGCCTGCATAAGATTGATATAGCGAGTGCCCTGTTCCACCTCGTGCTCGAGCGTTGTGAGGGTATCGGAATCAGAAAGCGTCTGACGGTAGTAGTTGGAGAAGTCGATCAGCAGCGATCGCGCCTTGTCGGGCTCGGTTCGAACGAGCGACACGATGGTGCTGATGGTGTTAAACAGAAAATGAGGATCGACCTGCGATTGCAAGGCGCGCAGCTCCACGCGGGCCGTAAGCTCGTCCTGGCGCTCGAGCTCAAAGCTCGCAAGCTGCGTGGAAATGAGGTCGGCAAAGCCCGAGGCAAGCGCCGTCTGGCGCATATCGATGCTGCTCAGACGGGGATAATACAGCTCGAGCGTGCCCACGCAATGCCCGCGCACGGTAAGCGGTGCGACAATACCGGCGCGCAGGCGCGGAAAGTAGCCACCTGTCTCGGTCGAGGCATCGCGCGAGAACACGCTTTGCTCACCGCTGTTGATCACGTTGAGCGTAGTCCGCAGCACTACCGGGGTGCCCGCGGGGCATTTTGCCGAGTCCTCGCCCCAGCTTGCCAACACCTGCTTGCCGTCGGTAAAGCAGATGGCAGAGGCGATCGTTTCGGACAGGATGATCTTAGAGGCGCCCAGGGCAACTTCGGGCGCAAGGCCGCGCGACGTGTAGGCGAATATTTTTGAAGCGATGGCGAGCGTGCGGTCGGTTGCGCTCGATGTGAGGTCGTCGGGAACGACAAAGACGTACGAGAAGAAGAAGCACAGCATGACCAAGCCGGCAATGACAACAACGGCCGGAACGGGATTGGGATTATCGGTTAGATCCCAGATGAGCAGCAGGATAAGCAGCGGAACGACAATACCGAGCAAGATGGCTTGAACCACATGCTGAGCGGTACGAAAGACCTTGGTAGAGTTGTAGCTCTTGCCCAGAATCAGCCTATTGAGATCCACCGTCATCTCCTTCTTACTGACGCACCCCATAGCAATAAAGAGGGCCGCAAGCGACCCTCTCCATTGCATTATGCATCAAATACTGTGTTTTACATCAAGCCATCGATGAACGGTAGCTTAGGCGCTGTACTTGTTTGCCTCGCCGAAGGTGCCGCCCTCGACAATCCAGCCGTCCTTCATGATGACGTCCATGTTGTCGGTGTTGAGCACGTGGATGTCGGCGGCGACGTCACCGTTGACGACCAGCAGGTCGGCGCACTTGCCGGCCTCGATGGAACCGGTCTCGTCCTCGATGTGGCACATCTTGGCACCGTTGAGAGTGGCACAGGTGATGGTCTCGACCGGGGTGAAGCCGATCTTGTCGACGAACTCGTACATCTCCTCGATGGAGCAGGTGCCGTACGGGGTGACGAAGGAGAAGGAGTCGGAGCCGATCGTCATGACGACGCCGCGCTTCTTGGCCTCGCGCAGGCAGTCGTAGTTGCGCTGCAGCTCCTTCTCGACCAGGGTGCCCTCGTACTTGTCGTGCAGCTCGGGGACGTAGACGGGCGGATAGGTGGCGTACCAGGTGGGCAGGAAGGCGATCGTCGGGGTGAAGAAGGTGCCCTGCTCGGCCATGAGGTCCATGGTGCGCTCATCGATATCGAAGCCGTGAATCAGCTGCTCGCAGCCAAAGCGAACGGAATCGTAGGCAGCGGCGTGGTTGTTGTAGCAGTGGCTCCACACGGGGATGCCGACCATCTTGGCCTCTTCGACCACGGCCTGAATCTCCTCGGAGCAGTAGTGCTGGTCGCGGCCGGAGTCCCAGCGCCAGATGCCGCCACCGGTAGCCCAGATCTTGATGGCATCGGGGTTCTCGCGCAGGCGACGACGGACGGCCTTGCGCAGATCCCAAGGACCGTCGACCTGATCGCCCCAGGGGTGCGATTCCTTGTTGAGCTCCTGGCTGCAGTGGTGGGAGTCGCCGTGGCCGGCAACGCGGCAGAAGCCAAGGCCGGTGGCCAGAACGCGCGGGCCCTTGAAGACGCCCTTGTCGATGCAGTCACGGATCTGGATACCAAAGCGGCCGATCTCGCAGACGGTGGTGAGGCCGTGGGTGAGGCAGTCATAGGCCTGCTTGACGGCGACGGCCTGCTTCTCGAGGAGCGGCTGCATGACCCAGTCGGTGTCATCATCAGTCAAGTTGCCCGAGAAGTGCAGGTGGGTGTCGATCAGGCCGGGAAGGACAGTCTTGCCGGCGGCGTCGATAACCTCAACGCCCTCGGGAAGGTCCTGCATAGCACCGGCGTACTCGATCTTGCCGTTGTCGTCGACGAGAACGAGGGAGTTCTCGACCGGCTCGGCACCGGTACCGTCGATGAGCTTGCCGCCAACGATTGCATACTTAGTGGACATGGTTCCTCCTTATGGATCCATATAGTGGGCGAGGCCGTGTTGGGTTAAGGCCTCACAAAGCTACCCAAGTGGCGCCGGGTTCGGTGCGCGGAAGAGAGGGGCCCGCGCACCTGATCCGCCCCGGCTCGGCGTTACTTTTTGCGGGAATTGGTGAAGGCCATGAGAGCCAGGCCGACGACCAGCCAGCCGATTACGATGCTCCACTCCACCATGTTGAGGGAGGCGGGAGAGAACGGAATCACAAGCAGGCCGATGATGATGGCACAGGCACCGATGGCGAGGCCGATGCCAAACTTGCCGCCGGGCACCTCGTAGGGACGAGGCAGGTCGGGCTCGGTGAAGCGCATACGCAGGCATGCGAGGGCGACCATGCCGCAGGAGAAGATGAAGGCGAGAGCCGACACGTTGGTCAGAGGGATGAGCATGTTCTTGCCCAAAAACGGTCCGACGACGGTGATGACGCCCAAGACGACGCAGGCAAGCTTGGGAGCGCCGGACTTGGGGTCGACCTCGGCGAACTGCTCGGGCAGCTGGCCCTTGCGGCCCATGGCGAGCATGATGCGGCTCGTGGCGCCGTAGAAGGAGTTCATCGGGCCCATGGGTCCAAGCGTGGCGATGACGAGCATGGCCAGGTACAGAAGCATGTTGATGCCCTTGAGGCAGGCGAGCGCGGGAACCGGGCTCTTAACGAACTCATGCCAGTCGAGGATGGTGCCGAACGAGTAGATACAGACCATGTAGAAGCCGCCGGCGGCCAGCAGAGCCAGGGAGATGATCTTGCCGAACTTGTTCCAGTTGAGGCCCTCGGCCGCTTCCTCAGCCTGCTGGGGAATGGTGTCGAAACCGGCGTAGAAGAACGGGGTCAGAACCAGGACCGACACGATACCGGCGAACAGGCTGGTGCCCTCGGTGGCGGCCTTGCCGCCGCCAGCGCCGGCGACCTGGGAGAACACAGGCATGGCGTTGTCCGGCGAGCCGGTGAACAGCGAGACGCCCATGGCGAGCAGCATGCCGCAGAGCAGGGCCTTGGTCAGGAAGGCCTGGAGCTTGGCGGCCGAGCTGGCACCGCGGAAATTGAGGAAGATGACGTAGACTGCAAAGCCGAGCGCGATCAGCGTCGGGAACAGGTAAACGTCGGCGCCCAGGATGGTGTAGAGCTTGACGGCGCGCAGCCACTCAAGACCGGGCAGGCTACCGAACATCTCGGACACGAGGGTCGAAATGGCGATGGCCTCCCACGGGCACAGGATGCCGTTGCCCAGGGCCAAAAGCCATCCGGTGATGTAGCTCAGCGTACGGCCAAAGCTACGATCGACATACTCGACGATGCCGCCCGAGATGGGGATAGCAGCCGTGAGCTCACCGAAAACAGCTCCGACGGGCACGAGGAAGATTGCACCCAAGAGGAATGCGATCATAGCGGGAACGGGACCGCCGCCCACGACCATCCAGTCGCCGACCTGCAGAACCCAACCGGTACCGATGATGGCACCGAAACCGATGGTGAAGAAGTTCCAGAGCGAAAGCGTTTTCTTCATGCCGCCGTTATCCCCGACTGCAACTTCTGCGTTCTTGTCCGCCATTGTTCCCCTCCTTTCCTTTTTGACGCCCTTGGCGTCACCCCTTGCGCGGTCCGTTTTGCCGCGCGCTTTTATTCCATGGCTTTAAGATACGGCCTTGGCGCAGCAGCGCCGCTCGCAGCTCGACCGAAGGCAGAACTGCAAAACGAGCGGCACCGTTTTTGGGACGAACGGCACGGTTTGCCGCTCATTGTTGTCGCCCGTCCGACGGGCGTACGCTCATCGGACGCATATAGAGATGTTTTTGAGGCCGTGTGTTTTGCGCCTTTCGTACCGTTTACCGAGCTTTTGACGCGCGGACCCATTTGTTGCACATCTTTTTTGTAGGATAGACAGGTTATACATGAGACAAGGCGGTACGAATGGCATACGGATACAACGACGGTGATCAACGGCGACAAAGCGTTCGCCTTGCTGGCCGCACCACGCCGACGCCCAGAAGTGCCACGAGCAGCAATCCGCAACGCCCTCAAGAGCAACCCAGGCCTTCGTCTCGGCAGCAGACAAACAGAACACGGCAGAGTGGCCGTCCGAGCACGGGCACAAGCGCACAGCAAGATAGCCGCTTGGGCGCGCGCACTCGACAGCGCCAAGCCGAGGTTCCGCAACTGCGCCGCAACGGCGCACGTCAGCCCGGCAGCCATATCAACCGCTTCTTTTCGCATCCCCAAGGCGGACGCGACGGCAAGCCCTACCGCTCGACATCGTACGTGAATGCCCCCGCCCTGCCGGCTCGTCGGCTTTGCCTCGCACTGTGCTCTATCCTCATCTGTCTGGTCTTTGTGCTTATGAGCTCCTGTATGTCCCACGGCTCGGCCGGTCTCGAGCCCACCGCCGAGGACAAGCTGCTCAAGGCCCCCGTCGCGCCCGGTTATTCTTTCGCCTTTTCGACCCCGCGCTCGCAATGGCAAGCCGGCACGATGCCCCATATCTATCAGATCGACCCTGCATGGTCGGAGCTGCCTTACGCCGGCGGTACCATCCGCCAAAATGCCTGCGGGCCTACGTGCCTCACCATGGTCTATATCTTTAAGACGGGACGCACCGATATGACCCCCGTCAATATGTGCGCGCTTTCCGAGGCAGGCAATTACGCCCCCACCGGTGCAACCGAATGGTCGTTTATGACGAGCGGTGCGTGGCAGTTGGGACTTAACGGAACGGAGCTTCATAACGATCGCGACTCGATGACTCAGGCGCTGCGTTCGGGAGCGCCCGTCATCGCCGCCGTTCGGCCGGGCACCTTTACCAACGTGGGCCACTACATTGTACTTTACGGTATTGACGACGCCGACCAGATTGAAGTCTTCGATCCCAACTCGGCCAGCCGCAGCGCCCGACGCTGGGGCGTCGTAGAGGTCCTCAACGAAGTCGAAGCCATGTGGGCCTACTACTAGTCGTTGGGGACAGACTTAAATGAGTGGTCGTTGAGGACAGCCTTTAGGGACTGTCCCAAGCTGCCGGCAGGAAAGGAACGTCCCCAAGTGCCGGGTTGAAACAAAAGCCCCGCAGTCGGAGCGGACTGCGGGGCTCATGAAGAGAGGCTAGTTTGTGGGCGCCTTGCCTGGCGCCCACGAGAGAGGCAATGGAGCAGAGGCTACTCGTGGATGCGGGTACCGGAGAGGCCGGCCATGGTCTCGGCGGCCTTGTCCAGGGCGCCGATGATGCAGGTGCGGCCCTTGCGGGAACGGGCGAACTTGATGGCGGCGCGGACCTTGGGCTCCATGGAACCCTTGCCGAACTGGCCCTCGTCGGCCAGGCGCTCGGCCTCGTCGGCGGTGATGTCCTCGAGCTCCTCCTGGTTGGGCTTGCCAAAGTTGATGGCGACATGCTCAACGGCGGTCAGCAGGAACAGAACGTCGGCGTCGCAGTCCTCGGCCAGCAGCTCGCCGCCCAGGTCCTTGTCGATGACGGCGGGGACGCCCTTGTAGCAGCCCTTGTTCTCATAGTCGCGGACGACGGGGATGCCGCCGCCACCGCAGGCGATGACGATGAACTCGTTGTCAAGCAGGTTGAGGATGGAGTCAGCCTCGACGATCTTCTTGGGATCGGGGGAAGCGACAACGCGACGCCAGCCGCGGCCGGAATCCTCGACGAAGACCTTGGAAGGATCCTCGGCCATGAACTCCTTGGCCTGCTCCTCGGTGTAGAAGGGGCCAATCGGCTTGGTCGGGTTCTTGAACGCGGGATCGTCCGGGTCGCACTCGATCTGGGTGACGACGGTTGCGGCGTGCCAACGCTTATAGCGCTTGTGCATCTCGCGGCCAATGCCCTGCTGCAGGTGATAGCCGATGTAGCCCTGGGACATGGCGCCGCACTCGGGCAGCGGCATCTCGGGGGTGCCGATGGCGTCGTGGGCGGCGGCGAAGGCGTTCTGGATCATGCCGACCTGCGGGCCGTTGCCGTGGGTGATGATAATCTCGTTGCCCTGCTCGATCAGGCCGAGAAGAGCGTGAGCGGTGTTGCTCACGGCCTCGATCTGCTCAACGGGGTTGTTGCCGAGGGCGTTGCCGCCAAGGGCGACGACGATACGATCGGGCTTGCCAAGAGGCTTAGACATTGCTGGAATCCTTTCTGTAAAAGGCCTACAACCCATTAATAACCCGCGCCCGTGCGATACGCGAGTTTATTAAGGTTTATATTCTCTTTATCGCTCATTTTATTCATTTTGAAAATAGTTGAACGGTGAACGGTCGCTTTTACCCGCTCAGCGTAAAGAAACCCAGCTCAAGCATATCTACGTCATTTACGTGCAACTTTATTTTAATAGAGCAGGGATTAGACCAGATTATGCAAACTTTATCTTTGCTAAACATAAAACAGACAGCGCAAAATCTTACTCGCACTATACGAGATTCTATGCACTTATTGGACGAGTATGCAGCCCTGCAATAACATGGCGTTTTTCATCCAACTTAAGGAATAGACGAGCGCCCATACCGCGCGTCGGCCGGCAGCCGGCGAGCCGTCTCGTCGATTGCCGCTTCCAGAAAATCAAAAACTGATATTGCGCGCGCAATTGCTGCATGGTACTTTAGCGAAGAACAGCGCGGGCTGGGGCGACAGAGATCTGTCGTGAAGTTTGGGTTCGGCGACCCCGCTGCTGTCTTCTCCTTATCCGCCAGCGAACCCCTTGAGCGACGGATTGAGGAGGTCCTTACTATGACAAAAATGCTCAAGATCACGCTAAATGGCGAGACGTTTCTCGCCGACATGCTCTGGGACAAGGCTCCCGAGGCATGCAAGCTGTTCGAATCGTCCTGTCCGGTCGAGTCACGTATCTTTTCGGCCAAGATCTGCGATGCCGAGGTAACCTATCCTGTCTCGGGCCCCATCGCCAATTACGAGCACATCGAGAACCCCGTCTTTCACGAGCCAGCGGGCGCCGTGAGCTGGTATGGCGGATGGTCGTCAATCTGCATCTTCTTTGACGTGTGCGAGCCCTTTGGCACCTGCAACATGTTCGCCCGCATCTGCGAAGCCGACCGCGAGCGTTTTGCCGCCGCCTGCCGCAATGTCTGGGACAACCAGGGCATGTACATTAAAAACGAAATCGTCGAGATCGAAACGGAGGCCTAAAGATGATGGATATCAACAATCTGCTCACGCTCGACCTTGCCGAGTACACCACTGCACTTGAGGCCCTCGCCGATCAAATGATGCTCGAGGAACCGCGTGACATCGACTACATGCGCCGCCGCAAACTCGACACCGGCCGCGAATTCGCCGTCTGGAACTTCACCGTCGGTTACTGCATGAACGCCGCCGACGCCCTCTCCCTCCTGCGAGCCCAGGCCAACGAAAACGCCAACGACGGCACCGCCGACCTCGCAACGATCAAAAACAGTGCCGCACGCCTGTGCGACTGGTTCTCGGGCGCCTTCGACGTCACCGGCAAAATGGATGACACCACGGCAATCCTCGCCCACAGCCGCGACCTCTACGCCCAGGTAGAGACTCACGAACAGTTTGCAGCCCTCACCCGCGCCACCGAGCGCTATCTGGTCCAGCTCCAATTTTGGGTTGATCGCCAGATTCCCTGGCCGGCCATCAGCGACCTCGTCCACGGCTACCGCCTACGCACGGAGTCCGGCGAGACAAGGTAACCAAGCAAGCAGCACCGACAACACCCCACCATCGGGATCCAAAGTAAGAATCAGAGGGCTGGAGACGCACCCAACAGCGTCCCCAGCCCCTTCGCAAAGTAGAGCACTGTTTCAGTGGCTTTGAGGCCTATTCGAACCTTTGCTATCTCCCAATTTTTGTATATTTACGACAATATTATCTGCCAATTTTTGTATGATTTTAGGCGATTCTATCTGTTAATTTTTGTCATTTGGGGGTTTAATGCTACGCCGTAAGGTCACTGATAGGCTTTTGAGCTGGAAGAATAACTCCAATAAGGCATTACTCGTTACTGGTGCGCGTCAGATTGGCAAGAGCTATGCGATTCGCGCGTTTGGAAAAAGCAACTACGCTTCGTATTTTGAGGTCAATTTACTACTCGATGTCGAAGCAAGGAATGCACTTGTTGGCGCAAAGAACTCCGTTGACTTTATCAACCGCGTAGCCCTTCTTGCGGATGCGCCGCTTGTTGAGGGCGATACGCTTGTCTTTGTCGATGAGATTCAGGAGTATCCGCAGATCGTTACACTCATGAAGGCGTTGGTCGAGGATGGGCGCTTTAGCTATGTCTTCTCGGGGTCTATGCTTGGGACTGAGTTTAAGGGGATCTCTTCTTTTCCGGTGGGGTATGTAGAGCACATTGTTATGCGCCCGATGGATTTTGAAGAGTTTTGTTGGGCAAACAGCGTCAGCGAGAATGTGCTTGCAGGCATTCGCAGCTGCCTTGTCGAGAAACATCCTGTCGAAAACTATATTCATGAGGCGATGCTCAAGAACTATAGAGCTTATATCGTTTGCGGCGGTATGCCGGAGGTCGTTCAGAACTATATTGATTCGGGTTATTCGCTCGTGAGCACACGTGAGCTTCAAACTCAGCTGGTCGATCAGTACAAAAGCGATATCTCAAAATATGCATCGACTCGAGCGTTTAACGTTCGGTCGATTTTTGAGCAAATTCCCGTTCAGCTTGAGGCGGAGTCTCATCGCTTTGTTGTTTCGTCTCTGGGTGAGGGAGCTCGCCTTAAAAAATATGAGCAGGATTTCCTGTGGCTTGTTAACGCAGGTGTTGGATTGATGGTCGCCAGGGTGACGGAGCCACGGAGTCCTCTCAAGAGGACGGAGAAAACGACAGCCTTCAAACTATACGAGTCTGATACAGGCATGCTCGCATCGCGATACCCCGGCAGCACTGCACGCTCTGTCTATCTTGATATGAAAACTCCCAACCTTGGTGGTCTCTATGAGAACGTGGTCGCGCAGGAACTCGTTGCCCTCGGGGCGGATGCATGGTACTACCAAACGCGTGAGGTCGGTGAAGTTGACTTTGTGATCGAAGGCGCCCACGGGCATGTTGTCCCAATCGAGGTCAAATCGGGCAAGAAGGTTCGAGCGCATGCGGCTCTCGATCGTCTGATGAGTGTGGGCGAGTACAAAATTCCCGAGGCCGTTGTACTGAGCCACGAGAACCTCAGCAAAGAGGGCAAGGTTCTGTACGTTCCAATCTACATGACGTTTTGTCTCGATGAGTTTATGGAAAAGGATGACCCCAATAACGATTTCTCGTTCGCGCCCATATCTCTCTAGCCATTTGAATCCTCAATCCAGCCCCGTCCACGCATCAATGCATTTCCCAAGGTGCTGCGCGTTTCGCGGCAAAGCCGCGAAAAAGCAAAGGGATAAGAAGCCGCAACAACCCCGCCCCCCATCCATCCCCAAAGCAACGCGCCTTTCGCGGCAAAGCCGCGAAACAGCGACCGGGACAAAAGGCCCCACCAACCACGTCCTTCATTCAGCCACACAATCCAAGGACGGGTAGTGTCGAGAAAGTTGGTGTAGAGCCCCATCCGAAGCGAGTCGGCCCGGCGTCCTAGAATCTGGAATACGGTTG
>NZ_JBCPDH010000004.1:134716-134885 GCF_040915545.1 Collinsella aerofaciens | reverse complement strand
GGTATCGGGTTCCCACATTCATCCGCACATGTGCGGATGAATGTGGGAAGTGTTCGGATGAAGTTGATAATCAAGGCCAATGACTAGGCCGGAAAATTTCTTAAAAAAGTTCTTGCCCTGAGCTGATTCGTCCGTATAATAAATTTCGTTGCTTGAGAGCACGCACCTA